>JASBRL010000136.1 GCA_030149475.1 Marinobacter sp.
GTCAGACTGGCAATTTGAGTAACATGTCAGGCCGGAAGTCTGGTTGACACAAGTTCTGGCGGCACAACTCGTACTGCCGGCCGTACGCCCCCCTCGCCCCTGGCGGGAGAGGGGCCGGGGGAGAGGGGGAGCAGGCAACTCCCGGTCTGAACGGGCGCCGCTGGCGCC
The DNA here is from genome assembly GCA_030149475.1 of Marinobacter sp. Classification (GTDB taxonomy): domain Bacteria; phylum Pseudomonadota; class Gammaproteobacteria; order Pseudomonadales; family Oleiphilaceae; genus Marinobacter. The sequence goes on from JASBRL010000136.1 coordinate 169, forward strand.
TCCCCCGCTCCCCAACCCACTCCCGCGGGGGGGGGTGGGGGTTTTTGGGTGGGAAGGTGGCCTGTGGCTCCGGGGGAGCCGGCAAACTCTGGATCTGATCGGGCGCCGTTGGCGCCTCCCCCTCTCCCCAACCCTCTCCCGCGGAGGGGCGAGGGGGTTTGATCTGGGAGTTGGGGGTTGGTCTGGGAGTTGAGGTTTGACCTGGGAGTTGGGGTTTGACGTGGGAGTTGGGCCTGCCAGCTGGTCCGGGTTCGGACTTTTGCCTTTTACTCCTGGCCAGCGGCCTCAAGCCCCCCTCGCCCCTGGCGGGAGAGGGGCCGGGGGAGAGGGGGAGCCGGCAAACTCCGGATTTCATTCGGGCGCCGTTGGCGCCTCCCCCTCTCCCCAACCCTCTCCCGCGGAGGGGAGAGGGGGTTTGATCTGGGAGTTGCGGTTTGACTTGGGAGTTGGGGTTTGGCTTGGGAGTTTGGCCTGGTAGTTGGGCCTGCCATCTGATCCGGGTTCGGAGTTTTGCCTTTCACTCCTGGTCACCGGCCTATAGCCCCCTGGCCAGCGGGCTCAAGCTCCCCGCTGGCCATGAATGGCCATGTTCGAGCCCTAACGGGGAGTATTGGCAGCGTGTTTTGCAGACACCTGTCCGCTTGCTGACGCAAGGTTTGGTCTCGTCTTAATGCTCAATCAGCCGGCGAAACGGAGGCAGCGCGTCAAGCAGTAGTTGGCCGTACCGCCGACTGATGATGCGACGGTCCAGAATCGTCACCCGGCCGGTATCAGACTCGGTCCGCAGCAAACGACCAACCGCCTGAACGAGTTTGATGGAGGCATCCGGTACGGTGATCTCCATGAAGGGATTGCCGCCCCGCTGGGTAACCCACTCCGCAAGGCTGGCGTCAATCGGGTCGTCCGGCACTGAAAACGGTAGCCGCGTAATGACCACATGCCCCAGATAGGTGCCCGGCAAATCGATGCCCTCGGCGAAGCTGGCGACACCAAACAGGACGCTGATCCGACCGGCATCTATACGTTCGCGGTGCTGGCGAAGCACCTCACCCTTGGCCATATCGTCCTGGGTGGTAATCAGCTCGGGATAGTCCGGCGCCAGACGGTCGCGAACGGCGGTCATCTGCCGGCGTGACGTGAACAGCACCAGGGTCGATTTCTCGCCCGCCCAGAGCGTCGGCAGGCGCTCTACAAGGGCGTCGGTAAACAGCTCGGTCTCTGTGGGCAGTGCAGTCATGGCCGGTATTTCAACCGTTGCCATTTCGGCGTACCGGAATGAGCTGGGTACCACCAGATAGCGGCTGGTTTCCGGTAACCCGGCCCGTGCCCTGAGCCGGTCGAATGTTCCCAGCGCCGTCAACGTGGCGCTGGTGAGAATTGAGCCAAAGGCGCGGGACCAGAGCCGCGTGTAAAGCAGGCTGTCGGCCAGCACGGGGCTGCTGAACAGGGTTATATCTTCGCTGTGGTCCCAGCGTTGGCGGACCATCCACCGGGCGGCCGGCGGGCCCCGGCGATTCTTTTTGTCATTGACGTCATCGGCGGCGGCATCGGTGTCAGCACTGCGCTGATTGTTCTCGGTCCAGGCTACCCACAGCCTGAGCTGATCTTCTGCGCGGCTGTGGAAGCCAGCGATAACCGGATACCAGCCTTCAGCAGTCTGTCGATCTACCTCGTTATCCCGCTTGTCATCAAACGCCCGCTGCAATTCATCCACCAATACCCCCAGTTGCCTCACCAACGCGGCGGTGGCGACCCGGGCTTCCTTCGCAAGCGCCGACAGCTCTTCGGGTAACGTGCCGTCCGGATAGCGCCACTGGGCAGAACCGCGCTCGTCCTTGAATTCCCACGCGGTATTGTCTGCGGCCTGGTTGTAAACCTGCGTAATAACGCCGTCCAGTTCCCTGGCGGAGCCGCTGATTTTATCGACGGTTTTAGCGGCGGTGGTGCCCGGTGTGAGGTAAGGCGGCAACTTGACCAGGGCCTGGGACAACTGCTTGAGCCATTGCCGGGTAGCATTGACTGGAACCGACGCCGCGAAATGGTTCAACGCCTTGTCCGGCAGGTGGTGCGCCTCATCAAAGATGAACAGGGCGTTTTCCGGCTCTGGCAGAATCGCCCCTCCCCCCAGCGCCAGGTCTGCCAGCACCAGGTCGTGATTCGCCACAATCACATCAGCATCGTCCAGACCCTTACGGGCATCAAAAAAAGCGCAGCTGTCAAAGTAGCTACAATGCCGATTGGTACACTGGCGGTGGTCGGTGGTGACCTGACGCCAGATATCGTCCGGGATCTGGCTCGGCCAGTGATCACGATCACCGTCCCAGTCCCGTGAACCGTAGCGAGCCAGCATATCCTCAAAAAATTCCCGGCTGCCGGGCGTCTCGGTTTTTGATTCATCGACCAGAAACAAGGGCATGGTATCGCTGTCGGTAATGCCCTCTTCATGCAGGCGCCCCTCCAGACGCGACAGACACAGGTAGCGCCCCCGTCCTTTCGCCAGAGTCCAGCTGAATTCCAGTGTGCTGTGCTGCTTGAGATCCGGCAGGTCCTTGTGAACGATCTGGTCCTGCAGCGCCACCGTCGCCGTAGAGATCACCAGTTTTTTACCCAGGGCCCGGGCGACCGGAATGGCCGCAACCAGATAGGCCAGCGTTTTACCGGTTCCGGTACCGGCCTCTACCACGCAGGCGGACGACGGTGACGTCCGTTGTCCGTCGTTGGTGGTTATGGCACCAATGTAGCGGGCGATTTCCGCAATCATCAGACGCTGACCGTAGCGGGCCCGAATTGACTTACCGGCCAGCACATCCCGGTAGGCCTGCTGAATGGCCGACTTGGTGAGATCAGACAAGGCCATCAGCGCGGACTTATCCAGTCACGCACCACGCCCACGCGGAAGCGCTGTCCAGCCATGCTCAGCACAACCCCGTCTTCGGTAATGCGGACGACGCGAATTCCCGAGAACGTATCACCGACACGCAGGTAGTGATCATTAATAATGACCCGCCGAGACGCCGGATCGGAGGCATAGACATGACTGTTGAAAATCAGCGTTGGCACACGCCGCTGAAAGGACATGGGCAGTTCAACCAGATGAGGAACACGTTCGGACGATACCGGGTCAACACCGGACACCACGGCCCGGGCTGACGGTTCAGCAGCCCGATTCGCAGATGGCACGATCACGGTTGGCCGGTCCTGTCCCTGAATGACATCGCCACCGGCGGCCTCCGGCGAAAGGTCGGCCGCTTTTCCATTAGTGCCGACAACAGATCCCGGCGCCTCGAAGCTGGTGTCACCTGCTTGGCTGGAGGCTGTCGGTTGATTCGCCGGATCGGCGTCACTCCGAGCGGTCGACTCCGGGGTTTCGATGTTTCCGGGCCGCCGGACGCCGTTATCTGCGGAGCCACCACCAAACCCTGATAGATCCGGCCAGAAAATAGCCCCCACAATCACCGCATTGAGACACAGTGCAAACGCCACCCAGACGCCAGCGGGGATTCCACGCCTACGCGGCCGGTGGATCAGTTGAACCTGTTGCCCCAGATCGGGAATACGGCCCTGCTGACGTTCACTCTCGGATTTTCGCAAGGCATCAAGGATATAGGACACGTCAGTCTGCCTCCCGCTTCGTAGCCAACCGGGGTACGCCAGGGTTGAGGTCGTCATTAAGCTGAATCAGTGTCATGGTACCGGCAATTCCATCATTGGCCAGGCCACGCTGTTGCTGATACCAGCGGACCTGTTCTTCCTGGCTAAGCCTCGCCAGCCGGGACCGCTCGCGGTCGCTGTCGGCCAGCCGGTCAATCATCTGCATCAACTGGGCACTCAACCAGACTGTTTCCCCCGATCCCTGGCTACGGTCTGGCTGGGGCGACAAATACGGTGGCAAGCGCCACAATATCGAATAATCACCGTACCAGTACTGCTCAAGCTGACCGACCGGGAATGTACGTGCTTCACCATTGGCACCAACAATGGTTGCCTGTGACGCGTCGGCATGCAGGACAGTCACATAACGCTGGTTGCCGTCATCGGCGCGTAACTCAAGAATTGCCGGGCGATCCAACCGGATCATGCTGCGCCAGTTACCCTGCCGGTGGAGGCATCGTAACCCCAGGGTTTCGGCATAATCGCACGCAACCGGGTGATTGGCGGCAACGTAGTCAACACCCCAGGCGCCAAACAGAACCGCAAATGCCCCCGCCAGCGTCTGGCTATCATCCTCCAGGCTGAAAGCCGGTGTTGCAGACCCCGACAACGATGCTGGCTCACCGGAGGCCGCCGTGTCCGGGTCCGGGGCCGCCACCGGACCACTGTCGGCCTGGTCCGCCCGCCGGGCAGTGCCGGGTGACCGCTCGGCTGACGAATCGACACGTTCCACCGGTCCACTGGCCGCCACACCGATGACCTCATCAACCGTATCAATGCCCACACGGTCCACACCAGAAAAAACAGCCAGGGCCAAGAGGCCAAGGCCCGCTAACACCGGCAAAACCCACCGCCCGATGGGGCCCCCGCGATGGCGCGGGGCGCGCCGGCGCCAACCCTTGCCACCCTGCACTTCCCGGCTTGCCAAGCGGATGTGATGGCGGGCAACTCGATGTTCGCCCTCAGTGTAAGCGCCAAGCAATGCCCGGTCACTGATCAGGTTGATTAGCCGGGGAACACCGCCACTGCGACGATACAACTCGCTGATGGCGGCCGGGGCGAACAGATCGCTGCGCTGACCGGCCACGCTCACCCGATACCCCAGATAACCCGGTAAATCGCGGCGATCAAGCGCATCGAGATGGTAACGGGCGGTCACCCGCTGTGAGAGCTGGCGTAAGTCGGGCTGCGCCAGGATCTCCTGCAGTTCGGGCTGGCCCAGCAGGACGATCTGCAGCAGTTTCTTTTCGGCCGTTTCCAGATTGGTAAGCAACCGGAGCTGCTCGAGTACTTCAGCCGACAGGTTCTGTGCCTCGTCGATAATCAGAACCTTGTGCCGACCGGCTGCATGCGCCGCCAGCAGGTCGGTGTTGATCAGATCAATGAGTCGCTTGATGCTTGCACCGGCCGGGTGCGCAATTTCCAGCTCATCGCAGATGCTGGAGAGCAGTTCCCGCGCAGACAGTTTGGGGTTGAGCACCAGAGCTATATCGACATGATCCGGGACATTCTCGATGAAGCACCGGCTGATGGTGGTTTTACCGGTGCCCACCTCCCCAGTGATCACAATGAAGCCACCCTGACCCTGAACGCCATACATCAGGTGGGCCAAGGCTTCCTTGTGGCGCTCGCTCAGATAGAGGTAGCGGGGGTCCGGAGCAATCGAAAACGGAGGTTCCCGAAAACCAAAAAAATCGTAGTACATGGGTATCCAGTCAGGTGCCAGCCGCGGTTCACAATCATACCGTTACGATCTTGCGACTGTCATCAACAGCAAACGGGGCGTTCCGCCATTACCCTGGTCTGAAAACAGTTTCAGATCGTTGGCCATTCGCCTCGCGGACTTTGAGATGACTGGCGCTGCGCCCCGGGGTTTTGGCCGTTTTCGTAGGCATCCGGATCATCGACATCGTCGACCCGGTGGCACGCGCTCCCGCCAGAGTCACCTCCCGGACAAGCGCCGAGACTCCGGGTTTGTCCGGTCTGCTGAAACGGGCTAAAAATTCTCCAGCATCACGTCGTCGCCATTGTCCTGTGCAAACGGGTCTTTAACCGGACCACCGTCATTGATCAGATAGGCGCGACGCTGCAGGTAGGCGTTGCGAACGAACGTATACCTGTCGCCGGAAATAAAGTTTTCCGCCGGTATGAGATCAGCGCGCTGGTCTATCCCTTTCAGTCCATACAGGTAATAGATGTCTGGCTCGTCCGCAACGGTAGTAATTCCGGGCACGACCGCAGTGTCAAACGCGAACCCGCCGAAATCCCGAACCGTGGATGGCCCCAGAAACGGCAGCATCAGGTACGGCCCACTACCTAATCCCCAGTAACCCATAACCTGGCCGAAATCTTCCTCGCGCTCAGGAAAGTCAAACGCCGAGGCCACGTCAAACAGTCCCCCCAACCCGAAGACCGTGTTGTAGGCGAAGCGTCCCAGTGCCACCACGGCTGACTCGGCTTTCAGTTGCAGCACGCTGCTGGTGAAATTCCGCACTTCAGTGAGGTTACTGAAAAAATTGGTGACTGCCCGGTCCGCAAATGTTGGCATGATGGCCCGGTAGCCCTGAGCCACGGGGCGCAGGAACCAGTCGTCCACAAACGTATTGAAACGGAACACGCTGCGGTTCCAGTCCTCATAGGGGTCTGCAGGGTTTGTCTGCGTAGCCTTTTCCTCACTCCAGCCAACCGCCGGTGACAACATCAACAGCAGCAGCAGGACGCGGAACGTGGACGACGATAAAAATGATAGTGTCATGTTTGAGCCTGAGTTTTTTGACTTCACGGTTCATTCGTCGACAATAGTCTCATCCGATGCACTTGCCTTGTTGTTATTGGTCTTTGCGAAACGCTCAATCAGGAGTCGATATGTCAGATTCAGATTATGGCAACCTTGTTAGCAGCCTACACATGTCGCTTCGGTGGGGAGACCTTGATGCCTTCGGACATGCCAACAACACTGTGTTTTTCCGATTTTTCGAGGAAGCCCGGATCACCTGGCTTGCATCCATGAGTTTGGGCGGTGAGGGCGAACCCACCGGCCCGATCATTATCAAAACCAGCGCAACCTTCCGCAAAGAACTGAATCACCCAGCGACGGTCGTGGTGAGAACATACGTTGGAAAAGCGGGAAATACCAGTCTCGATAACTGGCATACAGTCACTGATCACGAAACCGGTGAGCTGTATTGCGAAGGCTACGCGAAACTGGTCTGGTTCGATCGCGAAGCCCATACCTCAACTCCCCTGCCCGACTCACTCCGTGCGGTGGCCGCGGAATAAGGGGGCCAGGCGTCTGGTCCGGTTAATTTTATCGGCGCCGGACCACGACGCTGCCAATCGAATAACCGGCGCCGAACGAGCAAATAATGCCAAGGTCGCCCGATACCAGGTCTTCTTTATACTGATGAAAAGCGATTATGGATCCGGCTGAACTGGTATTGGCATACTCATCGAGTATAACCGGCGCTTCTTCCCGGTTCGCGTCACGCCCCAACACCCGCCGGGCAATCAGTTGGTTCATGTTCAGATTGGCCTGATGCAGCCACATGCGTCGCAGGTCCTCTGCTTTCAGTGACAGCGACTCAAGATGGGACGACATGGTTTCAGCCACCATTGGCGATACTTCCTTGAACACTTTGCGTCCCTGCTGCACAAACAGCTTGTCCGGTTTACCAACGCCCTCTTCATCGCCACGGTTAAGAAAGCCGAAATTGTTGCGGATGTTGTTTGAAAACTGGGTCTTGAGCCGCGTGCCGAGAATGTCGAACCCGTTACCGGCGGCCACGTCCTGCTCACGCTCCACCAGAATGGCCGTGCACGCATCACCGAAAATGAAATGGCTGTCCCGGTCGGTGAAGTTCAAATGTCCGGAGCAGATCTCCGGACTGACCACCAGAACCGACCGAGCGGTTCCGTTTTCGACGGCGTTGGCCGCGGCCTGCAACCCGAAGGTGGCGGAACTGCATGCAACGTTCATGTCATAGGCAAAGCCTGCGATGCCCATTGCCTGCTGCACTTCAACGGCGATCGCCGGATACGCCCGCTGAAGATTGGAGCAGGCGACAATCACCGCATCGACGTCCTCCGCAGACCGACCGGCCTGGGCGAGGGCCTCTTTGCAGGCCACCACTGCCATATCGCACTGAACCGAGGGCTCATCGTTGCTCCGCTCCGGAATACGCGGACACATGCGCTCAGGGTCGAGAATACCCTCACGATCAATAACGTGGCGACGCTTGATGCCTGAGGCCTTCTCGATGAATTCCGCGGACGACGGCTGCAATGGGGCCAGAGTGCCCTGCTCAATGGCCTCACCATTGCGCTGGTTGTATAACTCAACGTAAGCGTTGTACGCCTCGACGAGTTCATCGTTATCAATCGTTGCTGGCGGTGTGTACAGTCCGGTTCCGCTAATGACGGCTTTAATCACGCATAACCCCACGACAGGTTGTTGAAATACAAATCTGTTATGCCCCAAAGTCTACCACACGACGAAATGAATGGTTCATCAGCGTGTTGCCGGGGCGCCACCGCTCCACCAGTCAGTTACGCACTCCCACTGGCGATCCAGTCGTTTAACGGACACCGTTAATGCCGTGCCCAATTGTTGTGCGAAGAACGACACCCGGTACTCCTCCAGCATCCATCGGTACAGAACTAACTCGGGGTTCCGGACCCCCTGCCGGTCATGTTCCTCCTGCTTTTTGGCGTAGCGACTCCAAAGGGGCTCTATGGTATGCAGAAACTCCCGCTCTCGCCCCATTTCCCGGGGCATTTTCTCGAGCCGGATGTCGGCCGCGGCAAAATAGCGTGGGAAGTTCGCCAGCCATTCCGTCGGGGTCTGGACCAGAAAACCCGGATAAACCAGCTGCTCCATCTGGAACTTGAGATCCGCCATGCTCGCCGCCAGCGCCAGGTTGATCTTGCCTTTCAACTGCTTGCGAACCTGGTGGTGGCCCTGCAATGCCTCGTGCAGACGTTCATCGGCCGCTTCCAGGGCCGGGATAAAATCGCCTCTGCCCACGTCAACGCACTGGCTGAACGCGGCCGGCGACCTTGGTACCGACTGTGCGAGGAAGTGATCCATCACCGTCGACAGCAGGAGATCATCCAGCAGCGCCTGCGCTTTTCCCACCGTGGCAAACAGCAAAGCGGAAGCCCTGAAGCGAGGCAGGCGACGCTCGATATCGTCGAGGGTGTTTCCCAGTCGGTGAATGATTAGCCGGGCCACGGCGCGGCGGCTGGCATCGTTGGCGCTCAGCGGGTCCAGAAAGCGGGTTTCCCGAACGCGGTCGCCAAGATCTTCAAGAGCCGGGTAAACAGTAACCGAGAGGCCGCCACGCTCGGTCTGGATCGACTCAGGCAGGGATCCGAATTGCCAGTCCGCGGCCTCCACCGGCGCCTGTTCCGGGGTCAGGGCCTCGTGGGTCCGGACCAGTGCCGCCTGGGCGTGTTCGTCCAACTGGCCCTGGAGGGAGCGCACATCACGACCCTCGGCCACCGCCTCACCCCGATCATCCACCACACGCAGGTTCATTCGCAGATGATTGGGCAAGGTCTCATCCTGCCAGGCCTGAGGATCAATGCGAACACCGGTCATACGTCTCAACTGCTCAGCAAGCTTGTCGGTCAGCGGCTCGTTGGTGGCCGTCATGTTCTCCAGAGCCGTATCGACAAAATCCGGGACCGGTACGAAATGACGCCTGACTGACTTGGGCAGCCCCTTGATCAGTGCAATGCATTTTTCCCGTACCAGACCCGGCACCAGCCATTCCAGCCGGTTGGCAGGCAACTGCTTGAGCGCCATCAACGGCACCTGCAGGGTGACACCGTCATCCTCACCCGTCGGTTCGAATTGATAACTGAGGGGGTAGCTTACGCCTTCCCAGTTCAAATGATCCGGATACTGCCGGACGGCGTCCTTATCCAGGGGCCGCTGAAGCACGTCCGCCTCGGTGAGCTCCAGTGCCGTGAGCTGATCCGGACTCAGCGCTTTCCACCAGCGCTCGAAATGTCGGCCACTGATGATGTCTTCGGGAAGCCGCTCGTCATAGAACCGGACCAGTTCTTCCTCGTCCACCAGCAGATCGCGCCGGCGGATTCTGCGCTCCAGGTCCTCCACCGAATCCAGCAGGCTGCGGTTGGACTCGATAAACGGTGCCCGGGTCTGGAAGTCACCTTCCACCAGCGCCCGCCGTATGAACAGCCTCCGGCACTCTGCCGGATCTATCTTGTTATAGGCAATGCGGCGGCGGGGGATGATGTCGAGGCCATACAGGGTGACGGTTTCAAAACCCATCACCTGGGCACGCTTCTGTTCCCAGTGAGGTTCAAAATAATGGTGTTTGACGACGTGCCTCGCCAAAGGCTCGATCCACTCGGGCTCGATTTTCGCAACGGTCCGGGCGAACACCCGGCTGGTTTCGACGATTTCCGCAGCAACGATCCATTTGGGCGCGGTTTTAGCGACCTTCGAGCCCGGGAAGATTGAAATCTTCCGGTTCCGCGTTGCCAGGTACTCCCGTTTCTCCAGTTTGGTGGCCACCTGCCCGAGCAAACCGGCCAGCACCGCCTTGTGCAGACTGGCATAGGTAGCCGGCTCCCGGTTGAGGGTCAGCTTCTGGTCACGACAGATCAGTGTTAGCTGCCGGTGAACATCCCGCCACTCCCGCATTCGCATCCACGACAGAAAGTGCTTCTGACACACCCGCTTGAGCTGATTCTGGGACAGCGACTGGCGTTGCTCCTCGAAAAAAGCCCAGATATTCAGCAGGGTGACAAAATCCGACTCCTTGTCATTGAACGGCGCATGGGCCTGATCCGCCGCCTGTTGCTTGTCCTGCGGCCGGTCGCGGGGGTCCTGCACGCTCAGGCCGGCAATGATGACCAGGGTTTCCGACAGGCTGCCCAGTTCGGCACTGGTCACCAGCATCCTCGCCAGCCGCGGGTCGACCGGCAGCCGCGCCATGGTGCGCCCCAGCGAGGTAAGCTGACGACGTTCATCCACCGCACTGAGTTCCTCAAGCAGCTTGTAGCCGTCATTAATCAACCGGTTGTCCGGTGCTTCCAGAAACGGAAACCGACGTATCTCGCCCAGGCCGGAACTGGCCATCTGCAGGATGACCGATGCCAGATTGGTGCGGAGAATTTCAGGGTCGGTGTATTCAGGGCGATTCAGAAAGTCGGTTTCGTCGTACAGACGAAAACAGATACCCGGCGCCACCCGGCCACAACGACCAGCGCGCTGGTTGGCACTGGCCTGAGAGATCGGCTCCACCGGCAGGCGCTGGATCTTTGAACGCACGCTGTAGCGACTGATCCGTGCCACCCCGGTATCAATCACATAGCGGATACCGGGCACGGTCAGGGAGGTTTCCGCCACGTTCGTCGAGAGCACAATCCGACGGCCGCTGTGGCCCTGAAAGACCCGGTTCTGCTCCTGATTGCTGAGCCTTGAATACAGGGGTACGACCTCGGTGTGGCGCAGCTCCGCGTGTCGTAATCCCTTGCTGAGGTTACGGATCTCCCGTTCCCCGGGCAGAAAGACCAGGACATCACCCGGGGGCTGTCTGGTCGACCGTTCGTGTGCTTCAACTTCCTCCAGAACCGACAGCACGCCGTCCGCCCAACCCTGATCCCGGTCATCTTCATCGCCGGTCAGGGGCCGGTATTCCACGTCCACCGGATAGGTTCGTCCGGACACTTCGATGACCGGAGCATCATTGAAAAACTTGCTGAATCGCTCCACCTCGATGGTGGCCGACGTTATGATGACTTTGAGATCGGGCCGTTTGGGCAATAGCTGTTGTAGATAACCCAGCAAAAAATCGATGTTCAGACTACGCTCGTGCGCTTCATCGATAATCAAAGTGTCGTAACGGTCGAGAAACCGGTCGTGCTGTATTTCCGCCAGCAGAATGCCGTCGGTCATCACCTTGATGCGCGACTGATCAGTGGTCGTGTCGGTAAAGCGGATCTGGAAGCCGACCCGTTCACCGGTCGGTTCGCCCAGTTCTTCCGCGATACGGGCCGCAACACTCCGGGCGGCAATGCGCCGGGGCTGAGTGTGCCCGATCAGCCCACGGAGCCCGCGGTCGGCATTCATGCAGATTTTCGGAATCTGCGTGGTCTTGCCGGAACCGGTCTCGCCGGCAACAATCACCACCTGGTGGTCATTGATCGCGCGCTGGATATCCTCTACCCGCTCGGAAACCGGAAGTCCATCCGGATAGGAAGCCGGCTTGTGACGGGCCTGTCGCTCCTGAACACGGGCAAGCCCCTGATCCAGCCAGCGACCGATCTTTACCATGTCATCGTCGTCGGGCTGCCCTTTGCGGCGGGCAATCAGTTTACGGATACGGGCTGCTTCCTGCTGATTGCAGGCATTGAGCTGAGCCATCACGCTTTTCAAAGCGACCACCGGATTGCCTGGCTGTGTCCTGCTGTCTGTGGAAACCTGGCTCATAAATTAGATTGGATCCTGCTCACTTGACGATAGATCATGCCAACGGCGCTGTTTGCAGCGCTCACCGTAGCAAAACGACAGCGTCATTCTACAATGTGGTGATGCATCAGCGCTTCATTAACAAAAAACCCCGCCGTGGCAGGGTCAATTCAGACGATCACGACGTCCGGCAGGACACCGGACGGGGTTCGGTACCGTTACGTTGGAGAGCTGTCCCGCAGTTCGCGCCGCAGAATCTTGCCCACATTGGTCTTGGGCAGGTCATCACGGAATTCAAAGTACTTGGGTACCTTATACGCGGTCAGCCGTTCGCGGCAGAACTCCTTGAGTTCACCCTCGGTCAGATCCGGTGAGGACGCCACCAGAAAGACCTTGACCGCCTCTCCGCTTTTTTTATCGTCAACACCAACAGCCGCGCACTCGGTGACTTTGGGGTGGCTGGAAACCACATCTTCGATTTCATTCGGATAGACGTTAAAGCCGGACACGATGATCATGTCTTTCTTCCGGTCTACAATCCGCACGTAGCCGTCTTCCTGGATCAGAGCGATATCCCCGGTCCGCAGGTAGCCGTCTTCGGTAAACGACTTCTGGGTTTCTTCAGGGCGCTGCCAGTAGCCTCGCATCACCTGCGGACCTTTGACGCACAGCTCACCCGGCTCACCCAACGCTGTTTCATTGCCATCGTCGTCGACGGTTTTGATCTTTGTATTGCAGATCGGCAGACCGATGGTGCCCAGTTGAATCGCGCTGTGCGGGTTAAAGGTCACCACCGGCGAAGTCTCGGTCATGCCGTAGCCTTCACTGATTTCACAGCCCGTGACGCGCTGCCATAACTTGGCAGTGTCGCTGGTCAGCGCCATCCCCCCGGAGGATGTCAGTTTCAGGCCGCTGAAATCCAGTGCCTTGAACTCTTCGTTATTGCACAGGGCCACGAACAGGGTGTTCAGTCCCAGAAAACCGGTAAACCTGTAATTTTTCAACTCTTTGACAAAGCCGGGGATATCGCGGGGGTTCGGAATCAGCACGTTGTGGGCACCCGCTTCAAGCATGATGCCGCAGTTCAGGGTAAAGGAATAGATGTGGTAAAGCGGAAGCGGAGCGATGATCACCTCTTTGCCTTCCTCAATCACCGATTCCATCATCGGCCGGGTCTGCAACAGGTTAGCGACCAGGTTGCCGTGAGTCAGCATGGCGCCTTTCGCCACCCCGGTTGTGCCGCCGGTATACTGCAGCACGGCAATATCGTCCTGCTTGCAACTGACCGGAGAGAATTTTTCACGAGCGCCGGCGCTCAGCACCGAGGGAAGACTGTGTGCCTTGGGCAGACGGTAGTCAGGAACCATCTTTTTGACGTGCTTGACCACCGCATTCATGATTTTACGCTTGAGCGGCGAATGCATATCGGCAATTTCGGTGACGATCACATACTCAATTCCGGTGTGCGGCAGCACCTTTTCAGCATTGGACGCCATGTTGGCCAGCACAACCAGCGCCTTGGCGCCGGAATCATTAAACTGATGCTCCATTTCCCGCGTCGTATACAACGGGTTGGTGTTCACGACAATCAAACCGGCACGCATGGCACCAAACACCACCACCGGGTACTGGGTCAGATTGGGCATCTGAACGGCAATCCGGTCCCCGGGCTTGAGATTGGTCTTGTTCTGCAACCAGGCCGCGAAGCTGCGGCTACGCTCATCAAGGTCACGGTAGGTCAGGGTCACACCAACAGCAGAAAAGGCCGGCCGGTCCGCGTACTTTTTGACCGCCTGATCGAACACCTCGACCATGCTCTGGTATTGATTCAGGTCAACGCTGCCAGCCACGCCAGGTGGATACTTGTCCTGATAGAACTGTTCAAAATCCATCAATCATCTCCTGTGTATGTCGGTTATGCCTGGAACCTGTAATTATCGACATGTTGTGGTCAGATTCCCGCTTCTGGCAGCCTTAAGTCCGACAGGCTGCCAGGCCAACGGGTCCGACTTCTGCGTTATGTTGATACGGGCCGCACCGTCCCGGGGAAGCCCGGGCCTAACGGTATCTGGCCAAACATTTCAACCAGACTAAAGTATCAACCAGAAAAGTGCGCAGAGAATAGCAGTTTTGTCGTCCATGAGGTAGTTTCGAGCGAAGCGCACGTGCGATATCGCAGGTAATGGACAAGATCCCGCGAAAGATGCTCACCGGCCAGAAGCCCTGGATAACAGGACAGCAAACATGAACCAGGCTCTCGACACCCTTCAGAACATTACTTTCAACGAACTCCAGGAAGGCGATACAGCCACCTACTCCCGGACCCTGACCGAGGACGAACTGATACTGTTTGCCCTCGTCTCGGGCGACGTGAATCCGGTACACCTGGACGCGGAATTTGCATCCGGCTCCCCGTTCAAGGAACGGATCGCCCACGGCATGTGGAGTGGTTCGCTGATTTCGGCGGCGTTGGCCACGGTGATGCCCGGCCCGGGCACCATCTATCTGGAGCAAAGTCTGTCGTTTCGCCGGCCGGTTATGCTGGATGATACACTTACGGTGCGCTTGACCGTGCTCAGCAAGGAAGCCAAAGCGAGGGTCGTTATCGGCTGTGAAGTTACCAACCAGGACGGCAAACAGGTGGTCACAGGAGAAGCCCGGATTATCGCGCCCACCGTCAGAATGAGCCTGCCCAGACCCAAGTTACCCCGCATCACTATCGACTACTGAGCCCCGCCCGGCAGGTTGCCGTCATGGCGGCGACCGTTCCGTCTACGATGGCAGGAAATCAATCGGAAAACGCACGGTGCGGGCTTCCACATTGGCACGGCCAAAATTGAACAGCCGAACCCGATTGGCGATCGTCTGCTCAAGGCGTGGACGATCAAGCTCCGACTCAATAACCTTGCTCCGTGACACGGTTCCGTCCGGCTCGATGACCAACTCCAGCACCACCCTGCCCGCCAGCGTCGGATCCTTACGCAATTCACGGTTATACAGGGCATACAGGGCGGACTTTTGCTGGCTGAAAACCCGACGGATATTGCTCAAGGCACGTTGGGACGGCCCTGGCTTACCGGCTGACGGGCGGGAAGAGGCCGCCGCCACCGGTCGGGGCGCCGCCACCGACTGCACGGCATGGTCCGCCAGTGCCACTGACCGGGCGGGGCCGGCCTGGCTTTCCACGCCCCCACTGCCTTTGGTCAACGTTTGCGCAACCGGCTTCGGCTCAACCGGAGCACTCTCGTCAGCGACATTTGCCTGCATGGGTCGGCTGTCGGACGCGTGCTCCTGACGCATGGCCGACAACTGATCCTGCAGCGCCATCAGGCCGGATTGTGACGCCACTGCCCTGGCTTCTTTCACTGTTTGCCGGACGGCCGGCAAGGCCTCCGGTTGAGGTTTTGACACAGATACCGGTTCACGCGGAGGTTCGGTCGTCACGGGCTCGCGCCTCGGCTCTGGTCTGGGCATGGGCTGCGGCCTGGATTCTGGCGCGGGTGCTGGTTTGAGTTCGGGCCCGGTTTGCGGCTTCGGTTCAACGACCGGCTCTGGTGGGGGCGCGAGAAAACGCGCCAATTGCGGCGGCGTTCGCTCCATTTCGGCCCGATCCGGCTCCGGTATTTGAATGCGCGGGACCACGATCGCCAACGGGATGAAAATCACCAGCATCAGGCCAAGCGCCAGGGCCAGCCGGGCGATGTCGCCCGGTTCATCCGACCACGGCAACGATGTCCTGTGCAGGCTGATCTCAGCCACGGCTGGCCTCCGGCTTTGCTTCCACGGCCAGGCGGACCTGCCGATACTCTTCATTAACGCTGGTTTCCATGATGCGATGCAGGAGTTGGTAAGAGGTACTGGCGCCGGCCAGAATCGTCACTTTCAGGCCTGTGTCCGGCACCACTGACTGACGCTTGCGCTGATGGGCCAACTCTCTGGCGAGCGCCGGCAGACTCTTCCAGTCATGACTGAGCCTGTCCAGGCGTACGACCTCCCGCCCCTGCACCAGAATTGACCGCTCCGTCACCTGAATTGTCAGCGTATCCGCCGCCGGTGTTCTGGCAGAGGACACGGGCAGGGGGACATCGCGGTTATTCTGCAACACCTTGACCTCCGACGAGTTCACCATCAGGAAGAACACGAGAATGGTGAATATGTCCATCAGCGAGACCAGGTTCAGGCCGCCGGCTCGATGCATCCGGGTGTAATGCCGTTGTCTGCGACGGGCACGACGGGAGGTTTTCATGAGCCGCGCTCCGCCGTTGTCGTCTCAGACGACTCAACGGCATCCGGGACACGGGCCAGTGACACATCCGGGAACAGTTCGGCCTCCACTTTGCTCGCGGCGACCACCGCAGGGTAGGATCGTACCGTGTCCATCACCGACACCAGCGTCTGATAGTCCACGTCCCCTGCCACTTGCAGGATCACGCTGGTTTTTTCCGGCATCCGCGCCTTGATCGCTTTCAGGGTTTCCCGCAGCCCCGCATAATCCTGGCCAGCTTTACCGGCTGGCAGGTCCCGGATACCGCCGCGCGCCCTGTCGGCAACTTTCAGGCCGTCCGGACGCACGGTCACTACCAACTGCAGCGTAGCCGGGTCCGGGCTTTCGCCGGGAGCCACGCCTGGAAAATCCAGGTTGATCCAGTGGATCTGACTGAACACCATCCCCAATAACAAAACCGGCACCAACACAATCATCAGGTTCATGAAGGCGGTAATGTCGAGATCCGGATTGCCCGGCAACCTGCGATGTCTGCGTCTCATGGTCGACGGTCCCCGTTAATGTCCAGCCGCATCCGCCTGTTCGGAGACGATGTTCAGCAATTTGACACCGGCCATCTCGAAGCTGTCGACAATCTCGTTGGTACGGGTCTGTAGCAAGGCATGAAACATCAGCAGAGGGATCGCCGACATCAGGCCAAACGCGGTGGTATTCATCGCCACGGAGATACTTTGCGACAGCAGCGACGCCTTCTGCGACGGATCTGCACTGGCCACTGCCGTGAACGCCGCGATCAGACCGATAATAGTGCCGAGCAAACCCAGAAGGGTCGAGATATTAGCCAGTGTGGCAAGATACTGGGTACGCTTCTCAAGCCGGGGCAAAACCTCCATCAACCCTTCTTCCATTGCGTATTCGATCTCCTCACGGCGGTGCTGGCTCAGCAGCCGGGAAATACCCGCCCCCATGACCGATGCAATGGCGCTGTCCGAGCTGGATGCTGCCTGCATGGCCCGGCTGTAATCCCGCTTACGCAACAACGGCAGAATGCCCTGTTCATAGACGCGACGGTTTTTGCGACGAACAGCCGCCAGGTACACAAATCGCTCCAGAGCGATGGCCAGCCCGATCGCCAGCACCAGGGCTATCGGGTACATGAACGAACCACCTTGCTGAAAAAAGCGAACAATCGTGTCAAACATACATCATCTCCAGTGGTTACAGGCGCGGCACCGCGGCGTCTATGTCCGGGTCCAGCGTATTGCGGAAATAGCGATGGCGTTCCAGGGTGAGCGGATCAACCGGCTGCTTCAGCTCAGGCGCCCGATCATTGAGTCGGGTTCGTGGGCGACGGGGCAATGCCGGGCTCTGCCAGGGCAGTATGTACAGCACGCGCGGGTCGTCATCATTGGTTCGGGGCGCGATGCCGGTCACGGTCAGCGCCCGGTACTCTGCGCCGGGCGCCACATTGCCATCCGGCGACGGATCCGCCGACTGTACGCTGGCCGAAGCCACAAAAAATGCTGCGCCGAGCATTAATCGCAGTGCTGCCATATTACTTCAGCCTCCGCTCAAGGTCGGCGATCCAGCCCTCAACCTGGTGATTTTTCTCACCACTGAGCTGCTGATAGCGCTGGTACTCGGCCAGCGCTGTTTTCAGGTCAAGCAGATAAAGTTCCGCTAGAATCCCCAGGTTGTAATGAAGTTCCGGGGCATCTTCAGCATGCGCCAATCCGGCCTTCAAGACTGCCCTGGCCTGTTCGAACCGGCCCCGACGCTGCAGCAACAGAGCCAGGTTGTTGATTGCCATGGTGTTGGCCGGATCGAGGCCAAGGGCCTTCCGATAGTGCCTGATGGCCGCGTCCGTCTGTGCCTGTTGCTGGCGGATCCAGCCCATTCTCGCCCTGAGATCACCCCGGTCTGGCCGTGACTCGATCAGTGCACTCAGGGACTGCGCGGCTGCCTCAAGATTGCCGCTGCGCACCAGCGCAGCAGCACGGGCGAGCTCCGTCTGTTGCGCAGCGGTCAGGGGCACGCCTGATGCCGGTGGCGTGACGCGCGGGTCCGGCGAAGGCTCCGGTTTTACCGGCGCCTGGCTGCAACCGGTCAGAAGCCCCATTATCAGAAACAGCGTCCGTAATAGCCGGGCAGCCCGTGCAACCCTTCTGTCACACCCCATCACCGCCCTCCTGACGCCAGTTTATCCAGTGACTTTCACGGGCGTAGCGACCCGGAAACAGTTTTGCCAGGGCATCAATACTCCGCTGTACCCACCGGTTGTAGATGCCATCAGCCAACTGGCGATGATTGCGGGCATGGATCCTGATCGACTGATCTTCAAATGGATAGGCCTGCTCCTCCAGCAGCATCTGATACTGACTCTGTTCCAACTCGGTAAGACCGGAGGGCTGCTCGGAATCAACGATGTCCCTGGCCAGTATCCGCGACAGTTCCGCTCGTCGGAACAGGGCTTCCGAGCGGGTGGGATCATTACCCATCTCTTCCGCCTGGTGATAACGTTGGCGCGCTTTGTCCAGCGCAGCCTGCTTACGATCGAGGGACTCTTTCAGCGGTAACCTCAGCCGGATCGCGGCGAATTGCTCACTGGCCTCATTGGCCAGCACCAGCGCCGCGTTGGCGGCGGACTGCAGCGACACTGGCGAATGCCAGGCGCTGGCCAGCTCCCGCGCTATCAGTTGCGCCCGCATTTCATCGCCGCCGGCCCCGGACTCGATAAGCTGCCGTCGCATACGTTGCTGGCGCCGATGCTCACTGGCATCGCCGGGCGTTGGCGCCGCCGTCAGATACGACAGATAGATCCGGTTACGACGCGCTGTATGCCCGGCGTCATCGTACAATGCCGCCGCCCGCAGCCGCTTTTGCCAATCCTTCGGACTCGCGGCCCGAAGCAGCTCATCCGCTGCCCGAACCGGCTGCTCCGATGATTCGTAGGCAAGCACCAGCTTGTCACTGACTGATGCGGCAAGGGTGTCGCCCGGATAATCCACACGGAACTGATGCAATGCGTTGACAGCGGACTGCCAGCGACCCGCCTTCAACAGGGTATTGGCCGCATCATACTGTCCTTTACGGGCAATGTCGGAGCCCGGCAGGACGGATGCGATGCGCGTGAAGTTGGCGACCGCCTGATCAACATTACCGTCAGCGATCGCCACTTCCCCCTGCCGGTAGATACTGGTTGCCAGTTGCTGACGCAGCGATTGGCGCTCGGTGCCGGACGCTTTTACGCGCCCGGCCAGCTCCAGTGCCCGTCGCCAGGCCTGTTCCGCCGATCGGAACTCTGCGCTGGCCATACGTGCCTGACCCAGCACCAGCCACGCACTGTAGGCGTCTGACGGAGTCACGCGGGGCTGGGCGATAGCCTGGCCGGCAAACCGGGCGGCCTGCTCATGAAGTCCGGCCGCCAGCAACCGGTTACCCATGTCTGCCTGCAGTGCTGGCAGCCGGTTATCGGTGGAATATCGCCCGGCAAAGCGATCCGCTGTTTCAACCAGTGCCGCCAGTGAGTCTTCACCGGCGTGTCCTCCGTCCAGCTCCCTGGTCCGTAGCCGGATACCGGCCCAGGCGGCATCCGCCGCACCCTCGAAACGCGGGTCATGGTAGCCGGCCTGCTCGAATACATCCAAAGCTCTCGCCCGATCCCCCGCCTGAAGCCAGGCGTCACCGGCAAGCTTGTGCATTGAGCCGGCCGCGAGATCTTTAACGGCCAGTGCCTGATAGTAGTCAGCCGCTGTGCGGAAGGACGCTGCAGCCCGCTGATCGCCAGCTTTGCCAGAGGCGTGGGTGGCCTGGTAGTAGGCGTGGTCAGCCAATTTACGGGTGTAATCAGCCCAACGTTCGCGAGCCCCATAGGCTAACGCATCAAAACGCTCCGCCGGCCGATATGCCGCGACATAATCGGCCATGGCTGTGCGGATTCGCGCAGCATTGCCAGCGAGCGCCCAGACCTGAACAATCTGCGCCCGCACTTCCGGCGCACTGGCACCATAGGGAGCCGCGGAAAGATACGCCTTCGAGACCTCAACACTGCGCTGATACTGTTGTCGCGCCGCAAAAAAGTCAGCCAGCCGGTCATACAACAGGTCGTTCCAGGGTTTCTGTCCGTTGCGATCGAGCAACGCCTGCAAGCTTGAAACGCCGTCTGTCTGCGCGGCTATCAGGGCGATAATCCGGAACGTGTCGTCCACTATGTCGATCGCGCTGGCCGGTACCTGCCGAAAATTGTCAGAATCGGCTGCATACTGGTCAAGCACCGCCATAAAACGGTCACCCGCCCGGGCCAGTGCGCCCTGTTTGTAGGCGCTCCAACCCAGCATATATCGGGCCTTGCGCCTGAGGGCGCCCGCTGCTTTGTCGCTCAGCACCTGCTGGTATCCGGTTTCGGCTTCACCGAATCGCCCGCTGGCGAACCGGGACTCTGCGATCCGGAACCGGGCTTCGGGTGCCAGGGACGATGCCGGATACAGGTCCACCAGTTGTTCCAGGCGCTCGACCGATTCATCCGTCTTCCCGGTGTAGGCATAGGCTTTGGCAGACTGGTACAGCAACTCGTCGACCCGGCCCTGAAACGAGCCGCGGCTGATGACCCTGTCGTAGCTATCGATCACCTGGCGATAAAGGCGCTGCTCGATCTCGGGCGACAGATCGAGTTTCGCCCCGGCGGCGCCCTGCAGATTGCTCAGACGATTGAGCGCATCTATTTTGACTTCAGGCTCCGCGGACTGGTCAAAAAGGCGCAGGTAGCGCCTGGCGACTTCCTGCGGAGAAATGACCGGCAGAGCCTGACTGCGGAATTTCAGAAAAACCGGACGCATGTCGCCAATGGTATCGCCGTCCTCGGCCAGATTGACCTGAAACGATTCCTGCGCCTGGGCCCACGGGCAGACCAGAACAGCCACGATGATCCAGCGACGGATGCGTTGACATCTCACGGTCGGCCTCCCTCCCTGAGTCCGGACAACGCCAGTTGCTCATACAGATGGGCAATCTGCTGCTCGGTCCGGTCCTGGGTATCGGCAATCTGCCGGGATTGGCCCTGCAGGAAACTCAACGCAAGCCGGTCCAATGCCGCTTCAGCGCGGCTGCGTAACGCCCCAAGACGCCTCTGTTGGTCGTTGACAGTCGACTGTATCGCGGTCAACCGTTGGAAAAGCTGATCGGTCCTTCCGGGAGCCTGCCCCTGACTTGTCCGCGCAAGCGCATCCCGTTGTTGACCGAGGCTATCGAGCGTTCCCTGTACACGGCGCAGACGGCTGGCTGCCTCCGGGTTTGAACGGGCACGGCCGGACAACGACTCGAGGCGACCGGACAAGCGCCTTATCTGCCGATCGAATTCGACGAGTTGTGCGCTAACCGTCCCCCGCTGATGCCGGACATCAGCCAGTGTTTTCAGAAAGACCCCGATATCATGCTGCTTGCGCTCAAGTTCCCGGGCCAAACGCTCCAGAGCCGCTACCCGTCCCACGGCCTTCTGCGCGTCAGGCTGTTCCATGAAATGCAGCAGGTAGGCCATACGCGGCTGAGTCAGCGTCCGGCTGTCGGCCAGAAACCACTCGACATCGTCCTGCCGGGCGGATCTGACCAAAGCCTCATAAGCGCCTGTCTGGCGAACATTGTCCATCAACGTGTTCAGGCTGACCTGTTCACTTTCAAACGCGGAGCTGGCCGCCAGATAGGCTTCACCCGCCTGCCCCAGGTAGCCCGACTCGTCGTAGCCACGGGCCATTCCCAGCCAGGCATCGGCTGCACCGGGAAACGCCAGGGAATATTTACGCGCCCGGTGCCAGGCCTGCATCGCTGCCCGGTAGTTGTTGCGCCCCGCATGGGCCAGCCCGGCAAAATAAAGGGCCCGAGGTGCCAGATAGCTGTCGAGAGTCACCTGTTCAAGAAACCCCAGAGCCTTGGTGTAATCTCCATGCTGACAGGCAAGCACACCCGCTCGGAGTCGTATTCCGTTGGTCAGAGCCCTGGCCCGGGCGGTGTCCGTATCGTCTGCCGCCAATGCTTCAGCGACCCGCAACGACACCAGCGCCCGGGAGGGATCGCGGTCGGCCCGGCTGTAATCCGCGGCGAGGTCAAGATACCCGAGCGCGGCCCAATAGCCGCTGTCCATCCGGGACAGTGTGCGCCCAGCCTTGTCTGACTCTCCGGCGCGACGCTGCAGTTCCGCCTCATAGTAAAGCGCTTCCTGCTTGCGGTGACCGGCGGATCGCGTAACCGCTGTACCGATATACGATTCCGCGCTCGCAATATCGCCTGCTGCCAGGGCCAGTTTCACCAGTGCCAGGGCGGCATCCCCGCGGTGAGTCCTGCCGGATTCGGCGACGGTTGCAAACGCCTTGACGGCCGCGTCGGTACGCCCGGTCTGTACCCAGGCACGGGCACGCAAATAGTGCGCGCCCGCTGAATCAGCGGACCCAAGGTCATACAGAGCCCGCGATGGTTGCCGGTCGGCCAGCGCAAACCGCGCCAACTGCTCCCGTTGACTGGTCTCCAGCGCTGCGGCCGCGGCGCTGACAGACACCGAGCACACCGCGACAGCCAGCAGCGTCAATGCCGGGGCGATCCGCTTGGCAAAAACACTATCCGCCGGCAACCGCCTCTGAGTCACTGAAGTCCTGTCAGGTTGTCGTTGCCGCACCCGGAGTAGTCGAATATCCATCACGCGCTACTGCCATTCCCTGAGCATAAAATCCGGCGCCTGACCCTTCTGACCGGTTTCCACAACCAGCTGAACCCGGGTTTCGCCTGCCTGTTTACGGAGTGTGAAGTGATGCTGCTGACGGACATAATGATCGTTCGCAGACTGACCATTGAGTGTGGCGGTCAGGTTGTGCTGGCCTGCGGGCAGATTGCCCAGATACAACTGCTGTATGGCACCCTGACGTAACGCCAGCCGTTCCTGATCGGTATAAAGGTGGGAGACTGCGGGTTTGCCGTTGATGGAGAGCTCTACCGAGTCCAGCACAAACGCATCCCGATCCGCAACGGAGAGATAAACCGCCACCCGGGTATTGGCCGGAAAAAGCATGGACTGTTCGAGATCAAACAGGTTCTCGCTCAGGTCAGACACATCCGCCGCCAGCGCATCGATATCGCTATCCAGACTGCCACCGAACGCACTGACTGAAATGATCGCCAGCGCGCAAAGCACCGACGCCTGCCACCGTGTTTTTCCGACTGTGAAGCATCGCTGAGACATGACCGCCACCGGAGGACCCCGCAATCTTTCGTAACAAATGTGCGGGAACAGTAACACCGGGCGTCAGGGAAGAACGGTATGCAGATCACCAAATC
>JASBRL010000148.1 GCA_030149475.1 Marinobacter sp.
TCGGCGTTCATCGCCAGACACATGGAACAGCCCGGATCCCGCCATTCAAGGCCGGCCTCCAGGAAAATCCGGTCCAGCCCCTCCTGCTCGGCCTGATGCTTGACCAGACCCGAGCCTGGCACAACCATGGCCTGCTTCAGGGTCGGAGACACCTTGCGCCCCTTGACCACGGCTGCCGCTTCCCGCAGATCCTCAATGCGCGAATTGGTGCAGGAGCCGATGAACACACGGTCGAGGCGGATGTCGGCAATCTTCGTATTGGGTTTAAGACCCATGTATTTCAGCGCCCGCTCGATCCCCTCGCGGCGGATCGGGTCGGCTTCCTGTGCCGGGTCCGGCACCTGACCGTCAACGCCTGCCACCATCTCCGGCGACGTACCCCAGGTCACCTGTGGCTTGATGTCAGCCGCGTCAAATTCAACAACCTTGTCAAACACCGCATCGTCATCACTGTGAAGGGTATTCCAGTAGGCAACCGCCTGATCCCACTGCTCGCCCTTGGGCGCAAACGGACGTCCGCGTACGTAATCAATGGTGGTGTCGTCCACCGCCACCATGCCCACCCGGGCCCCGGCCTCAATGGCCATGTTGCAGATGGTCATGCGCGCCTCCATGGACAGCTTGCGGATGGCCTCACCACCGAACTCAATCGCGCAGCCGGTACCACCGGCGGTGCCAATACGACCGATAATGGCCAGCACCACATCCTTGCCGGTAATGCCCGCAGACAGGGTGCCATTGACCTTGACCAGCATGTTTTTCATTTTCTGCTGGACCAGGCACTGGGTGGCCAGAACATGTTCGACTTCCGAGGTGCCAATGCCGTGAGCCAGCGTCCCGAAGGCACCGTGGGTCGAGGTATGGGAATCACCACAGACAATGGTCATGCCGGGCAAAGTGGCGCCTTGCTCGGGGCCGATCACATGCACGATACCCTGGCGCTGGTCCTTGATTTTGAATTCCAGAATGCCGAATTCGTCGCAGTTCGCATCGAGGGTTTCCACCTGAATCCGCGACACCGGGTCGATAATGCCTTCAATCCCGCGGGCACGGTCAGTGGTCGGAACGTTGTGATCCGGCACCGCCAGATTGGCATCGAGACGCCACGGCTTGCGATTCGCCAGACGAAGACCCTCAAAGGCCTGGGGAGAGGTCACCTCATGCAACAGGTGACGATCAATATAGATCAGCGCAGAACCATCGTCCCGCTGTTTGACCAGATGATCGTCCCACAGTTTATCGTACAGAGTCTTACCTGCCATAAGCGCCTCCAGGCGAGTGAATGAGCATAACTGGTGATCGTTACCGCTATCGTATACCCTCTTGCAGAATAACATCAATTCATGTTTATTATTTGTATCATTCCCATACGGAATACAAAGATGGACCCGAATTCCCTCAAAGCGTTTATTGCGGTCGTTGATCAGGGCTCGTTCTCCGAGGCCGCAGAAACACTGCACCTCACCCAGCCTGCCGTCAGCAAGCGCCTGGCGACCCTTGAACACCAGCTCGGCGTGAGCCTGATCGATCGCGGGCAACGGCAACTGCAGATCACCGAGGCAGGGTCTCGCCTTCTGCCTCACGCCCGACGGATTCTGGATGAAGTCCACAACGCCCGTCTGTCCATGCGGGACGATCCCGGTGCGGTTCAGGGCCATCTCGGTCTCATCGCCAGCCACCACATCGGCCTGCACCATTTGCCCACCTGGCTGAGGCGATTCAACCGGGAGCACGCAGCGGTCACACTGGGCCTGCAGTTCATGGATTCGGAAAGCGCCTATGACCAGATGAGCAAACGCCTGGCCGAACTGGCCTTCGTGACCCTGGATGATCGAATGGATCGCCGGTTTGAAGTCCATGTTCGATGGCAGGACCCCATGGCTTTTGTCGTCGGACCCGGCCACCCGCTCGCCGACCTGGCCAATCCCACGCTGGCCGATCTGGCGCATTTCAACGCCCTGCTGCCGGAGGCGGGCACCTCCACCACCCGCGCGGTCAGCCGCCTGTTCCTGGAGGCCAGCCTTTCCCTGAGTCCTCAGATGCCGACCAATTACCTGGAAACCATCAAGGTAATGACCAGCGTCGGCCTGGGTTGGAGCGTGCTGCCGCACAGCATGATTGATGAGACTCTGAAGGTCTTGCCGCTGACGGAAGCCGTCAGCCGCATGCTTGGTGCGATCGGCCTGCGTGGCCGATTGCTGACGCCAGCCGCGCGAGCCATGCTGGCCATCGTGGATGAATTGCGTTAGGGAACCTCTGATCAAGTCTATTGGCAATTCTGGCTTTCAGGGAGAGCCCCTGCGGGCAAGCGTTGAGAGGCTCATTGGCCGCGTTACGACTCTTGGCAAGGACGTCGGCCATTACCGGCGAGTCGCGCCTTGCCACTGAGCCTCTCAACACTTGCAGAATCGTCAATAGACTTAATCAGAGGTTCCTTAGGTTCTGTCAGATGGGCGCAGGTCATTCCCTGGCATCGCTATGGGCCGAGGGCGTCAACCATTCATCGGCTGAGCTCGCAGCAACCGGCGACTCCGCCGACGCGAACGCAGTCCCACCAGAATCAGCGGCATCACAATCATGGCACTGCCCACCGCGAACCAGCGATCGGGCATCTCATTGAAGCCTATCCAGCCAATCAGTACCGCCCAGATCAGCCCAGTGTATTCGGCGCTGGTGACCTGGTTCGCGTCTACCTGCCGGTAAGCCAGCAGCACGGTGATGTTGTAACCCAGAATAAACAGCGCCGAGCCCAGAGCGCTGAACAGTATTTCCGGGTCCCAGGCCGCCCCTTCTGCAAGCATCAGAACGAAGCTGGCGGGCAGGATCAGAAGGTAGTTGAGCATCAGTTTGTGCACGGTGGACTGACCACTGGGCAACTTGCGCACCATCACGGCGTTTATGGCCAGTGTCAGAGCCGAGGCCAGAGCGGCGAGGGCACCCCAGCCCAGCTCCACAGGCCGCAGTATTACCAGAATGCCGACAAAGCCGCTTACCACCGCCAACAGGCTCAGGGATGTCAGTCGCTCGCGAAAGATCAGCACTGAGAGCAGCATCACCAGGATGGGGGCTGCGTAGAACACCGCATTGGCCGTGGCCAGCGGCAAGCTCACCAGGGCGACGACCATGCACAGAATGCCTGCCAGGTGGATATGAGCCCGGACAAAGTGAACGCCCAGACCTTCGAAGAGTCGGCTGCGGTCTACTTGCTGCCAAAGCGGCAACAGCATCAGCAGAGTAAGGAAGCAGCGCAGGAAGGCGAACTGGAAAACCGGCGCTCCTGGCTCCAGAAGCTTGATGAACACATCCGAAATCAGAGCCATGGCGTTGCCAATCACTAGCAGCAGTATTGCGCTGTTGATGGTTTTTCCTGACATGATGACCTCCTTTGGTTCCAGCTTCGATGGGTGCAGGCTGTATCGGGCTTGTGTGAATGCTGTTTATGACTGCCACTGTCAGAAAAATCCTGCTCACGACAGGAAACTGACAAAAAGCCAAAACGAGACAAAAACGGCCCGAATCTCACGCTAAAATTGTGAGGCGCTCATCCTGACAGGACAAAAATGGTCGCCCAGGCCCTGGTAGCTCTGGCCTGGGGCAATACCACGTTGCGTGAGACCGAATCTCAATCTCGAATTGGACTGACAAACTGATCAAAAACCAGTGTAAGGCGGCTTTTTTATCCGATAAAATGATATTTACTCACTAACTATTAGTTTTATAGATAATGAAGCTGCCCCCGCTAAAAGCCCTGCCCGTGTTCGAGGCGGTCGCCCGCCTGAACAGTTTTTCCCGTGCTGCCGAGGAGCTGGCGGTTAGCCAGAGCGCGGTCAGTCATCAG
>JASBRL010000155.1 GCA_030149475.1 Marinobacter sp.
GAGCAAGGTCCCTGAAGTCACTCTGCTGTTCTGGGTTATCAAAATGATGTCGACCACCGTCGGCGAGACTGCGGCCGACTTTCTGAACGTTGATATGGGCTTCGGCCTGAGCGGGACTTCCCTGGTCATGGGGGCCCTGCTGATCGCAGCCCTGCTCGCCCAGATCAAGGCGCGAAGCTATATTCCCTGGCTTTACTGGACGACCGTACTGCTTATCAGCGTTTTTGGCACGCTGGTGACCGATAATATGACGGATCAATTCGGCGTGCCGCTGACGGTTTCCTCGGCCTTTTTCAGTGTGGCGCTGATTATCACGTTTGCGGTCTGGTATCGGGCTGAGCGTACCTTGTCAATTCACTCCATCTTTACCCGGCGTCGGGAACTGTTTTACTGGGCGGCCATCCTGTTTACCTTTGCCCTCGGTACGGCTGCAGGCGACCTTGTCGCCGAGGGCATGGGCGTTGGCTACCAGTATTCACTGTTCCTGTTTGGCGGTCTGATTGCGGTAACGACACTGGCGTACTATGCGTTTCGGGCCAATGCCATACTGGCATTCTGGATTGCCTACGTGCTGACCCGCCCTCTGGGAGCGTCTCTGGGTGATCTGCTGTCCCAGCCACCGGCCAACGGGGGCCTTGGCCTCGGCGCCACAGCCACCAACGAAATTTTTCTGATCACCATCGTGGGGCTGGTCGGCTATCTGACCGTGACCCGGAAACAACCCGCTACGCCAGTCGTCGAGAGCACGGACTGACACCGCCCGGAACCGTGTAATCTGTGGCATGATACTGGCAGGTCAATTCAGACGCGGAACGAGGCTACGGTTTCGCCGGCACGGACAGGATGAACGATGCGGATACTGGTCGTTGAGGACGACACCATGATTGGTGAGGCAGTCGCTGAAACCCTCAAAGAGGCGTCTTGTGCGGTTGACTGGGTACTGGACGGAAGACATGCCATAAACGCCGTCACAACCGACCACTATGATATGGTGCTGCTCGACCTGGGTTTGCCGGGCCGCGATGGTATTGAGGTACTCCGTGCCATCCGCGCCGCCCGGCTGACCGTCCCGGTCATGATCATTACGGCGCGTGACCGCCTGGAAGACCGGGTAACGGGGCTGGATGAAGGTGCGGACGATTATGTGCTCAAGCCGTTTGAACTGGCAGAGCTGATGGCCAGAATGCGCGCCCTGTTCCGGCGCAGCAATGGTCAGGCCGAGCCGGTATTGAGCAATGGTCATGTCTCGCTTGATCCCGCCACCCGGGAGGCACAGGTTCCGGGGATCGAACCGGTTCGCCTGTCGAACCGCGAGTTTTCACTAGTGCAGGCGTTACTGTTACGCCCGGGAGCAATCCTCTCGAGAACGGCCCTGGAAGACCGCCTGTACGGCTGGGGGGAAGAAGTCGAGAGCAACGCCGTTGAATTCCTGATTCATTCGGTGCGGAAGAAGCTGGGCGCAGACACCATCAAAAACATCCGGGGTGCGGGATGGATGATCCCGAAAAAACCGTGAAGCGCTCCTTACAGTTCCGGCTGTCAGTGTGGCTCTCGGGGACAATCGTGGCAGTAGCGGTCGTTGCCGGAACATTCTCATTTTTCTCTGCGCTGAATGACGCCAACGAACTGCAGGATAATTTCCTCAGACAAACTGCAGCCATGTTTGATCGTTACCCGGACCTCATTGTCACTGATCCGAACCACCGCCCGAGCACGGATGAAGAGTGGGAAGACCATGTGTTTGTTCAAAGCCTCAGCCCCGAATCCCCACTCCACCGGGATAAACCGGCTCTGCCCGGGACACTTCCCGAGGGCATACAGACTCTGACCCTGCAAAACAACTCATACCGGATTTTCGTTACCACGCTGAACACCGGCGTACGATTGGCGGTTGGCCAGAGAACCGCGGTCCGCGATGAAATTGCCAGAGACGGCGCGTTCAGGACCCTGTTGCCCTTTCTGATCCTGGTGCCCATTCTGGTGTTGCTGGCGGGCGACATCATTCGCAAAATGTTTCGCCCCCTGACCGCGATGGCCCACCGGCTTGACCACCGCCAGGATCAGACACTCCGTGCGCTGGTGGACGAACCTGATCTGCCTCCGGAAATCGAACCCTTCGTTGTCGCCATCAACCGGCTTCTGGATCGCGTGGCTCAATCGGTAGCGCTCCAGAGACGTTTTATTGCCGATGCGGCCCATGAATTGCGCACGCCCTTGACGGCCCTCTCTCTTCAGGCTGAACGCCTGTCTGCGGTCCCTCTCGGCACAGCAGCCCGGGAGCGGCTGACAACCTTGCGCGGGGGCATCCGGCGCACCCGCAATCTGCTTGATCAACTACTCACCTTCACCCGCTTGCAGGAAACCCGCACTGGGCACCCGCCGAAGACTTCCCTTGGCGCAGCACTGCAAACCATCATCGAAGACATGATACCGCTGGCCGAGTCCCGTCAGATCGATTTCGGCCTGGTTAAATCCGTCGACGACCGGCCGCTTTGGGTGGCGGCCGGACATGCCGATGTCCAGATTCTGTTGACCAACCTGGTCGGCAATGCCCTGAATTACACCCCCTCGCAGGGCCGGGTCGATATCAGTGCCCGGGAACAGAGTGAGGGGATCGAACTGGTGATTGCGGATACCGGACCGGGCATTGACCCGGCTGAGCGCCAGCGAGTGTTTGACCCGTTCTACCGGGTACTGGGGCAGTCCGCCAACGGTTCGGGGCTTGGTCTGGCCATCGTCAAGTCCATAGCAGACAGACTCGGCGCGCGCATTTCACTCGACAACGCATACCCCGAACCACCTTTTGGCTTGCGGGTTACTGTGATTTTGCCGGCGAGCGAACCCGGGGCGTCGGATGTTATGCAGAATAGGTCGTAATGACCACATCTGCAGCCTGGTCGCGTAACGGAATCAGTGCCTGATAACGAGCCGACTGAAACCAGGCATCTGCGGTGGCCGCATCCTGAAAACGCAGAATCACGACGGCCTCCTTCGGTTGCGTGCCGGCCAGATCCGCCAGTTTCCGACCGCGGAAAACAACCTGGGCGTCAAAGGGCTCCAGTGAGTCCGCCACACCGGCCACGTACTGTGCCCACAGCGACGGCTCCCGGACATTGATCGTACCAATCAGAAATACAGCCATAACCACAACTCTCCCGACGAATTATGCAACGCTTCCTTGACCCTGCCCGTACTATCCACTAACTGCTTTTTTGCGCCGCTTGATTAGATCTGCCCGGGTCTTTGCGTGTAAAATCTCCCACCTTTCGAACATCAGCGAGACATCAGCATGGGCAGAGCCTATCAGAACCGAAAAGACTCCATGGCCAAGACGGCCAATGCCAAAACCAAGGTCTACAGCAAATACGGTCGTGAGATCTACGTGTGCGCCAAGTCCGGCGGTACGGATCCGGATGGCAACCTCGCCCTGCGGGGCCTGATCGACCGGGCCAAGAAAGACCAGGTGCCCACCCACGTGATCGAAAAGGCCATCGACAAAGCCGCCGGCGCTGGCGGCGAGGATTTTTCACCGGCTCGCTATGAAGGCTTCGGGCCCGGCAACGCGATGGTGATCGTGGACTGCCTGACCGACAACCCCAACCGGACTTTCGGGGACGTGCGCCAGTGTTTCACCAAAACCAAATGCAAAATCGGCACACCGGGCAGCGTCAGCCACATGTTTGATCATTGCGCCATTCTGGCGTTTGCCGGCGACGACGAAGAGGCTGCCCTGGAAACCCTGATGATGGCCGATGTGGACGTGACCGACATTGAGAACGAAGACGGCAAGATCACCGTATTTGCCCCCAACACCGAATACGCCAAGGCCAAACAGGCCCTGACCGATGCGTTCGGCGAGCTGGATTTTGATGTGGATGAGATTCAGTTTCTGCCGCAGACCACCACCCCCGTCGAGGGCGACGATGTGGCCATGTTCGAGAAGTTCCTCGATATGCTGAACGATCTGGACGATGTCCAGAACGTCTATCACAATGCGGACCTGCCAGCCGAGTAAGTTGCCGCAAGAACCAGAGGACCCGGTGCAGAGTTTAACGGAGCCGGTCAGATTCCCTTTTCGATGGCTGAACACAGCCTGGATAATCAGGCCACACTGCCCGGCGGAATCGCATAGGTACCTACCGCATGGGCAACCGGATCGTCGCTGCCGTCCGAGTACAGCATGACGTCCCCTACGATCAGCGACCGGCCGCGTTTGAAGATGCGGCATACGGCGACGATGTCCTGTTCAGCCGACGGTTTGCGCAGGAAATTGATGTTCAGGCTGGTCGTGACGGCCAATGGCACGATGCCGATCTCCCCGAGAATCGCCACATAGAGCGCGCAATCAGCGGTCGCCATCATCACCGGGCCAGACACGGTGCCACCCGGCCGGAGTTCATCGTGCCCGATGTGATGACGAACCCGGGCCGACATCTGCCCGACTTCGTCGATAACAATCTTGCTCTGGGGAAAATCTGACGCCATGAAGGCGGCTATTTGTTCTTTTGTGGCCACATCTGTTCTCCACTTTACCCATCTGAATCCGATTTCCAACGTAAACCCGTTTTGGCTATGTTGAAGTTCAGACCTGGTTACTCAAACCTCCGAAACCTTACCATGACAGAGGCATGCAGATGGCAGACGATATTTATTTCTACGAACCATCCAACGGACACGGGCTGCCCCACGATCCCTTCAACGCGCTGGTCGCACCCCGCCCAATCGGCTGGATCTC
>JASBRL010000157.1 GCA_030149475.1 Marinobacter sp.
CAGAGATAACCGGTTGAGAGATTATCGAATACCACAATGTCATGGCCCGCCTGTGCCAGTTGTCGGACGACATGACTGCCGATATAGCCGGCACCACCGGTCACCAGTACTTTCATAACTTACTCCTGATCAATCCCTGAATTCGTCTTCCGTCGCGGCCGGTGCCGGGCACGACGCGCTGCAAAAAATCGGACAAAACCCGACTACACCGGTGTGTTCCAGCGTGCACTGCACATGTTACAGGGCTTCGGCGGCAGGTAAAGCGTGACATGGAAATAATTCAGCGAAGGCTGATTCATTCCGACAGACCCGTGCCCGTCTTCAGAACGCGCAGCAACCACTCAGGTGCTGATGAGCAGGCTCCTAAGGAACCTCTGATCAAGTCTATTGACGATTCTGCAAGTGTAGAGAGGCTAAGTGGCAAGGCGCGACTCGCCGGTCATGGCCGACGACCTTGCCAAGAGTCGTAACGCGGCCAATGAGCCTCTCAACGCTTGCCCGCAGGGGCTCTCCCTGAAAGCCAGAATTGCCAATAGGCTTGACCAGAGGTTCCCAAGCAATCTACTTGCCAGTTTCGGGCATGTGCGCCACAACAGCGCAGTATCGCCTGTTCTGAGCATTCTGGGCGCCCCGGCCTGTCATGAGGCCGTCACGAGAGCGGGATAGCGGTTGTGGTGCTGCTCCACAACAGTGCGTCAGCCCCGGGTAAATGCGATCTTCATGCACAATATTGGTGCGCCGGAGAAGGGGCCAGCGCTGGAACGGCACATAAGCATATCTCTACATAGTTACTGCCGGGAGATTCCGCTATACTGCGCGCCCTCGGTTCCGGTGCAACCGGTATCCCCGTTACTTTTAAAGATTTGAGACGGCATGCGGGCTTGTGGTTCGGCCATAGCCAGACGATCCTCTCAGGTCATCATGCATGCCGCAGGAAATTGTTGTGATTGAGAAACTTCGTAATATAGCCATCATTGCCCACGTTGACCACGGGAAAACCACACTGGTCGACAAGCTTCTGCGTCAGTCCGGTACGCTGGACCGGAAAGAGCTCGAAAGCGAGCGGGTCATGGACTCCAACGACCAGGAAAAAGAGCGTGGTATCACCATTCTGGCGAAGAATACGGCGCTGAAGTGGAACGACTACGACATCAACATCGTCGATACCCCGGGCCACGCCGACTTTGGTGGCGAGGTTGAGCGGGTGATGAGCATGGTGGATTGCGTGTTGCTGGTGGTCGACTCCATCGACGGCCCGATGCCGCAGACCCGCTTTGTGACCCAGAAGGCGTTTGCCGCTGGCCTGCGTCCGATCGTGGTTGTCAACAAGATTGACCGCCCTGGGGCCCGTCCCGACTGGGTGGTGGATCAGGTATTTGATCTGTTCGATAATCTGGGCGCTACCGATGAGCAACTGGATTTTCCCATCGTCTATGCCAGTGCGCTCAACGGTATTGCCGGTGTCGACCATGAAAACCTGGATGACAACATGGATGCCG
This sequence comes from Marinobacter sp., assembly GCA_030149475.1. Lineage (GTDB taxonomy): Bacteria > Pseudomonadota > Gammaproteobacteria > Pseudomonadales > Oleiphilaceae > Marinobacter. Next base: position 1,500 of record JASBRL010000157.1, read on the forward strand.
TGTTCCAGGCGATCGTCGATCACGTACCTGCCCCGGACGTCGATCCGGATGGTCCTTTCCAGATGCAGATTTCCCAGCTTGATTACAACAGCTTCCTGGGTGTGATCGGCATCGGCCGTATTGCGCGGGGCAAGATCAGGACCAATTCGCCGGTGACCGCGATGGGCGCCAATGGCAAGAAGCGCAATGGTCGAATCCTGAAAATCATGGGACACTCCGGCCTGCATCGGGTTGAAGTGGATGAAGCCCAGGCGGGCGATATTGTCTGCGTGAGCGGTATGGATCAGCTGTTTATCTCCGATACCCTGTGTGATCAGGCCAACGTTGAGGCGCTGCCACCGCTGACCGTGGATGAGCCGACGGTCTCCATGACCTTCCAGGTCAACGATTCGCCCTTTGCCGGCCGGGAAGGCAAGTACGTCACCAGCCGGAACATCAAGGAGCGTCTGGAGAAAGAGCTGCTTCACAACGTGGCATTGCGCGTTGAAGAAGGCGATTCGGCCGACAAGTTCAAGGTGTCCGGCCGGGGTGAACTGCATCTGTCGGTGTTGATCGAGAACATGCGGCGGGAGCTTTTCGAGCTGGCGGTCGGGCGTCCGGAAGTGGTCATCAGGGAAGTGGATGGCGTCAAGCAGGAGCCCTACGAAAATGTCATCGTCGACATCGAGGAACAGCATCAGGGCCCGATTATGGAGCAGATGGGTCTGCGCAAGGGCGATCTGACCAACATGGTGCCGGACGGCAAGGGGCGCATGCGTCTTGAGTACACCATCCCGGCCCGTGGCCTGATCGGTTTCCGTAATACCTTTCTTACCATGACGTCCGGTACCGGTATTCTGACCTCCACCTTCAGCCATTACGGGCCGATCAAGGTGGGCGATGTCACCAGCCGCCAGAACGGTGTTATCGTCTCCATGGCCACCGGCACCGCGCTGACCTATTCGCTGGAAACCCTGCAGAGCCGTGGCAAGCTGTTCCTGGACCCCGGTCAGGAAATCTACGAAGGTCAGTTGTGTGGCATTCACAGTCGTGACAATGATCTGGTGGTCAACCCCACCAAGGGCAAGAAGCTCGACAACATGCGCGCTTCGGGCAAGGATGAAGTTATTGCGCTGGTGCCGCCCATCAAGCATACGCTTGAACAGGCGCTGGAGTTCATCGACGACGACGAACTGGTTGAAGTGACCCCGAAATCGATTCGCCTGCGCAAGAAGTTGCTGACCGAGAACGAGCGCAAGCGTGCCGGAAAAAAATAACGGGGCATTAGCCTGAAACAGTAAATGGGGTCGGATGACAGTGTTCATCTGACCCCGGGCCTGCCTCCTGCATTATCTTCCGGTACGAAGTCTGACCGCATCGTTATTCCCGTCTCCGCTTTCATCTGTCCCCATCTTCGTCCAGAATTCCGGGATACCCCCGGTCTGGAGCATTCCATGCTGACTCTGTACCCTGAAATAAAGCCTTATGCCGAACATCGGCTGACCGTCGATGCGCCCCATGAGCTGTATCTTGAAGAAAGTGGCAATCCGGATGGCATCCCGGTGCTGGTCGTACATGGCGGGCCTGGCGGTGGTTGCGAAGATTACTACCGGCGCTTTTTCGATGCGGAGCGGTTCCGTATTATCCTGATGGACCAGCGTGGTGCCGGTCGCTCCACGCCGTTGGCAGACTTGACGCTGAACACCACCGGGCATCTGGTGCAGGACATGGAAACGGTGCGCCAGTTTCTGGGCATTGACCACTGGCTGCTGTTTGGCGGCAGTTGGGGGGCCACGCTGAGCCTGGTGTATGCCGAGACCCATCCGGAGCGGGTATCGGGGCTCGTTCTGCGCGGGATCTTTCTGTGCCGGCCTCAGGATATCCACTGGTTCTATCAGCAGGGCGCCAGCCGGGTGTTTCCGGATTACTGGGAAGATTACCTGGCACCAATTCCCGAGTCGGAGCGTGACGACCTGGTGGCGGCTTACTACCGTCGCCTGACCAGCGAAAATGAGCTGGAACAGATTCAGGCGGCCAAGGCCTGGTCTATCTGGGAAGGCCGCTGCGCCACGCTGCATCCTAATCCCCGGGTTGTCGAGCGCTTTGGCCATCCGCATGTCGCCATCGCCCTGGCTCGTATCGAGTGCCACTATTTCATCAATAATGCGTTTCTTGAGCCGGATCAGATTATACGTAATGCGGGACGGCTCGACGGCATTCCGGGGGTCATCGTGCATGGCCGCTATGACATGGTCTGTCCGGTGGACAATGCGCTTGCGCTGAGTGATGCATGGACCGGCGGTGATTTGCGAATCATTCGTGACGCCGGCCATTCCGCGTCAGAACCCGCCATTGTGGATACCCTGATGCGCGCCTGTGAGGAAATGGCCGAGCGCATAACGGCGGACGTCTGACAAACCGCTGGTCAAGTCTGCCGGCCGAGGAGTCAAAAGGTCTGCTCAGAGGTCTCCTAAGTATCTGCTAAGGTCATTGCTGTAAAACAGCGAGGGTCATCAGGCCGCGTGCATGTTTGCCCATGCGGCTTCACCCAATCAAGGACGCGATGTTTATGCCTGTGATCAAACGCTGGCGGCAAGCTGTGGTTCCGCTCCGGCCTTTCGTTGCCATTGGTGGAATGATCCTGCTTGCCGGCTGTGCCAGCTATCAGGCGCGGCCTCTGCCGGCCACCGACGACCTGGCGGCTCAGGTGCCGGATACCATTAACCACCAGACGCTGCAATTGCCGTCCCTGCGCGGCTACACCCTGGACCCTGAAAACGGGCTGGATGGCACTGCCATTGCCATGCTGGCGGTGGTCAATAACCCGCAAATCAAGGCCCAGCGCAAGCAGCGGGGTGTCGGTCAGGCTCAGCTGTTTGCCGCCGGTCTGCTGCCCGATCCGCAGTTTTCGTTTGCCCTGGATCATCCGACGAGCGGGGGGGCGGGCCTGTACAATGCCCACACGCTCGGGCTGAACTACGACCTGATGTCGCTGATTGTCCGCGGTTCGAAACAGGATGTCGCCCGCTACGGGGCGCAACAGACCCGCCTCGATATCATCTGGCAGGAATGGCAACTGGCCCAGCAGGCCCGCCAGACCTATTACCGGCTGCTTGCCGACCAGCGCAAGGTAGCCGTGCTGGAGCGGAGTGCCCGCACCCAGAAACAGCGCTACTCGGTCGCACAGGATCAGCTTTCACAAGGGAACATTACGCTCGAGACGCTGAGCTCCGACCTGACCGGCTATGTCAATATCCGGACCCAGTTGTATCAGGCCAGGCTGTCCTTGTCAGATACTCAGCACAAGCTCAATGCGTTGCTCGGGCTGCGCCCTGACGTGAAACTGGCGCTCAAGTCGGCTCCGGACGCCGTCCCCGACCTGCCCGCCAGGCTCGACACCGATCCGCAGGCGCTGATCAGCCGGCGCCCGGATCTGCTGGCGCTGCAGGCCGGTTACCAGAGCCAGGAGGCGAAAGTCCGCCAGTCTGTCCTGCAACAGTTTCCTGGCCTGACCCTGGGGTTAACCCAGGCCAGCGACACATCGAACGTTCATACAATCGGCGTGGGCCTGCAACTGAACCTGCCGTTGTGGAATGCCAATCGCGGTCAGATCGCTATCGAGCGCGCCACCCGGGATGCCCTGTGGCAGACCTTCCAGGCGCGGATCGACCAGACGGTGAGCGATGTCGACCGGCTGCGGAGTCAGTTCAAGCTGTTGCAGTCGCAGTATCAGCAACTGGAGGCC
>JASBRL010000168.1 GCA_030149475.1 Marinobacter sp.
CGGCGGCAATACTGGCCAGGGAACCTTTCGCCCGCGCGCACTGGTCCCCATGACCAGTACACAGTCATCCAGCGCCTCACCCAGGGTGCCGACCACCCGGGCCTGGTCCAGCACGTCGAACGCGCCGGCAGAGCGGGCGTATGAGGCTTCATCAGGAAAAGAAGCCGGCTTCACCAGCCACAGATTGCTCAGCCCCATGTTCTTCATGGCTCGGGCAACGGCGCCAATGTTGCCGGAATGGGAAGTTTCCACCAGCACGATGCGGACGTTATCGTTGAATGAGCCTGACTCTGAAGTCGGGACTGCCGGTTTTTTCATGGACGGATAATCTCGCAAACTGAACGGGGTATACAGTCTATCAGATACCGCCCCCGGCGCTGAAACCCATTCCCCGACTGACCGGCCATCAGGCTGTCCGTGTGATTGCTGACGCGAAAAACATACAAGGAAAACCCCCGTTTTGCTATGATACGCGACCTCTACATTTCCAGGTGACGATCAGTCTGATGCAACCAGCCATTAAAATGGCCCTGCGCGTGGCGCGGCAGGGCTCCGATTTTCTGAAAGCTCATTTTGAACGCCAGGAACTGACCGAAAATGATTCGGCCGACCTGGAAACCCAACTGACTCGGGTCGAACAGTCCATTTACGACAGCTTTGCCGAGCAGTTGCAAAAATCCTACAAGGACCATGTCATCGCACCTCTGGGGGAATCTGACGCCAGATCCGAGTCACGAAGCTGGCACATTTTCCCGATCCTGGGTCGTGACAATTTCCTGCGCGGCATCCCGGAGTTTGCCCTGGCAATGCTCCAGAAAAAGGACAACCGCGCGGAGAACCTGTTGCTGGTAAACCCTGTCAGCGGCGAAGAATACGCCGCCAGTCGCGGCCATGGCGCGTCCCTCAACAGTCGACGGGTCAGAATTGGCACTCAGCGTCACCCGGATCAGGCCACAGTCGTCACCAATCTGCTTGACCAGGCTCGCGGTTCGGAAGACCCTCTGCTTTGGGGCGAACTGGCCAGTACCTTGGCGCAAAAAACAGCCGGACTTCGTACCTCGTCCTGCATGGCGCTTGATATCGCCCGTGTCGCCGCGGGCCACCTGGACGCGGCGGTTATTTTTCGCCCACAAGCCGCGGACCTGGCAATCGGATTGATTATTGCCAACGAGTCCGGCGCCCTGACCGGCGACTTCTCCGGTAACCCGTCCTCGGACCGGACCAGTCAACTGGTCGTGGCCAACCCCAGGTTGTTCAAGGAAGTCCTTAAAACGCTGTATCCATTCCGGGGCCGACTGCCCCGCTGATACGGGAATGTGTAACAAAAAAGCCGCGACACTGCTGTCGCGGCTTTTTTGTATGACGCCCGGCTCGTCTCACATCCGGTTGAGCCACTCCGGCGGTTGCTCTTCTTCACCGGCATTACCCGCTCCCTCTTTGGGGGGAATAATCAGGTCCTGCCGGGTTACCCCCAACGCGATAAGCAGAGTCGCGGCCACGTAAATGGAAGAATAGGTACCGACACCGATACCAATAATCAAAGCGATGGAAAAGTTATTGATCGCTTCTCCACCGAACAGATAGAGAGCAAACAGCACCACCAATGTGGTCCCGGACGTGTTCAGTGTCCGCGTCAGCGTCTGATGAATTGAGACATTGATAATATGCGGCGTATCGTCTACCCGCATTTTGCGGAAATTCTCCCGGATCCGGTCCGCGACGATGATAGTGTCATTCAGCGAATAACCGATCACCGCCAGCAGCGCAGCCAGCACACTCAGATCAAATGTCCACTGAAACAGTGAGAAAACACCCAGAATAATGATCACGTCATGGCCAAGCGGCAGAACCGAGGCAATGCCGAACCGGGACTGGAAGCGCATGCCGACATAAATGAGCACGACCGCCAGTGCCAGCAGTAGCCCGAGACCACTGTCATTTTTCAGTTCGTCACCAACCTGTGAACCGACGAAGGCCGAACTCACCAGGGTGACATCGTCGCCCGTGCTGCGAAGATCACTGGTAACGCGCGCAGCGAGTTTGTCATCGTAGGCATCCGACAGACGAACCAGAACAGACGTGTCATCACCAAAGTTCTGCACGACAAAATTCTTGTAGCCGGCCTTGTCCAGCGTGGTCCTTATGTCCTCCAGAACCGGTGCCTTGGCGTAGGACAGCTCAACCGATGTCCCACCGGTGAAGTCAAGCCCCAGATTGAGACCACGAACGCCCAAAAGCACCAATGATGCTACAACCAGAAAGATAGAAATTGCGGAAGTAATTTTCCGCAATCCCATGAAATTCCATGGATTCTGAACTGGATCACGCATTTGCCAGCTTCCCTCCGATCGAAAGTTTGTCAACCTTTCGGCCGCCATAAATCACATTGACGATGCCCCGACTGACCATCAGACCGGTGAACATCGACGTCAGGATACCGATACACAAGGTCACCGCGAAGCCTTTTACCGGGCCTGAACCCATAGCAAACAGGATCACTGCAACCAGCAACGTTGTGACGTTGGAATCGACAATGGATACAAATGCACGCGAGTAACCGGCGTTGATGGCCGACTGCACCGGCATCCCCGATCGCAGTTCTTCCTTGATCCGTTCATAAATCAACACATTGGCATCTACCGCCATCCCCACCGTCAGCACGATACCCGCTATACCCGGCAAGGTCAGGGTCGCCGACAGAATGGACATGCTCGCGACCAGCAGCATCAGGTTCACGGCCAGGGCAATGTTGGCAACAATGCCAAAGACACGATAGAACAGCAGCATGTACAGCAACACCAGAGCAAAGCCGATGACCACCGACATCAGGCCCGCGTCGATATTTTTCTGTCCCAGGCTCGGACCAATGGTGCGTTCTTCGGCAAAGTACATCGGTGCTGCCAGTGAACCCGCCCGCAGCAACAGTGCCAGCTCGGACGCTTCATTGACCGAGTCGAGACCGGTAATGCGGAAACTGCTGCCCAGCGCCGACTGAACCGTAGCCAGGCTGATAATGCTGCGTTCAACCGTACGCTTGTCCACTGACCTGGTTTCACCGTTCACCTGACGCTGCTCTGTCTTGGTCTTGTATTCGATGAACAGAACCGCCATGCGGCGCCCGATGGCGTTGCGAGTCGCACGGTTCATCAGGTCACCGCCGGCTGCGTCCATAGTGATGTTGACCTGAGGCTGGCCATTCTGGTCAAAAGCCTGCTGCGCGTTGGCCACACTGTCACCCGTGACGATCACTTCACGTTCAAGGCGGGCTGTGCGTTGCGGATTGTTGCGGAACGGATAGACCTCCACCGCACTGTCGGGCTCGTCCGGCCGGGCTTCCATGCGGAATTCCAGGTTGGCGGTTGCGCCGATGACACGCTTGGCTTGCGCGGTGTCCTGCACACCCGGCAATTCGACAACGATCCGCGAGGCGCCCTGTCGCTGCACCAGAGGCTCAGCAACACCCAACTCGTTGACCCGGTTACGTAATGTGGTCAGGTTCTGTTCGATGGCATAATCCTGCAACTGCTTGACCTGCTTTTCGGTCAGCGTCAGCACCAGGTTATACTCGCCTTTGCCCCCCCGCTGTTTGTCCAGCAGGAACTCGTTGTGCTGGTTCCTGATCAGATCAAAGGCCTCTGAGCGTGCCTGTTCGTCGCGAAATGACAGACTGATGATTCGCTTCCCGGACACGTCACCGCCGCGATAACGGATGTGTTCGTCTCGCAATTCCCGTTTGATCTGACTCGAAAACGCATCAAGACGCTGCTTCAGCGCGGTGTCCATGTCCACCTCCAACAGGAAGTGAACACCTCCGCGCAGATCCAGCCCCAGCTTCATCGGGCCGGCGCCGATGCTGCGCAACCAGTCGGGAGTGGACGGAGCCATGTTGATAGCCACCAGATAATCCTGTCCCAGTGCTGATTGAACGACGGGCCTGGCCTTTAATTGCGCTTCCGCCGAATTCACGCGAATCAAACCATTACGCTGGCCCAACTCGGAGCCCTTCACCTTGATACCGGCCGCTTTGACGGCAGCAACCGCGCTGTCCAGCGTACGCTGGCCGACATCGGTACTACTGCGTGCACCGGTGATCTGTACGGCGTAATCATCCGGGTACAGATTGGGGAGTGCGTATATAAACCCGATCGCAATGGCGATCAGGATGATCAGATTCTTCCACAGCGGGTATTTGTTGAGCATGCGGTGCCTTTAATGAGCAACTGGGGGTCCCGGATCAGATGTCTTTCAGAGTGCCTTTCGGCAGAGCGGTTGCGACAGCCGCCTTCTGAACCTTGATTTCGACGCTGTCGGCGATTTCCACAACGATGAAATCATCAGCCACACGGGTGATCTTACCGACGACGCCGCCGGAAGTGACAACCTCATCACCCTTGTTCAGGCCGGACATCAGCGCCTTATGCTCTTTGGCCCGCTTGGACTGGGGGCGCCAGATCAAAAGGTAGAAAATAAGGATAAAGCCGGCGAAGAAGATCACCTGACCAATGACGCCCATACCACCCTGGGCACCGGCATCCTGAGCGAAGGCGAGACCCGGCACCAGAGCCATAAGCGCGACAAAGACAGACTGGAATGTTTTCATGAAGGAGCTCCGTTAATGTGAATAAATCCGGTAGTGGCCATTTTGGGGCGATTGTTACGGGTTGAGGGACGGAACCGATTCACCCCGGCGGGCATAGAATGCCGCAATAAAGTCGCACAATGTACCTTCTTCAATGGCGCCGCGCAATCCGGCCATCAGATTCTGATAGTACCGCAGGTTATGGATGGTATTGAGCTGAGAACCCAGCATTTCCCCACACTTATCGAGATGATGGAGATAACTGCGGGAAAAGTTCTGGCAGGTGTAGCAGTCGCAGTCTGCATCCAGCGCCGCGGTGTCATGGCGGTGCCTCGCATTGCGGATTTTGACCACGCCGGTGCCCGTGAACAGATAGCCATTACGGGCATTGCGGGTCGGCATAACGCAGTCAAACATATCCACCCCCCGGCGTACGGCCTCCACAATGTCTTCCGGCTTACCCACACCCATCAGATATCGCGGGCGGTCAGCGGGCATCCAGGACGGCAGTTCATCCAGAATTCGCAGCATGTCATCCTTCGGCTCGCCCACGGATAACCCTCCGATCGCATAGCCATCAAAGCCGATTTCAGTCAGCCCCTCGAGGGATCGCTTGCGGAGATGCGGGTACATGCCGCCCTGAATGATGCCAAACAACGCTGACGGACTGTCACCATGAGCTTTTTTGCTGCGGGCTGCCCAACGCAGGGACAGCGACATGGAGTCCTCGGCCTGTTTCTCCGTGGCCGGGTATGGCGTACATTCGTCAAAGATCATGACGATGTCGGACCCGAGATCGCGCTGTACACGCATCGCGATCTCGGGATTCAATTCAACCGGTGAACCATCAATCGGCGAGCGGAAAGTCACACCCGCTTCCGTGATCTTTCGCATGTCTCCCAGGCTGAACACCTGAAATCCGCCAGAGTCAGTCAGTATCGGTCCCGACCACTGGGTGAACGCATGGAGCCCCCCATGCGCCCTGATGACTTCCGTACCAGGCCGGAGCATCAGATGGAAGGTGTTGCCCAGAATAATCTGCGCGCCGATACCCTTGATGTCGCGGGGCAGCATTCCCTTGACGGTGCCATACGTACCGACCGGCATGAATGCGGGGGTCTCGACCTGCCCCCGGGGGAAAGTCAGGCGTCCCCGGCGGGCCTTGCCATCTTCCGTCAGCTTTTCGAACTGCATGAAACAACTTTCGCTCACCGCATATCTCCTGACTCTGACGGGGTACCTGAGGCGCCTGTGCTGGAGGCTTGCCCGGTTATAAACATGGCATCACCGTAGCTGAAAAACCGGTAGCGATTGGCAATCGCCTCGGCGTAGGCGGCCATCACCTTGTCTCGCCCTGCAAACGCACTGATCAGCATGATCAGCGTAGACTCGGGAAGGTGGAAGTTGGTGATCATCGCGTCCACGCACTGAAAGCGATAGCCGGGATAAATGAAGATATCCGTCTCATCCCGAAACGGTTCGAGCACGCCATTACGGCTCGCGGATTCCAGCGACCGCACCGAAGTCGTGCCGACTGCCACGACACGTCCATGTTGAGCGCGGGTCCGGGCGACTGCATCGACCGTTGCGGCTGGCACATGGGCAATTTCACTGTGCATGACGTGTTCTTCAACGCTTTCAACTCGCACAGGCTGAAAGGTGCCTGCACCCACGTGCAGGGTCACGAACGCCGACTCAACACCCATGTCAGCCAGTGACGCCAGCATCTGTTCATCAAAATGCAGGCCCGCCGTGGGGGCCGCCACCGCGCCCGCTTCCCGGGCGTACACTGTCTGATACCGTTCACGGTCGGTGAGTTCATCCGGACGATCCACATAAGGTGGCAGCGGCATATGACCGATGCGCTCGAGCATCGGCAGAATGGGCTCGTCAGCCTCGTCATTGCAAAGCTCGAACAGTGCGTCCACTCGGGACACCATGGTCAGTCGGGATTGATCCTCAAGGATCAGAACCTGACCTGCCCGGGGGGATTTGGACGCTCTGACATGCGCCAGGAAACGGTGCTCACCAGTGACCCGCTCGACCAGAATTTCGACCTGTCCGCCGGTCTCCTTGTGACCAAAAAGCCGGGCCGGAATCACGCGGGTATCATTGAAAACCAACAGATCTCCGGGTCGCAACCGGGTCGGCAGATCCTGAAACTGTCGATGGGCTATTTGCCCGGTAGGGCCGTCAAGTACGAGCAGGCGAGACGCACTTCGCTGCGCGAGGGGATACCGCGCAATCAGTTCATCCGGAAGCTCAAAATGGAAGTCCGAGACGTTCATGGGAAGGCTATTCACTGACACCGCTGACTGCGGCCGATAATGTGGTAGCGGTGGGCGGACTCGAACCGCCACGGGTTTTACCCCAACGGATTTTGAATCCGTCGTGTCTACCAATTTCACCACACCGCCAAGGACTCTCAACCTGCAATAAGGACTCTCAACCTACAAAATGCAGCCTGGACGATCAACCGGGTCGCCTCAGCCACCCGCACCCGCCGTTCGACGCACGGGTTTCTGTTTTGTGCGCGGATCGGGAAGGGATCGGCCATTGAGAGTGTCGGGATTATACTGACGTGACCGGTGAAAGCAACCACCGTGCGGCGGCCACCCTCCCCCACTCTTGAAGAAAGCGCTTCCTTAAAGCCGATCAAAAAGCGACAACTGGGACACTTTGGCGAATGACTGCTGGGCTGCCTGAAGCACAAAACTCTGAAAACTCAGTTGACTGACCGCTTTGGCGTAGTCAACGTCGCGCAATTGAGCACGGATATCCTTACTGTATACCGATGAATCTTCCAGAAATGCACGTGTTGAATCAACCGCGTTAAGCCGCCCACCCAGCTCTGTCTGAACGTTCAGGATACTTTCCTGACTGCTGTCCAGATCATTGAGCGACCTGGCAATAAGATCATTGAAAGCTTGCTGACCGCTCGCCACGGTCGCGCTTGTGACACCACCCGCCAGATTGAGATCCTGGAATTTCGCACCCGTCACGACAATCTGCCCACCCGTTGTCCCTCCATCAGCGGCGGAGAAGGCCAGGTCTGCATCACCAGAGGTTATCGTCAGATTTCCGGCGGCATCAGTAGTGGCGGAAATCCGGGCAAAGGCATCGCTCGTATCGGCGTTGATAGCGTCACGTAACGCCGTTGTCGTGGTCAACCCGCTGAACGTCACGCCGTTAATCGTCAGGGAATCGTCTGCCTGGGGTGAAAAACTGGCTGCGGGAACATTTGCCACCGCCGGCGTCTTGCCCAGCGTCTCCAGCCCGTATATCAGTTTTTCAATCGTTGTGAACGTGGATTGTTTCCGCGAGGTCTGCAGTGTGTAGTGATCGCCAGCCGCGGCACCACTGATTTCGAATTGCAGGCCCGCGACCTTTATGCTCGAGCCCGACGTGTAAACGCCGCTGGCAATAGCCGTGTAGCCGGGAGCCGCAGGATCATCGGAGCGATACCGGACGTCGTAGTTCAACCCCCCCGATCCGTTGTCTTTGATATCCACTACAAGGTCATCATTGTTAGCGGCATAGGCCGCATTGAAGACGCTCTGATCAAGAATCGCGCCCGTGCTGATCCGGCCACCTGAGGTGTTGCTGTCGTTGGCACGGGCAGAAAATGATGGCTCCGCCGTGGGCACGTCCACAAACAGCCCTTTTCCTGAATCGCTTATCTTGACGCTGACGCCTTCATCAATGTCCAGTGAACGCTGACCTTCGTCACCCTGATAGACCCAGTCTCCGGACAGATTCCGGACGAAGGCCGGGGACGCCCCCTTGAAACCGGAAAAAATGTACTCACCCGACGCATCCCGGGTATTGGTGATGGCCGCCAACTGGTCCAATCGCTGGCGAAGTTCAGCGGCAACAGACTGACGATCCTGGCCAGAAAGCGCCCCGTTCCCTGCCTGCACGGTCAGTTCCCGGACGCGCTGAATCAGATCCGTCGCGCTATTGAGCGCGCTTTCTTCCTGTTTCAGACGGTTGTCCGCCAGACTCACATTCTTTTGATACTGATTGATCTGAGCGACCTGCTGGTCAAGCTTGAGAATGCGGGCGGCTGCTACCGGGTCATCGGACGGATTATTGACCCGCTTGCCCGTGGAAATCTGCCCCTGGGTTTTCTGCAGGCCTGAGTTAAGGTCCTGCAGGCGATTGATACCGCTGTTAAAAACCTGTTGTGATGAAATGCGGACCATAGACAGCTCTCCCCTGGCCTTTAACGAAACGTAGTCAGCAGCGTGTTGAACAACTCCTGAGCCACGCTCATAACCTTCGCGGACGCATTATAAGCCGCCTGGTACTGGATCAGCCGGCCAGCTTCCTCGTCAAGGTTGACGCCGGAAATGGCCTCCCTTTGCTGGTTGCTCTGGGTCAGCAACGCTTGACCGGCCTCCTGGTCGAGCTGGGCCTGCCGGGTCTGCACTCCCACGCGTTCAACCAGTCCGCCGTAGGCCTCATTGAAGCTCTGCGCGCCGCCATTCATGGTGTTGGCCGTCGCCAGGCCACCCATAACCCGGGCATTGCGATTGTCAGAGGTTCCGCCAGTATTGTACTGGATCAGGAAGCTGTCGTTCTGTCGGGGCTCACCGCTGATCTCGTACTGGAACCCCCGATAATTCGGATCTGACGGGTTCTCGGAAAAAATCTTGTTGGTGATGCCAGGCTGATAACTCCCGGTGACTGGCGGCGTCAGCGCCTGAGGATTACTCGGATCAGTCGCGTCGAGTACCTGGTAATTCGTCGCATCGGTAAATCGAACCATCAGTGGAGGCGACAGCGCGCCACGCTGAGTGAATTCGGACAGCGGCACGTTGGTGAGCGGGTTGCGGACAGCCAGCATTGTTCCCTGGGAAATGACACCATTTCCCGCGTTGCCATTGCTGGCCTCGCCCTTGATCGGACTGGCGAACGCCAGATCCTCCTCCCGCTCGACCTTGAGGCCGATGTCGGTTGCCCCTGAGCCTGTAGGGTTGATCAGGAAGGTATCGCCGGGCTGGAAGGTGCCGGATTGAATTCGTACATTGAACCCCGGCAAGGTAATCTCTGCCGGCAGCGGGGCTGGCAGCGAGTCCTGACGAATAACGTTACCACTGGCGCGATCAATCAACTCATAACTCTGGGGGCCGGTACCGCTGAATTTCAGGGTATAGGAACCCGCGGCCAGCGCCTGACTGTCGGTAATCTCGACGCTTACCACCCCGTTATTGGGGGATGCATTGGCCGCATTGGCGACCACCCGGCTGAGCTGCGCTTCCGGGGTATTGATGTCGGAAAAAAACAGCCCACCCAACGTCCCCCCCAGAGTCATACCCAGCTGATTCTGTTGATTCATCTGGTCCGACAGCGCAATGGCAACCCGCCCCAGTTCGTTGAACGCTGGCTGAAGACTTTCCGCCACAAACTGCCGCAGACCGCCTAGCGCCCCGCCAATAACCTGGTCGGTCACCACGGTCTGGCGTCCGCCGGTACTGAGCGTGAAATCAAACCGTCGCGGGTCCTCATCGCTCCGCCGGGTGCCCAGCTTCGAGGCGTCTCCACCGACCACCAGTGCCTGCCCATTGCCCATCAATACGTTGACCTGAGAGCCCTCCGCAGGCACGACACGAACCCGAATCAGCTCTGACAGTTGTCTTAACTTTTCGTCCCGTTTGTCCAGCAGGTCGTTGGGCATCTTGCCCTGGGCGAGTCCAGGCGATTCAGAAATGGCAATATTAAGGTCGGCCACACCGGATAGCAGCGTGTTCACATCGTTGGTGCTTGCTTTCATCTGCGAATTGACTGATTCCCGCTGTTGCACCAATTGTGAATGCAGCGCCCTGAATCGATTGACTACACCCTGAGCCTCGCCAAGCACCAACTGCCGCTGGGGCAGCGCCGCCGGATCCTCCGCAGCACTCTGGAGGCTGGCAAAAAAATTATTGAGGGCCTTGTTCAGGCCCGTGCTGTCCCCTCCCAGAAGATTGTCCAGCTTGGACAATTCATTATTCAGGGTATCCTGCTCTTTGAAGAGTGAGGTATCGGACCGTACCTGTTCCGTCACGTACTCACTGGCGACCCGCTGAATATCATTGACGGTCACCCCCGAACCGATAGTTCCCGCCCCCGTGGGTGTGCCCGGCTGTGATTCGAAATTCACCTGCTGTCGGCTGTAGCCGGGGGTATTGGCGTTGGTGATGTTATTACCGGTGGTATTGAGCGCCGACTGTTGCCCCAGCACGCCCGTCAAACCAATGTTGATAAGTCCCGCCATACTGGTTACTCCACAGACCCTGACACCTGAGAACCGGAAGCACCGGTGGCCGCTTCGAAAGAAGCACCTGACATGATCCGGCGAATTTTTTCACCGTAGGCCGGATCGGTGGCGTAACCCGCCGCCTGCAACTTATCGGCGAACTGAGCCGGATCCGAGGCGGACGCCAGCGCGTCCCGATACCTCGGATTACTCTTGAGGAAAGAGAGATAGTCGCGGAAACTGGATTCATAATCCGCATAGGAGCGGAAGGCTGCCTGCTCGGTCAGCGGCACACCCTCACGGTATTCCGTGGTGGCAACAGTCACCGCATCACCCTGCCAGCGCTGGTCCGCCTTGATCCCGAACAGGTTATGGCTGGGCGTCTCATCACCCGCCTCGATCATGTGTTTGCCCCAACCAGTTTCCAGCGCCGCCTGCGCAATCATCACTCGCGGGTCCACATCGGTGTCGGCCGCTACACTCCGGGCAATCGGCAGCAGGTGCTTCACAAACTGTGCCGGCGAGTCAAAACGCGCGGGCACCGGCGACTGTTGGGCGGACGAGCCAGAGGCATCCGGCGCGTCCGCAATCAGCTTGTTAACCCGATCGAGTTCCTGAGGAAGTTTTGGTGAAATGGGTGGCAGGCTGCGGTCGTAGTCAGTAATCGAAGCCAGATGCCCGGATTGTCGCTCACCTTCAGGCGTCATGCCCGGAATCTGCCGACTCATCTGCCTGACGAGCACCTCCGACAAACCAAAGCCCTGATGTTCGGACAGACTCAGGCTCAGCTGACTGTCAAACATGTTCTGGTAGAATTCAGACTGACTGCTGTGCAGGTAATTCCCCTCCGACAATACCTTGTTCGCCGCCCGCATGGACTTCAGCATTTCCGACACAAACAGGCTTTCGAATTGTTTGGCCACCTGCTTGAGCGCTGCCTTTTTATCGGTGCGAGCCTGAGTTTTCAGCGCGTTCAGACCGCCAAATTCGGTATAGACCTCGGCTTGCTGGAGTCGTGAGTCCTGCATGATTGCTCCTAGATCACTATCAGCTCGGCGCGCAGAGCGCCGGCCTGTTTCAGAGCTTCCAGGACCGCCATCACATCGCCCGGTGCGGCTCCCACCTGATTGACGGCCTGCACGATGTCATTGAGGGTGACCGTCGGGCCAAACTTGAACATGTGCGCCGGCTCCTGGGTCACGACAACCTGAGAATTCTGAGTGATGACGGTATTACCACCGGCGAGCGGGTTCGGCTGACTGACCAGTGGGTTCTCCTGGATTGTAACGGTCAGATTGCCGTGGGTGATCGCCGC
>JASBRL010000174.1 GCA_030149475.1 Marinobacter sp.
CGCAACCAATCAGGTTGTCTGGCGGGCGATCAGCAAGCGTCACCTCAATGACGATCAGTCGCCGGAGACCCGCAGCAAACTGATCCGGGAAGCGGTCGCAGAGATGTTTACCAACTACCCGCCACAAGGCTAGCGCCCGTGTCCCGGGTCACGATCGGTCACTATTCGCTGCCCTATGAGGCCCACCTTGGCCGGGCACGACTGGAGTCCGAGGGTATCGACGCCATGGTGGTGGATGAGCACACCATTAACATGCAGTGGATGCTATCCGATGCATTGGGTGGAGTCCGGCTTCAGGTTGATGAAGAGGACGCCCAGCGGGCACAGACGATCCTGGCAGAGGACCGTTCCGACCTGGTGCTGGACGATCCCGAATCTGCAGTTGCGGAGTCAGCCGACGAGACCCGTTCCCTGAGGCTGTCTCCGCTGGCCACCCCTCGCCGCAAAAAAGGCTTTCTGCTGACGCTGCTCGCGCTCTTTATCGGTTCCTGAGTCCTGTTATAGTAGCGGCCGGATGGCCAGCCGCACGGTTCCGGCTGTCCGGTCCCCCGTCAGCGACAGGAGTTTGTAATGAAACAGCGTGGTGACGGCGGCCTGGTGTTCTCAACCGATCAGGGCCGTATGTGTCCTGACTGCCGCCAGCCTTCAGAGGCCTGCCAGTGCCGTAAAAACGCCGTTCCGGCCGGTGATGGCATCGTACGCGTCAGTCGGGAAACGAAAGGCCGCAAAGGTAAGGGGGTTACCCTGATCACCGGCATTCCCCTGGCTGAAAGCGAGCTGAAAACCCTTGCCAAACAACTGAAGGCCCGTTGCGGCGTTGGCGGCACCGTCAAGAGCGGTGTGATCGAAATTCAGGGCGACCAGCGGGATGTACTGGTCCCTTTGTTGCAGGCCCGGGGCTGGGCAGTCAGGCGTGCGGGTGGCTGATGGCCTGAATGTAGCGAGCGTTGTCAGTCATGACAGTCGCCAGCCACTTCGCATACGGGTCAGCAAACGGAGGAGTAGTATGCACATTCTCGTTATGGGGGCAGGCGTTGTCGGAGTGACGACGGCCTGGTATCTGCGCCAGGCAGGCCACGATGTCACGGTGATTGATCGCCAGACCCAGGCCGGTGTGGAAACCAGTTATGCCAATGGTGGCCAGATATCCGTGTCCCATGCAGAACCCTGGGCCAATCCGGCGGCACCCTGGAAAATCCTGAAGTGGCTGGGCCGGCCCGATGCCCCACTGCTGTTCAGGTTTCGCATGGATCCGGCACAGTGGCGCTGGGGATTGCGTTTTCTGGCCGAATGTACGTCGGCCCGCGCCGCCTACAACATTCGCCAGATGGTTAATCTGGGGACATACAGCCGGGCGTGTCTGCAGGCGCTGCGCAAGGACACCGGGATCGAGTATGATCAGTTAGCAAAGGGCATCCTGCATCTCTATACCAATGAAAAAGAATTTCATCGCGCGCAGGGGCCGGCCCGGATCATGCGCGACCTTGGCTGTGACCGGCAGGTGATCGACGCGGTGCGGGCGGTCGACATCGAACCCGCACTGAAACCGGCTCAGGCCCGTCTTGCCGGCGCTACCTATACGTCCGAAGACGAGTCCGGTGATGCCCTCAAATTCACCCAGGCGCTGGCCCGGAAAGCCGCCGAGGCGGGTGTTGTGTTCCGTTATGGCAACGAAATTGTCGGGTTTGACCAGAGCCGGGATACCCTTCTGGGCGTCCAAACCATTTGCGATGGCCGCCATCAGACGCTGCGGGCGGACGGCTATGTTCTCAGTCTGGGTAGCTTCAGCGCCCCGATGGCCAGGAAGCTGGGCCTGTCTCTGACTATCTACCCGGCCAAGGGTTATTCCATTACGGTACCGGTGAAAAATCCGCAGGCGGCTTTTTCCGTCAGCCTGATCGATGATGAATTCAAGCTGGTTTACTCTCGTCTGGGTGACCGTCTAAGGGTCGCCGGGACCGCCGAGCTGAGCGGCTACAGCAGAGATCTGAACAGGGTTCGTTGTCAGGCTATCGTTCGCCGTTCTGCGGAGATTATGCCAGAGGCCGGGCACTGGGACCGGGCTGAGTTCTGGGCCGGGTTGCGACCGGCCACGCCCTCCAACGTGCCCTATATCGGCAAGAGCCATTTTCGCAACCTGTATCTCAATACGGGCCACGGAACGCTGGGGTGGACTCACTCATGTGGTTCTGCGGCGGCCATCGCTGATATTATTTCCGGCCGCAAGCCCGCGGTTGATTTTGCGTTCACCAACCTGAACAACCGTTAATCGCAGGGTGAGTTCACTTTCCGGCAGGTCCTGTTTCCGGCTCCGGGCAGTGTTCTGCGGTTCCCCGTCGGTAAAGGAGTAGGTCCATGATCACCGTTCACCACCTCAATAACTCCCGCTCGCAGCGCGTTCTGTGGATGCTGGAAGAGCTTTCCGTGCCCTATGAAATCAAGCGATATGAGCGCGATCCCGAAACCATGATGGCGCCTGCCAGCCTGCGAAAGGTTCATCCCCTGGGCAAGTCTCCGGTGATCACCGACGACGACCTGACGATCGCCGAGTCCGGTGCCATCATAGAATATCTGGCGAACACCTACGGGCGTGAATCACTGCTGCCGGAACCCGGCACTCAGGCCTGGCTGGATTGCAGTTACTGGTTGCACTACGCGGAGGGATCTCTGATGCCGCCGCTGGTGATGCGGCTGGTCTTCGAGAAAATTCGTACGTCTCCGATGCCGTTTTTTGTCAGACCTGTGGCCAGAGGCATTGCCAGTAAAACCAGCCAGACCTTCATCAATCCCCAGATCGACAACCACATGGATTTTGTGGAGGCCCATCTGGCGGATCGTGAATGGTTTCTGGGCGACCGGTTAAGCGCCGCTGATATCCAGATGAGTTTTCCGCTGGAGGCTTCGGTCGCCCGTGGCCTGGTGGATGGTCGCCGCCCCCACATCGTTGATTACGTCCGCAGGATTCATGCCCGGCCTGCGTATCAGCGGGCCCTGGAGAAAGGCGGTGAATACGCCTATGCCTGAGCGGTTTCCCCAGGGCTGTCCGGTCGAGGTAGTTAAAGTCAGCCCGGCAATGAGTCAGTAGAAACGCTTTTGCGACCAGCTTTAACGGGGCGGTCCCTCGATTATTGGTGCTTCCCCCGGCTTCGATACATCTCGAGATCGTTCCGCATAGGTTCCAGATCGTAGCCGGCCGCACTGGCTTTGCTGATCACTTCAGAAACCGGATGGAGCGGTGCGTTGGCGAGGGCCCATAAGTGAACGGCGCGCTTGCCAGTGCGACAATAGCCGAGCACCGGG
>JASBRL010000012.1 GCA_030149475.1 Marinobacter sp.
GATCATCGAGAGCAAGGACGGCACCATGCTGTTCGAAGCGCCCCATGGCACCGCTCATGACCTGTATCTGAAGTATCTGGAGAGCGATGGCCGGAGCGCCCATTTTAACCCCTCAGCGCTGATTTTTGCGCTGGCCAATGCCCTGGAGGCGGTGAGCGAGCGGGAGGGCAACGATCAACTGAGCCAGTATGCCGTTCAACTGAAGACCGCGTTAACCGACACCGTCGACCGTGGCATCGTTACTGCTGACCTCAAAGGCAAAACCGTCGATTCGGATTCGGAGCAGGTGGTGGATATGGTGGGTTTTCTGGAGTCCGTAGAAGCCTTGCTTCAGTAAATTCCGGCTTCCTTTAATTCCCGTCCCCGGGCGTGAGCGACTGAGGCAGTGCCGGTGGCTGGCCAGCGTTATGCGCGGGTACTGATGTGAGTTCCCCGCCGGTCTTCCAGTGCGGTCGCCCGGGCTTTGCGGTCTAGCAATGCGGGGCTGCGGCGGAAGCGTCGCTGGCGCCGGTCCGGGCCTTTGAATGGCTGGTTACGCTGGCGTCGATCTGCCTGTCGGCGTCGTTCATGGACCTGCTGGTGCAGATCCTTTTCGAGGGTGTCGGTATCAGGTGTGCGGTTGCGCAAACGGACCCTGGGCCGGTCCAGCGTAGTCAGCGTCGTCAGATTGCGAAAAATATCCATGGGTATGAATGCCTCCCGTTGCGGCGTCGCAGCCTGTAGTCCGACAGGCTGTCAGGGTCCTGGGAGCCGGGGTGAGCACGGCAGGGTCGTGCCGTATTGGCGCGGCGCTCTCAACTCGGGCCGGGACACCGGAGCCGACGTCATTGTCAGCTCGTCCTCATTGTCCGTAACGGCATTTTACGGCAAAACTTTAGTTCGAGTGGCGACAGGGCGGATATCAGGTTCTACAATGATCAGCCAAAGCGGGTAACCACTTGAAAATCTGTTTGTTACCACCACGCGCCATCGTTAACAGGACCGAACCTTGAAGTCACTGCCCCTGAATCAGCTTTACAAAGCCTGTGTTCTGAAGGATTTCCCATTTAAATCGACGCGTCAACTGGAACCCCTGGCTGAAATCGTGGGGCAGAACCGTGCGCAGGAAGCAGTACGGTTTGCGCTGGCAATGCCACACGGTGGCTACAACGTGTATGCCGTTGGCCGGAACGGACTGGGCAAGCGCACCATGATGCTGCGTTACCTGGAACACCACGCGGACTCTGATCACAGGAGTCATGACTGGTGCTACGTCGCCAATTTTGACGAACCCCGGGTCCCCCGCGTGTTGAAACTGCCAGCCGGTCAGGGGCAGGCGCTCAAGCAGGATATGGATCGATTGATGGGGCGCCTGATGAAGGTGATTCCCCAGACTTTCGACAGTGACAGTTTTCTGGAGCGGGCCGAGCAGCTCAAGTCGGAGTACAGCAAGAAGCAGGACGATGAGCTGGAAAAGATTGCCGCCCAGGCACGACGCAAGAAGGTTCGCCTGACGGTCACCACGCCAGGCGGTTATCGGCTGGTGGCCATGAACGGCGACGAGCCTCATACCGTGGAGTCGTTTGAGAAACTGACTGATGATCAGCGCGCCAGGTTTGAGGATGCGATTAACCGTCTCGAGAAAAAGCTCCGGCAGGCACTGCGTAAGCTTGCCGAATGGGAGCAGGAATACGTGGATAAACAGCAGGCACTGAACGAAGAAACGCTCGAAGGTGTTGCCGGTCATCAACTGGACGAACTGATTCACAAATACCGTGATCAGCCGGATGTAGCGGCCTACCTGGAGGCCGTGCGCAAGGATCTGAGCGAGAGTCTCGATATCTTTCTGGAGGACAACGATGAGCAGGCAGCGATTGCCTATGCATCGCTGGATCGCAAGATGCCGCGTCGATACCAGGTCAATTTATTGGTCAACCACAGAAACACGGATGTGCCGGTGGTGGTTGAGGATAACCCCACCTATCACAACCTGTTCGGCTATGTGGAAAACGTGACCTTCAAGGGCACCGTTTTTACCGATTTTTCCCTCATTCGCCCGGGCAGCCTGCACAAGGCAAATGGCGGCTATTTGCTGATGGATGCCATCAAGGTGCTGGAGCAGCCATTTGTCTGGGACGGCCTTAAACGGGCATTGCGTTCAAGGGCCATGCATATCAACTCTCTCGAACGCGAAGTAACCCTGTCTGGTACCGTCTCGCTGGAGCCGGAACCCATTCCTCTGGATGTGAAAATTGTACTGTTTGGTGACCGCGAAACCTGGATGCTGTTGCAGGAATACGATGCCGAATTTGCCGAACTGTTCCGGGTAACCGCCGATTTTGAAAATGAAATGCAACGGACGCCGGAAAGCCAGTTGCTCTATTCAAAATTCATTGCCAGTCTGGTGATGGAGAAGAAACTGCTGCACTGTGATCAGAAAGCCGTGGCCCGGGTGATTGAGCACAGCGCGCGTATGGCGGAGCACCAGGACCGGTTGTCACTGCATGCCGCCGATATTGCCAACCTGCTTCGGGAATCCGATTACTGGGCCCGTCAGACTGGCGCCCGAATGATTCGTGCCGCCCATGTTGAGCAGGCACTCGCCAGTGCCCGGCACCGCAGCACCCGGATTCGCGACCAGTTCTACGACTCTATCCGCGATGGCACCACTCTGGTCAGCACGACCGGCCAGCGGGTGGGACAGGTGAATGCGTTGTCGGTGCTCTCAACCGGAGGATTCGAGTTCGGCCTGTCGAATCGCATTACCGCCACCTGCTATTACGGGGATGGTGACATCATCGATATCGAACGCGACGTCAAGCTTGGAGGCAACATCCATTCCAAGGGGATAATGATCCTGACGTCATGGCTGGCATCGCATTTCGCCCGTGCCGAACCCATGCATCTTTCCGCCAGCCTGACCTTTGAGCAGAACTACGGGGAAGTAGACGGTGACAGTGCGTCGCTGGCCGAACTGTGTGCGCTGGTGTCTGCACTTTCGGAGATACCGGTCCGGCAGGACCTGGCAATCACCGGTTCTGTCAACCAGTTTGGCGAGGTTCAGCCTATTGGTGGTGCCAACGAGAAAATCGAAGGATTTTTCCAGACCTGCCGGCTAATGGGGGCGGTCGCGACCCAGGGTGTTATCCTGCCGCACACCAATGTCCAGAACCTCATGCTTGAATCGGATGTCCTGCAGGCGGTCCGGGACGGGCAGTTTTCGATCTATGCTGTCAAAACAGCGGAAGAGGCCATTTCCCTGCTGCTGGACAAGCCGGCGGGCAGACCGGATGGGCAGGGGAAATACCCCCGTCAAACCGTATTCGGGGCGATTCAGCGCCGGCTCGAGAAAATGCGCGAACAGGAACGCCACGATCACGGAAGCGGACATGAAAAAGACCCGTCGCTGCATTGACGGGCCATAGGCCACCGTCACCGGTTACCGATTCAGGACGGCAGTACCGGCGTTCAGGCCGGACGTCATTTCAGGCATCACCGATAGCAGAGCGAGCAAGAAGATGAGTGAAACACAGCAAACAGTGTATGTGGTGGAAGATGACGAAGCAGTACGGGACTCTCTGGAACTTCTGTTGAAGTCCGCCCGGAAAGTGGTCAGACCCTATTCGACGGCGAACGCGTTTTTGGCCGATTATACGGACAGCATGGCAGGCTGTATTGTGCTGGATATTCGCATGCCGGGGATGGACGGCCTGGAGTTACAGAAGCGCCTGAATGAACGTCATTCCATCTTGCCCATCATTTTTGTCACCGGTCATGGTGATGTGCCGCTGGCGGTAGACGCCATGAAAGAGGGCGCGGCGGACTTCATCCAGAAACCCTACCGTGAAGAGGCGCTGCTGGAAAAAATCGAAGCGGCGCTTGCCCAGGACCGAGAGCAACGGAAAACGCTCGGTGAAAAACAGGAAATCGTCCGGCGTATCAATACGCTCACGCCTCGGGAACATGAAATCATGGACCGGATGATTGCCGGTCAGGCCAATAAGGTCATCGCGATTGAACTGGAAATCAGTCAGCGTACTGTAGAGATCCACCGCTCCAGGGTGATGCACAAGATGGGGACCCACTCTCTGGCGCACCTGGTGCGCATGGTCCTGTCCGTAAAGGACCTTATCGACGACCGCTGACAAGACCGGCAAGATGTGGGTATCTTTTGAACCGGCCGAGCGTTTATGACTGAAGCAGTCAGTACAACACCAGAAGCGACAGTGCTCCTGGTGGATGACAATGCCCAGAATCTCAAAGTGCTGTATGAGACCCTGAAAGACCGGGGTTATCGGCTACTGATCGCCAATGATGGTGACAAAGCGCTGACGCTGGCGCAGCGGCATCTGCCGGAAGTGATTCTGCTTGATATCATGATGCCGGACATGGACGGCTATGAGGTCTGCCGGCGGCTAAAAGCCATGCCTGAGACTGCAGACAGCGCGGTGGTTTTCCTCTCGGCGCTGGATGATCTTGATGCCAAGGTAAAAGGGTTTACCCTTGGTGGCGCCGACTACATCGCCAAGCCGTTTCAGGCCCAGGAGGTCATTGCGCGGGTCTGGACCCACGCCCAGGTTATTCTTCTTGAGCGCCAGCTCCAGGCGCGAAACCGGCAACTGGAAAACGACCAGAGTCGCATTCTGAATTCGATCAGTGAAGGCATTTACGGTCTGGATTCAGACGGCAACATCATTTTTGCCAATCCGGCCGCGGCGATGATTACCCGCTGTACCATCGATGAATTAATCGGGCGCAACTTTTTTGATCTGCATTTCCGCCTCGGGGGCAATCCCCGCTGCGCGCCGGACCCGGCCAACGTGCCCGTTGACGCTACCTGCAAACAGGGTATTGCGGAGCACCAGCGCGACATTGTCATGCAGCGACGCGATGGCTCCTGTTTTCCTGCCGAGTACCGCGCCACACCGAAGCGGGAAGGGGATCAGTTGCTGGGCGCGGTGGTGGTGTTTCGCGATATTTCCTCGGAACTGGACAATGAGCGGGCTCTGGATGACGCCCGGGCATTGGTGCAGGAACAGCGGGATCAGCTTGCCCATGCCTCCCGGATGTCCACCATGGGTGAAATGGCCGCCGGCTTTGCCCATGAAGTAAATCAACCGTTGACGGCCATCACCAATTACGCCCGGGTCGCTTTACGGCTGGTCGCCGATGAGCCGGTTGACCGCGAGGTGCTCGGGCAGACTCTGGGCAAAATCGAGGCTCAGTCCTATCGGGCCAGTGAAGTGATCCGCCGTATCCGCAGTTTTGTCAAAAAGCCGGCGGTTGGTAAGGAAGTGTTGTCACTGGCGTCTTTGCTCGAAGAGACGCGTCAGTTTGCCGAAGTGGATGTGCGGAACAATGAAGGCGGTGTCGATGTAGTGGTCCCCGAGGACCTACCGGAGGTGATCGCCGATCCGGTTCAGGTTCAGCAGGTTGCGCTTAATCTGATCCGCAATGCGCTGGAGTCCACGCGCAGTGCCGGGAACAATGAACCCGTGCTGGTTGCGGCGCAGAAACAGGGACCGAACTGTATCCGGGTGACGGTGACGGATCAGGGCGAAGGCCTGTCGGGCGATGCGGAAGAGAAACTGTTCTTGCCGTTTTACACCACCAAAAGCGAAGGCATGGGGATCGGGCTGGCGCTGTGTCGATCGCTGATCCAGGCGCAGGGCGGTGAAATCGGCTTTGAGCGCCCGGAAGCCGGTGGGGCGCGGTTTTTCTTTACCCTGCCTGTTGCCGCCAGTGTCCCGTCCGGACGTTGACCGCGACCAGGCAAGAGGGTATTCAGTGCCCCGGCGGTTATTCCCGGCGAACATCCCCGCTCAGATGCGGTGCATTGCCGGTGGTAT
This sequence comes from Marinobacter sp., assembly GCA_030149475.1. Taxonomy (GTDB): domain Bacteria; phylum Pseudomonadota; class Gammaproteobacteria; order Pseudomonadales; family Oleiphilaceae; genus Marinobacter. The sequence continues at coordinate 5,829 of JASBRL010000012.1, forward strand.
CAAGCAACTGAAATGGCCATTGTTTGCTGCCCTCCTGCCAGTCAAGTTGCGCCGAACCCGGCAAAAAAAGCGGTTTTTTGAACTGGCAGGCTACCGTCACCGGGGCGGAAGACCAGCCGGGCTGTTGCGCCAGTATTGCCAGGCAACGGGCTTTGCTCCACATGCCGTGGGCAATCGCGCGGGGAAAGCCGAACACCCGCGCACTCATCGCGTGCATGTGAATCGGGTTGAGATCGCCCGATACCTTCCCATAGTGGCGACCCACAGATTCCGCTGCGGCGATTGACTCGTTCTGTTGATAGCGGGGGAGTTCGGACAGGGGTGCTTTGTGTTCCGCTGCCTTTCCCCCGGGCGTGCGAAAAAGGTTGGTACTCCGCTCCTTCCAGACACAACGACCTGCCGAGTAGGCCGTTGTCATCAAGTCAAACTCCCAGCCTTTATCCGTAGCTGTCTGGCCGGCAATGTTCACCTGAATATCGAGACATTCGCCCGCGCTGATGGGGCGCCTCTGGGTAATTTCATTGCGCAGGTGAACGAGCCCTGGCAGCGGTAGCGGAAACCGTGGATCAGTTAAAAGCCTCAGGTGCAGCGGAAAGGCGAGGACATGAATCCAGGTAATGGGCAAGGCGGTCTGGTTGACAAAGCCACAGATCGACCGATAACGGGTGAGGTGAGCACCGTCGGTATGCACGCCCAGCAGCTCTGCCGCGAGCGGGGGAATAGTCAGATCGGCCAGATCTGGTTTATTCTTTTTGGGGATCAGTGCGCGGCCATAGAGTGGCCAAAGAGCGGGCGCCTGATGGTGATAAACGTATTTGGAACGCATGGCGATTCCTTGTTCAGTGAGGGAAGCTGCACGCTCCCGCGGTCTGGGGAGCCCGGGCTCGGCTGACAGGCTGATTACCCCGCCAGAGCGCACAATGCGGAGACCGGTTTTCATCGAACGCGCGAAATCGACCGGCGTCATGATGCATGATCTGACGAGCTGACCGGTACCGTTTGAATTCTGGTACAGATGTGCGAATCTGTTGTTGATTCGGGCTAACATGGCATCAACGAACAGCAGTTTTGCAAACCCGGTCCGATCCGACATTGACCCGCCGGCCCCGGGGCCCGGCGGGTCAGTCAACGGATATCAACAAACAACGATAAAGCGGGATGTTATGCAGGAAATTCGCGATGCAGGGGTGATGTTGCGGCTGATTTACCAGGCGATGAAGAATCGGGGCATCGATACCGACGCGATTTTTGCGCGCCTCGGTGTGGATGAAGGTTACGTCTACTCGGACCACTTGCGTACGCCGCACAACGCTCAACTCTATTTCTGGCAGGCGGTTGAGGATGTATCCGGCGATCCGGATATTGGCCTGCATCTGGGGCAGGTTTTGCCAGTGTATAAGGGGCAGGTACTGGAATATCTGTTTTTGAGTAGCCCCACGTTTGGCGAGGGTCTCAGGCGGGCTCAGAATTATCAGCGCCTGCTCAGCGATGCGGCCAATACCGACTTCGTGATTGAGGGCAATGAAGCGTGCATGTTGCTGGATGCAGCCTCGGAGGAAGTCAGTCGGCTGCGCCACTTCAACGAGTGTTTTGTGCAGGGTCTGGTCATCTTCTTCAAATCCATTACCGATGGGCGTTTTCACTGTACCCGTATTGAATTTGAGCACGAACGGGAGCAGGGTCAGGATCATGTAAGAGAGATTCTTGGTTGTGAGGTGGTTTTCGGGGCGCGTGAAAATCGCATGTACTTCCCTCAGGAACTGCTTTCTTACCCCTCGCCGCACGCTGAGCCGGAATTGCTGGACCTGCACGAGAGATTTGCCAGTGAGCAGATCGCCCGGCTGGAAAAAAAGGATATTGTCGGCCAGGTAGACCGCATCGTGGCCGAATTGCTGGACAGTGGTGAAGTGACTCTGGACGCCGTGGCTCAGCGACTGGATATCAAACCGAGAACCTTGCGGACCCGCCTGACCGAGGCGGAAACCAGTTTCAATCAGGTACTGGCGGATTTTCGTTACCGTCTGGCCCGCCAGTTATTGGCGACAACCGACGAGTCGATTGATGAAATTGTCTATCTGACCGGATTTTCCGAGCCCAGCACGTTTTATCGGGCGTTCAAACGCTGGTCCGGAATGACACCGATTGAGTATCGTAAAACAGCCCGGGGCAAGGATACGATGGTTGCCGCGATGTGAGCCGTGAGAGCGTGGTTGCAGTCCTGAATGCCGGCCCTGACTAGATAACGAAAATCGTTGACATACAGAGGGTCCTCTTTATAATGCGCCCTCGTTGTCACACAGTCATCTACCCCAGATGATGCGGCAGCTCAGCGCGGAGCGGTAGTTCAGCTGGTTAGAATACCGGCCTGTCACGCCGGGGGTCGCGGGTTCGAGTCCCGTCCGCTCCGCCATTTTACGTTCTCCCTCCTCACAGCTTCACCGCATTTGTTCCCTGTGCCTGCACGCTGTTGTCATCCGGTTGTCATCTGGTTGTCATCCTCATCAGTCAGTCTTGTCTCCACTGAGGCATACGCTAATAATATCGACAGGTAACCTGATGAGCGATTACGAAGACGAACTGATTGACCGGCGAATGGACGATGATGACGACGATGATGGGCTGGATGACGGCATTGACATGTAGTCAGGCCGGCAAGTCTGACGCGGGCCTGTTATCACGGCGGTAGCCCCCCGGACTGAGGCCAAACCAGCGCCTGAATGCCTTGTGGAACGAGGCCGGGCCAGAAAATCCCAGCAGCCAGGCTATTTCCGCAAACGCCAGGCGGGTTTCTCGTACATACGCCCGTGCAAGGTCCTTTCGGGTTTCATCCATCAACTCTCGAAATCCGGTTCCTTCGCTGGCAAGTTGCCGTTGCAGGGTCCAGGGCGCAATGCCCAGTTCGGCGGCAATGTCCTCCAGTCGTGGCGGCTCGCCTTCCAGTAATGGCGCCAGCTTGTCGCGAATTTTTTCCCGCAGTCCCCATCCGGCCCGGCGTTGTGCCAACTCGCCGTCACAGGCGGCAACCAGTTTACGAAATAGTGCTGGCTGTGCCTGCAGCGAAGGCTGCTGCGTCACGCCGGGTATCAGCATCAGACTGTTCTGTGTCGCAGAAAATTCCACAGGACAACCGAACCAGGTTTCGAACGTCTCGTCGAGCCCCTGTGAAGGGTATTCGATAGTCACCCGTTCCAGTATTGAATGCTGGCCAGTTAAGTAACGCAGGATATTGACCCAGCCGGCCAGTACCGAATCCACCACGAAGTAGTTGAAAATGTTGTAGGGGCTGATGGAGTAAAAGCAGGCGCGTTGGCCATCGGCACTCAAGCAGGGCTGGCCGCGACTGTTGTAACTGGTGAGCAGGTCATACCGGATCAGCGTATTCAGGGCACCACCCGCGGTCGCAGCGGCGCTGGCTGCCAGGCCCGCCAGTCCTGCGTCCACAGGGCGGGTCAGTTCGCCCATGGTCAGGCCAAGGGCCCGGTTGCCGGTCAGGGCAATGGCGGCCTGACCGAGGCGCATGAACCTCGGGATGCTGATGCGGGCGTCAGGCGCCTGAAGGAGCTGCTCGTCCAGACCGAACTGGTTGAACAGTGGCCGGTAATCCTGGCCGCAGTGGGTAACTGCACGGGCCATCACGGTTACATAGAGCACGCTGATGTCGCCAAGACTGTTGCGTCTCGGGCCCGCTGACGGTAATTTCATATTGTCCTACACGTTATACCAAGATAATAAAATGTTATTTGAGGATATTGAGTGATGCAAGCAGGCGGGCTAATGTCTCGTTGGTAAATGTGCGACCGCCGTTTAGTGCCCACCAACCGCAGCAGGGGCTTTTTCAGAGGCGTCCGGCTCAGGAGCCGGCCAGAGACCCTGGTCAGGACCCTGATATCGCATGTGTTGTTACCGAAAACGAGCCAGACCGATTCGACGATGAGGAGCTTCCGAGATGTCCAACACTGCCACGACGCCTGGTGCCAGCCGGTACCCCAACCTGCTTGAGCCGCTGGACCTGGGTTTTACGCGCCTGCGTAACCGGACCCTGATGGGCTCCATGCATACCGGACTGGAAGAGGCCAGGGATGGATTCAATCGACTGGCCGAATTCTACGCCGAACGGGCGCGAGGCGGAGCCGGACTGATTGTCACCGGTGGCATCGCGCCGAACCCCGAGGGTGCTGTGTTCCAGCATGCGGCAAAAATGGATTCGGAGGCAGAGGCAGAGCAGCATCGAGTGATTACCGACGCGGTTCATCAGGCCGACGGCAAAATCTGCATGCAGATCCTGCACGCCGGTCGGTATGCCTATCAGCCTGCACTGGTTGCCCCTTCGGCCATTCAGGCGCCGATCAATCCGTTTACGCCGAATGAACTGGATGAAGCCGGCATCGAAAAGCAGATTCAGGCCTATGTGGACTGCAGCGCGCTGGCCCAGAAAGCCGGTTATGACGGGGTCGAGATCATGGGGTCTGAAGGCTACTTCATCAACCAGTTCATCGTAGCCCATACCAATCACCGGACGGACGCCTGGGGTGGCAGCTATGAGAACCGGATTCGACTGCCCATCGATATCGTTCGCCGGGTAAGAGAGCGTGTCGGTAGCCATTTTATTATTATCTACCGGCTGTCCATGCTGGATCTGATCGAGAACGGCAGCACCCGGGAGGAGGTCGTCCTGTTGGCAAAAGCCGTCGAAGCGGCCGGGGCCACGATTATCAACACCGGTATTGGCTGGCATGAGGCCCGGGTGCCGACCATAGCTACGTCGGTGCCACGTGGAGCTTTTACCAGAGTAACGGCTAGCCTGAAGGGTGAAGTGAGCATACCGCTGGTGACGACTAACCGCATCAACATGCCTGACGTGGCTGAGCGCATCCTGGCAGAGGGCGATGCTGATATGGTTTCCATGGCGCGGCCGTTCCTGGCCGATGCAGAACTGGTGAATAAGGCGGCCGAGAACCGTGCTGATGAAATCAATACCTGCATTGGCTGTAACCAGGCCTGCCTTGATCATACTTTCAGCGGCAAGCTGACATCCTGTCTGGTCAATCCGCGTGCGTGTCATGAAACCGAACTGTCCTATGTTAAAACGGCCAGCCCTCGCTCATTGGCGGTCGTAGGGGCTGGCCCTGCCGGCCTGGCATTTGCGACCGTGGCGGCTGAACGTGGCCATCGGGTGACGCTGTTTGATGCTGGGTCCGAGATTGGTGGCCAGTTCAACGTGGCCAAGCGCATTCCTGGCAAGGAAGAATTTTACGAAACCCTGCGCTATTTCCGGGTCATGCTCGACAAGTACGGTGTCGAGGTGCGGCTGAATACCCGGGCGACCGTGGATGATCTGACGGCGGGCGGGTTTGACGATGTTATCCTGGCCACCGGAGTGGCGCCGAGAACACCCGCCATTGAAGGCATCGATCACCCCAGTGTTATGGGGTACCTGGATGCGCTGCTTGAGCGGCGGCCGGTAGGTCAGCGGGTCGCGGTGATTGGTGCCGGCGGTATCGGTTTTGATGTTTCTGAATTCATTGTGCACCAGGGGCGGTCTGCCGCGCTGGACACTGATGATTTCATGCGCGAATGGGGCGTGGACCTGACTGCCGAGCATCGGGGCGGCATTCAGGGAATGGAGCCGAAACTTCCGGAGCCAGCCAGAGAGGTCTACCTGCTGCAGCGTAAAGCAACCAAGGTGGGCAAGGATCTGGGCAAGACCACGGGCTGGATTCACCGGACGTCCCTCAAACATCGGCAGGTGCGCATGGTTCCCGGCGTTACCTATCGCCGGATTGATGACGAGGGTCTGCATATTACGGTGACTCCGAAAGGGGCCGGGCACGGGGAAGACCGCATATTGGCTGTCGATAACATCATCATCTGTGCCGGTCAGGAGCCCCTGCGAGAACTCCAGCAGGGGCTGGAAGACGCCGGAGTGACGGTTCACCTGATCGGTGGAGCCGATGTGGCGGTCGAACTGGATGCCAAGCGCGCCATCAACCAGGGCAGTCGACTGGCCGCCGAACTCTGATTTACCCGCGTTATCCCCGAGCGCGCCCGATCGGGCCGTTCGGGCGTATTCTCCCGTTCTGATCACAAATCTTTTCAGTTTAGATCACCCTCTGACACGCTCTGTGACTACAATATGTTCACGTTCACAACGTCGAGCCGGAACGAACTGCCTGTTGCTGGCGTCTGACGGGTCAACAGGTTTTCAGCGGGAGTAGTCAATGGGTTCTGCCGATCAGGCGCCGGAGAGGTATGAGGCGGTCTTCTTCATGGACGGTGCGCAGGTAGCCAGGCAGATGCGCGCCTCTGAGTTCGGCGCCTTTCTGGACGGCTACGTCGGTTTGTCAGACCTGGCAGACACCGATGTCCGGGCGGTTTATGTGCTGCTCGGTGGTGATCTGCTGATCCAGTCCCTGGTGTTTTTTCGCATCTATTTTGATGAGGAGGGGCGCGCAGACAGCCACTGGAAGTTGCCGATTGAAAAACTGGCACTGAGCGGCGCCAAGGGTCCCGATCTGGGCGGCGGCGCCATTCGTCTGGTCTGTCGGAGCCAGTGCCCCGAGTCGGTGGACAAAGATGATTTCTGGGACCCGGACATGACGCCGGGAAGCAACCATTTCCAGGCGATCCGGAAAGCGGTTGACGCCAACCATCTGAAATTCCGCAGGCAGGTACCGGCAACGACCGACGAGGACATTCCGGTGCTGCGGGCCGCGATGAATAAACCGGCTTCTCCGGAGACGGATCCGGACGCCATTGCCCAACGTGCCCGGCTGGCACAGATCATTCGTGAGCAGCGCCTGCGAATCAAGACCCTGCAGAGTGTTCACCGCGATGCAGTGTCATCGTTGCAGCGCGAGCAGCGTTTTGAAATGCAGGCCATACGTAACGAAATTGCGGATCTGGAGCAAAAATACGAGCGCCAGCGCCTGACCAACGAGCAGTTAAAAAAACGCCTCGCCGAGCGCAACGAGCAATACCTGTCACTCCAGCAGAAACTGTCAGATGAGTCCGACTCCCGCTCTCAAAGTCATCAGACCACCCACGCCGAGATGGTGCTTTTGCGGGAGCAGCTGGACCGTAAACAGCGTGAACTGGAAATGCGTAACGATAAAATTGTAGTTATGGAGCAGGAGATAGACGAGTTGCGGCATCGCGAACCGGTGGACGATTCGTTGATGAAGCAGCTCAAGACCCAGTCGGTTTTTCTGGTGGCCTATCATGCCGGAATTGGCCACATCACGCTGCCCTACGATGACATTGCGGGGTATTTCCAGAACACTCTGGCCTATGCTGCGGAAAAGTGTGGCCTGAATGAGCCGGCCTATCGGGAATGGCTGGCGCATTACGAGAACCCGGTGTGCGGCCACAAACTGAAGAACGGCAAGCTCTGTCAGCAACCGGTGATGCGAGTAAGTCAACCGGCTGATTTTGTACCCGGGCGGGACGACCGGTGTGATGAGCACCAGCCGGTGACGCCCGATACCGCCTGACGAAGCGGGAAGCGATGCGGGCCAGCTCAGGGGGTGCCCGGCCAGGCTTCCGGCATGACGAACCAGCGTTGATGCTCCTCAAACCCGTTGTCGTCCCGGCGTGGTTTCATCTCGGCGAACAGTCTCGGCCAGCCCTGCCGGGCTGCTTCTGTAAGCGCCTCCCGTGTTGCTGCCGCGCCGGGACATTCGCAGGTCTGGTAAGACCCCAGCCAATCCGGCTTGTGCAGTGGCACCCAGGTATCGATGTCTTTCCGGCTGATCTGTTCACTGCGAATCCAGTGTCCGCGTTGGTGACCCGGGTTGATCCAGTCCGGCATGGATGGCTGTTGACGGGACTCCGGACGAAACAGGTAACCCGGCATCACGATGGCGGATTCGATGGGCTCATCAAGTTGATGATCAGCAAGAAGTGTACGTGTTTCGGGGCGCTCGGTCATACAGGACTGATGAAGCAGCATGCGATTTTTTTTCAGATCCAGGCGGTCCCGGGCATTAGGTCCGTACCATCGCGTTGTGTACCCTGTATCGAAAGCCAGATAGAATTTCACTGCAACTTCATGGTGCTGCAAGCGGCCAGTGGCCGGATTGCGGACGATAAAGTCCAGTTCGCCCAGCGTTCGGCCCTGCTCGTTGCGAACCGGTACATTACGTAACAGTACGGTCCAGTTCAGGACATCACTGAGCAGGAAGTGGTATAGGTTTTCAAAGTACCGGCCCAGTCTGCGATTGTTTGCATCGGCGAGGCGGGCATGAAGTGGTTCGGGGTTCTGGTCAAGTTCGTGGAGTTGCTCGTGATAATCGGATGGCAGAGCCGTGCGTACATCGAACACAGAGCTTGCGTTAATCAGCGGTGGGGCCTGACATAGCCAGGCCAGATGGCGCACGGCCGGGGTTCGCCAGAGTGGCGGGGAGATAAATGTCATGGCAGGTTGCCCGGTTTGCGGTGTGGTGTCGGCTCTGTCCCGGTGGCGGTCGGGCTCGTTAGAATGCCACTATGCGGCTTGTAGGGCGGATCATGCAACGACTGGCCGTCACTCCGGGATCACCTATTGACCGGACTGCCTTGACGGGTCGCCGCAGAGCTCAGCCTCAATCAACAGGAAAATGCATGGAACAATTCAGGAATATCGGCGTGATTGGCCGGGTAGGTGGCGTCAAAGTGGTCGAATCACTGCGGCAGCTGCGTAACTACCTGGTGGCTGAGAACTACCACGTGATTCTGGAGTCCGACACCGCCAACATGTTGCCGGGGCACGGTCTGCAGGTGGCGAGCAAAAAACTGCTGGGTGAAATCTGCGATCTGGTGATCGTGGTTGGCGGGGATGGCAGTTTGCTGGGCGCGGCGCGGGAACTGGCTAAATCGACCATACCCCTGCTGGGTGTCAACCGCGGCAGGCTGGGGTTTCTTACCGACATCTCTCCGGCGGATCTCGAGGAGCGACTGGGTAAGGTTCTAAACGGCGAGTACATCGAAGAAAACCGGTTCCTGCTGGATGTGCACGTTGAGCGTAATGGTCAGCCGCTGGGCTTTGGTTCGGCGCTGAATGATGTCGTGCTCCACCCGGGCAAATCGACCCGCATGATCGGATTTGATCTGTATATTGATGGCCACTTCGTCTACAGCCAGCGATCCGACGGCCTGATTGTGGCCACGCCCACCGGCTCAACGGCATACTCGCTGTCGGCCGGCGGACCGATCATGCACCCCAAACTGGATGCGGTCGTGCTGGTCCCGATGTTCCCCCATACCCTGAGCAGCCGGCCGATCGTCGTCGATGGCAAGAGCGAAATCAAGCTGGTCATCGGGGAAACCAACAAGACCTATCCCCAGATGAGTTGTGACGGACAGATGGATATCTCCTGTGCGCCGGGTGATGTTATCCGCATCACCAAAAAGCCCTTCAGGATTCGTCTGATCCATCCCACCGATCACAATTTTTACGCCACGTGCCGGGACAAACTGGGCTGGGCCAGCGAAATATCAGCGAGTTGATTATGGCAGTAAGCAAGGCGGCAAGCCGCGGTTTTGATATTATCGGTGATATTCACGGGTGCGCCTGTACGCTCGAACGTCTGCTTGAGCAGATGGGATACCGGAAAATCAACGGGATCTACCAGCATCGGCGCCGGCAGGCGCTGTTCATCGGCGACATTATTGACCGGGGACCCCGGATTCGCGAGGCGCTTCATCTGGTGCGGGATATGGTCGAACACGGCTCTGCCCGGATTGTCATGGGGAATCACGAATACAACGCGCTGGGCTACTGTACCCGGGCCCGCCCCGGCAGTGGCCGCAAGTGGCTCCGCGAGCACAATCCGAGACATGATCGCCTTATTCGGGAAACCCTTGACCAGTTTGCCCATCACCCCCACGAATGGAATGAGTTTCTGGAGTGGTTCTACACCATACCGCTGTTTATCGAGGAAACCCATTTTCGTGCTGTGCACGCCTGCTGGGATCGCAATCTGATTGAAAAATTCAAGCAGATTCAGGGCGGAAACCGGATCGACGAGGACTTTCTCCATGCCTCATCGGCGATCGAGTCATTTGCCGGTCAGGTCATGGACAACCTGCTGCGTGGCACAGACCTGCGCTTGCCGGAGGGGCTGACAATTACCGGTCGTGATGGCTATGTGCGTCATTTTTTCCGCACCAAGTTCTGGGCTGAGTCTCCGCAAACATACGCGGATGTGGTGTTTCAGCCAGACCCTCTGCCTGAAGCTATCGCTCAGCGTCCGCTGACCGCTGATGAACGTAAACAATTGCTGAGCTATCCGGCGTCCGAGCCACCGGTGTTTGTCGGGCATTACTGGATGAAGGGCACACCGGCGCCGCTGAAGCCGAATGTGGCGTGTATTGATTACAGCGCGGTGAAGTACGGCAAGCTGGTGGCCTATCGGATGGACGATGAGACGGTTCTGTCCCGGGACAAGTTTGTACAGGTGTCGGTCGAACGGCCTGAAGGGCTGGGCCGTCGGCAAACCGAAGACAGTCTGACGAGGTAAGCGGTGTATCGGGTCAAACAGTTCGAGACCAGCGTAAATCTTTCCGGCTTCAGCACCTGGCTCCGGGAGCAGGGCGTCGGGCACCGGATAACCGAAGAGGGCGGGCAGCAGGTTCTCTGGCTGGAGAACCCCGCGCATACCGAGTCGGTTCTGGCCGCCCTGGACAAGTACCTGAACGAACCCGCTGTGCAGGCGGCGGTGAACGCGACCAGTCAGTCGCCGGTGTTCGTAGGTGGTCGCTGGCAGCCTTCTCCGCGGCATGCGCCGCTGGTTCTGGGTGTGATTATCCTGGCGGTTATTCTGGCCTGGGTTACCGGGCTGGGGCAGAATGCCGTTGCCGCCTCAATGATGATTGTGGATCCCCGTGACTACGACTGGGGCAGTTTCGATCAGAAGTATCAGGCACTTGCCGATACGCTGGCGATGGGACAGTACTGGCGTTTACTGACTCCGGCTTTCCTTCACTTCAGCTGGCCCCACATTATATTCAACGCCGTCATGTTCTGGTTTCTGGGCAGCCAGGTTGAGTGGTTTGATGGCCGGGCAAAGCTGGTCGTATTGTTTCTGGTGACCAGTCTCGCCTCCAATGGGCTTCAGTATTTTGTGTCTGGCCCGCTGTTTGGCGGCCTTTCTGGTGTGGTGTACGGTATTCTGGGTTACTGCTGGCTGAGTCAGCGGCGCCTGCCGCGCTTTCAGTTCCCGCCGGCATTGGTCATTGTGGCCGTCGTCTGGATGTTGATCGGGTTTACGCCGTTGTCCGTCATGCTGGGGATGGGCGCGATGGCCAATGAGGCGCATCTGGGTGGTTTCATTGCCGGATTGTTGTTGGCGGTCGTATTAACGCCAACAAAAAAAGCCCCGACGGAAGGCGGGGCATAAAGAGAGCTGCGAGAGCTCCTGATGAGAGACCAAATGCAAACGACCTTTGCGATTTGGTTTAGTAATGATAATCGTTATCATTTGAACAAGTCAATGCATTGAACCGGAATTAGCTGATGACCTACGACGAATTGATTGAGCGGCTGGACCCGGCGGTTTATCAGAGCCTCAAGCGAGCCATTGAGCTGGGCAAGTGGCCTGATGGTCGGGCCGTGTCGGCTGAACAGCGCGCCACCTGTATGGAAGCGGTTATCTACTACGAGAACCGTCACCGTGTGCCGGATGAGGAACGCGTCGGGTACATTGACCGGTCTCGCAAAAAAGAGCGCGGTGGTGATGCGGGTGATGGAACAGTGCCTGTCCGGATATTGAATTGAGGAGTCATTGTGACGACCGTCATTGATGTTTCCGGGCGTCTGGTCAAAATGCCCGCCGAGCCCCGTGATCCGGTTGGCTATACCCTGAAGGTGGGTGAAACCAGGCTGCCACTGAACGACCTGCTCGGGCGAGTCATACGGATCGATTTCGAGGGTGTGATCCGCTGTGTACATTGTAACCGGAAGACCAGCAAGAGCTTTGGCCAGGGTCATTGTTTTCCCTGTTTTCGACGGCTGGCGTCGTGCGATACGTGCATTATGAGCCCTGAAAAATGTCACTATGAACAGGGTACCTGCCGGGAACCCGAGTGGGGACAGACCCACTGCATGATTGAGCATGTGGTTTACCTGGCAAACTCCTCGGGGCTTAAAGTGGGCATTACCCGTGGCAGCCAGATCCCGACGCGCTGGATAGATCAGGGCGCCGTGGAAGCCATTCCGATGCTGCGGGTTTCGACGCGTTACCTCGCCGGTCTGGTGGAAGTCGCCTGTAAGCAGCATGTGGCCGACCGGACAAACTGGCGGGCCATGCTCAAGGGCGATGTTGCGGATATGGATCTGGCAGCCGAGCGGCAACAGTTGCTGGCGAAGATCGCCCCGGAGCTCGAGTCTTTACGAAGAGAGCACGGCGCCGATGCCTTGCGTGCATCAGACGAGGACGCTCAGGGTCTCCGTTACCCGGTGCAGGTCTGGCCGGATAAAGTAAAAAGCCATAATCTGGATAGAACACCGTCGGTGACAGGGGTGCTGCAGGGCATCAAGGGGCAGTATCTGATGCTGGATACCGGAGTGATCAATATCCGGAAATACACCGCTTACCAGGTGCGGTTGCGGGTGGGTCAGCCCACCGGGCAAAACGCTCTGGACCAGACCGCACATTCAACATCGTTGTTCTGATTTTTTGGAGACAAGCATGCGAACCAGCCAGCCCAGGACTATTTACCTTGCCGACTATGAGGTGCCATCTTTTCTGGTGGATCACGTTGACCTGCGCTTTGAGCTGCTGGAAGAGGGGGCCCGTGTTCATAGCACCCTGAGCGTGCGGAGAAACCCGGAAGCCAGGGACCCCGCGGCGCCTTTGTCGCTGGACGGTGACAGTCTGGTACTGGAGGGCCTGTCGCTGGATGGCCAGCTACTGGATGAGGGCCGATACCAGTTGCAGGATGATGGTCTGACCATCCCGACGGTACCTGACCAGTTCGAGTTGGCGGTTGTCACCTGGATCGAGCCCCAGAATAATACCCGGTTGGAGGGCCTCTATAAGTCCTCCGGCATGTTCTGTACCCAGTGCGAAGCCGAAGGCTTCCGCTGCATTACCTACTTCCCGGACCGTCCGGACGTCATGGCCCGCTTCCGTACCCGCGTCGAGGCGGATCAGGCCCGGTACCCGGTCCTGTTGTCCAATGGGAATGACGTTGAGCGTGGCGAGTTGCCCGACAACCGTCACTTTGTCACCTGGGAAGATCCGTTTCCCAAGCCCTGTTACCTGTTTGCGCTGGTCGCTGGTGCGCTGATTGAAAAAACGGACACCTTCACCACGCAATCCGGCCGGGACATCGCGCTACGAATGTACGTAGAGCCACGCAACGCCGACAAATGCGAACACGCGCTGGCGTCTCTGAAGCGGGCCATGCGCTGGGATGAAGAGGTCTACGGTCGGGAATACGACCTGGACATCTTCATGATCGTAGCAGTGGATGACTTCAATATGGGGGCCATGGAAAACAAGGGACTTAATATTTTCAACTCGTCCTGTGTGCTGGCCAGCACCGACACGGCTACGGATGCAGCGTTTGAGCGGATTGAGTCGATCGTTGCCCATGAGTATTTCCACAACTGGTCTGGTAACCGGGTCACCTGCCGGGACTGGTTTCAACTCAGCCTCAAGGAAGGATTTACGGTTTTCCGCGACTCGTCGTTTTCGTCGGATATGGGCTCGGCCACGGTCAAGCGCATTGATGATGCCACGCTGCTGAGAACGGCGCAGTTTGCTGAGGATGCCGGCCCGATGGCACACCCGGTAAGGCCTGCGTCCTACATGGAAATATCCAATTTCTACACCCTGACCATCTACGAAAAAGGCTCGGAGGTGGTGCGGATGATCCACACTCTGCTGGGGTCCGGGATGTTCCGAAAGGGCAGTGACCTGTATTTTGAGCGTCATGATGGCCAGGCCGTGACAACGGACGATTTCGTTCGGGCGATGGAAGATGCCAGTGGCCGCGATCTCGGCCAGTTCAGGCTCTGGTATGAGCAGGCCGGTACACCGGTTCTCACGATAAACGATCACTATGATCCCCGGCGTAAGGTCTACACGCTGACGATTGAACAGTCGATACCGGCAACGCCGGGGCAGTCGAACAAGAAACCCCAGCATATTCCGTTTGCAATGGGTTTGCTGGACAGCCACGGAGTCGACCTGCCGTTGACGCTGTCCGGTGAGACTGGCAATGGCCCGGTATCGAGAGTGCTTGAGTTGACTGAGGCCAGTCATACCTTTGAGTTTCAAGGCATCGATGAGCAGCCGATCCCGTCGTTGCTGAGAGATTTCTCGGCACCGGTGCGTGTGGAATACCCCTGGACCCGGGAACAGCTGATGTTCCTGATGAGCTACGACTCGGACGGTTTCAATCGATGGGATGCCGGCCAGCGACTGGCGGTTGATGTGATTCGCTCGCTGGTCGGCGCGCCTTCACATCTGCCGGTCGAGCCGCGGCTGGTGACGGCGTATCGTCACCTGATCTGCAGTGCCGATCTGGACCAGGCACTGGTGGCAAAAATGCTCCAGCTTCCCAGTGAAGCCTACCTGATCGAACTGACCGACCAGGCAGATGTGCAGCGCATTTACCAGGCACGCAAGCGGGTACTCAACCAGTTGGCGCTGACCCTCAGGGATGAACTGGTGGCCTGCTACCACCGCAATACTGACAGTGGGCCCTATGAGCTCAATTCCGAGGCGATCGCCCGGCGGGCTGTACGCAATATCGCGCTGAGTTGGTTGCTGCACATCAATGATGAAGAAGGCCGTTTGCTGGCGCTCAGGCAATTCCGTGATGCCGGCAACATGACGGATCAGTCCGCGGCCCTGAGAGCCGTGGTTAATTCCGATTTTGAGGAAAACCGCGAACAGATGCTCGACGAGTTCTACCAGCAATGGCGGAACGATCCGCAGGTGGTTGAGCAGTGGTTTGCGATTCAGGCGGCCAGTCCACGCGCCGGGCGACTTGAGGCGACCCGCTCTCTGCTTGCTCACGAGGCATTCGACTGGAAGAATCCCAATAAAATCCGTTCGGTTATTGCCGTGTTTGCCGCGCAGAACCTGGTCAACTTCCATGCCGAGGACGGTTCCGGGTACCGGTTCCTCGCCGAGCAGATCGTGCGTCTGGACGACAGTAACCCCCAGATAGCGGCACGGCTGGTGTCACCGTTGACGCGTTGGAGGAAGTACGCGGATCACTACCGGGATGGCATGAAGGCGGCCCTGGAGACTGTTCGCGACAAGCCCGGACTGTCAAAAGATGTTTACGAGGTCGTGCACAAGAGCCTCGCAGATTAGCGTCCCGTCCGGTTAACTCCCCGACCAGTTTTTCCGGTCCCGAAACGGGTCCGGAATTGCTTTCCCGGCGTCAGTGTCCCATGTCACCGGTTGAGACGGGATCAATGGGGCAAGAGGTCCACTGCGCCACAGTTTGCTCCCCCTTCCCTAAGACCGGTTGATACAAAATCGCACTTTCGGTTGATGGACACGCGTTGCCAATACGATAGTCTTACCCTGACATAAGTTATAAGGAACCTCTGATTAAGTCTATTGACGATTCTGCAAGTGTTGAGAGGCTCAGTGGCAAGGCGCGGTTCGCAGGTAATGGCCGACGCCCTTGCCAAGAATCGTAACGCGGCCAATGAGTCTCTCAACGCTTGCCCGCAGGGGCTCTCCCTGAAAACCGGACTCCGCGTTGAGCCTTCTTGAAAGGCAACCAGCCTTCCTGCGAAGCTTCGCCTTGATTCCGGCTTTCAGGGAGAGCCAGAATTGCCAATAGACTTAATCAGAGGTTCCCTTGCTCAATTCAGCCTTGTTGAAGCGGGCGCCACCGGTGAAATCCAGGTCCTCGCTCAGACGACTGGAGCCGTAGCAGGCCCGAAGGCAGGTTCCGCCCATGAACGTGAGTTTCGGGAGCAGGTCTGCGTGACTCAATTCGCGCAGAATGTCATGGTGTAAAATCTCTTTCTCCACCACCGTGCGTAGCGTGGCCAGCTCGCCCTGATTTCGTATCGCTTCGTCAACCAGAGCGTTAAACAATCCCATCTTCTGGCTCCTGTACCAAGTCAATCGTGGAACGGTTGAAACGCCGCATGTCCGCCAATGCCAGTTTCGGGGAGGCTCGGAACAGGTGCCGGTCGGCATCGTATGTCAATTCGTCAACGACGCTCGACATGGAGCGCTGAGTGTGGACAAACTCTATGGTCCCGAAACGACCGCAGCTAACTTCGGCCGACCGACCAGTGCTTACCACCGTAACCCAGGCCAGTGGCATTTGAGAGATCAGCCCGGCTTCGCTGACCACGGTTTCCAGGCTGATGTAGTTGAAGTGCCGGGCCCGCAGCAGTGCAGCTGCATGGAAGAGAATCAGGCCACTGTTATCGGGTGCGCCTGCGTACTGATAGATTCCCTGACACACTCGTTCCAGCAGCCCGCGTTTTTCTGCCCGGTGAATTAACGCCCGGTATGCTCCCTGGCTCAGATCCGGGAATAGAGATCGGAAGGCTGCCGCAGAGTATAAGCGTCCTGCTTCGGATGAGTGAGCGCTAAGGAGCCACTGTTCCAGTCTCTGTAACGGTTGCATAAATCAGGTCCGCGCTTTGTTATGAATAGTGTAATAAAACGCGGAGTTTATGCAAGCGAGCCCGCAACATCTCCACCGCCTGGCTGCATTTACAGCGTCGGTTACGGCCGGACAACGACACATGGACAGGCACTAACCGACACAGGCACTAACCGACACATCGCAGGACCAGTGTCCGGGAACCGGGATATCGTTATGGACAGGCACTCACTATCAGCGGCACTGACTATCGGCACTCACGCATATTGCCGAGGCAGGCACGGCGGAGAAACTGGAAGCACTGTTGCCCCGGAACGTTGGCGTTTACCCTGGACACACATCAACCTAACGGCTTCCAATAACCCCCCCATTGTTCTCAGTGGTGGTTCCAAATTGATCTGAAGCACCTGGGCTGGAACTCGTGCGGCCAAACCCTATTCACACCAGATCGTCTATCTCGACATCAAGCGCCAGAGCCAATGCCTTCAGTACCTTTGTGGAGGCGGTCTTGCCCGTAT
>JASBRL010000013.1 GCA_030149475.1 Marinobacter sp.
TAAGCCCCCCTCGCCCCTGGCGCCACCCCCTCTCCCTAACCCTCTACCGCGAGGGGAGAGGGGATAAAGACTGTGCAAACCGGCAAAAATGGTAACAGAACAAAACAGGCACAAGGGGGACACCCAGATCTTCCCATAAACCGGACTGTCAGCCTGGCGCCCCCTCGCCCCTTGCGGTAGTTGGGCCGGTGGAGAGCTGGAAGCAGGCAACGCCGGATTCCGATGGGCGCCGCTGGCGCCACCCCCTCTCCCTGTCCCTCTCCCGCGAGGGGAGAGGGGATAAAGAGTATGCAAACCGGCAAACATGGGTAACACCTCAAACCGAGGAACATGGGTCACTCCCTGGTCTGCCCATAACCCGGGGTGTTGGCCTGGCGCCCCCCTCGCCCCTGGCGGGAGAGGGGGGCGGGGGAGAGGGGGAGCAGGCAACGCCAGATTCCGATGGGCGCCGCTGGCGCCTCCCCCTCTCCCTGACCCTCTCCCGCGAGGGGAGCGGGGATAAAGACCGTCCACACCGGCAACCTGGGTAACCGTTCAAACCAGGCACATGGGTTACTCCCTGGTCTGCCCATCACCCGGACTGTCAGCCTGACGCCCCCCTCGCCCCTGGCGGGAGAGGGGCCGGGGGAGAGGGGGGAGCAGGCAACGCCAGATTCCGATGGGCGCCGCTGGCGCCTCCCCCTCTCCCTAACCCACTCCCGCGAGGGGAGAGGGGATAAAGAGGGGGAAGCAGGTAACTGCCGGTTCGATGAGCGCCTTTGGCGCCTCCGGCCATGTCCCACAAAAAAGGGGCCGAAGCCCCTTTTTATTGATCAGATGCCACCCTGGGGCGGCGTTTCTGACTTACTCGCCCATGCTTTCCACGACGATCTTGCCGTCCTTGACCACAGCCACGGTGGTGTCGGTGACGAAGCCGCCCTTGTCGTCAATTTTCTTGACTTCATAGGGGTTGAACTTGTCCGGCATGCTCTTGATCGCTTCCGGCATGGCCTTGCGGATAGCCATCGGATCGGTAGAGCCGGACTGCTCCATGGACGCGACAACCGCGTGCAGGGCCAGGTAGTTAAACGCTGCTTCGGAGCCCGGGGTCTTGCCGTACTTCTCTTCGTAGCGCTTGATGAAGCTCTTGGCCGCGTCGGTATCATAAACAGACAGCGGGACCACGCCAATGGCGCCGTTCATCATGTCCAGTCCGCCGGCCACTTCCGCCACTTCGTCGATTTTGGCCTGGTCCATGATCATGAAGCCGCCTTCGAAGCCGAGCTGACGTGCCTGCTGAATGACCAGACCGGTCGGCTCGGATGCGCCGCCCACGAACATCACATCCGGGTCTTCTGCCACAATACGGCTGACACCGGTGTAGAAGTCGGCTGATTTGTTGTAATCCATGGGGTTGTCGGCCACCACGGTGCCGCCGTCTTTTTCCCACTCGGCCTTGACCATCTTGGCCCAGATCTTGGCGTATTCGTGGGTGGCGCCACCCATGCCCAGTTTCTTGCCTTCATGAGCCAGGGCGTATTTGGAGAACGCGCGAACGTAGCCGTCGAAGGTCGGCGGAATACGCATGGTCAGGGAGTTACCTTTCTGGGTGACCGTCGGCACACTGGTGTACGCCATGATCAGGAAGTTGTCTTTTTCGTTGAAATCCTGCAGCGCAAAGACACCGCCTGAGTGCGGAATAAACACCACGGGGACGTTGCTTTCCTGCTTCAGGCGCTTGGCGTTGGTCGCTGCCTGAGCCGGCGAGTACTTGTCATCCAGTGCGATCAGGTTAATGGTGTGCTTCTCGCCCGCGACGGTAAAACCACCGCTGGCGTTAATTTCCTCGGCTGCCATTTTCAGGCCGGACAGTACGTTCTCACCGTACAGTGCCGCACCGCCGCTCAACGGGCCGGTGAAACCGATATTGACAGGCGATTCCGCGAGAACCGGGGCAGACAGCCCCAGGCCCAATGTCGCGACTGCGACCGCTTTGCCAAGTTTTTTTACTATTTTCATTGTTTTCTCCCTGGTTATTGCGCTTGTCACAGACAAGTTTCGGTCAGTGTCTCTCGGGCGATGCGGAATGCATCAGGCTCCGATATACGCTTTGCGCACGTCTTCATTGCCCAACATGGCCTCACGATCACCTTCCATGACCAGTTGTCCGTTCTCCATCACGTAGGCATGGGTGGCAATTTTCAGTGCTGCAAACGCATTCTGCTCAGCCAGCAGAACGGTGGTTCCGAGGCTGTTAATCTGTTGTATGGTCTCAAACATCTGTTTCACGACCAGCGGAGCCAGACCCAGTGATGGTTCATCCAGCATCAGCAGTCGGGGCCGGCTCATCATGGCGCGGCCAATGGCGACCATCTGCTGCTGGCCACCCGACAGGGAGCCTGCCGGCTGCTCGGCCTTTTCCTCCAGAATGGGGAACAGCTCCAGTACTTCATTGAGGCGTCTCTTGTTGCCCTGGCGATCCCGGCGATGAACATAGGCCCCCATCATCAGGTTCTGGTGGACGCTCATCTGGGGGAACAGTTTGCGGCCCTCGGCGCACTGGACGATGCCGGAGGACACCACCGCGTTCGGCTTGAGGCCATTGAGTCGCGTGCCCTCGAATTCAATATCCCCCGCTGTCGGCCTGTTGAGACCGGACAGCGTGTTGAACAGCGTTGACTTGCCGGCGCCATTGGCACCCAGCAGCACCACCAGCCCTCCGGTATCGACGGTCATGGAGATATTGCTCAGCGCCTTGAAGCTGCCGTAGCAGACATCGACGTTCTTAAGCTGCAGCATCTTCATCACTCCCCAGATAGGCTTCAATCACCACCGGATTGGACTTGACCTGCTCCGGTGTGCCCTCGGCAATTTTCTCGCCGTGGTCCAGCACCATGATCTTGTCCGCGATGCCCATGATCATATCCATCTTGTGTTCGATCAGGCAGACGGTCAGGCCCGTTTTGACCATTTTTTTCATTAACTCGGCCAGACCCTCGGTTTCTTCCGGGTTCACCCCGGCCGCGGGCTCGTCCAGCAGCACGATCTTGGGTTCGGTCGCCAGCGCCAGGGCAAAGGCAACCCGCTTGCGCTCTTCCTGGGTGATGTCTGCGATGAACTGATTCTCGACATGGGACAGGCCGACAAAATCCAGTGCTTCCCGGGCCTTTTCACGGCACTCTTTCTCTTCCGCCTGCAGGCGCCGGGAGTTGATCAGCACGTCCCACAACCCCGACCGGGTACGCAGGCGATGGCCGACAATCAGGTTATCCAGCACCGTGGCCTGTTCGAACAGGTTGGTGGTCTGAAAGGTCCGGCCCACACCCAGTTTTGCGACGTGGTCACAGCGCATGGTGGTGATGTCTACACCGTCAAACAGGATTTTGCCGGAGGTCGGCTGATGCATGCCCGAGACCAGGTTGAAAAAGGTACTCTTGCCGGCACCGTTCGGTCCGATGATCGCGTTGATCTTGTGTGCTTCAAAATGCACGGAGACGTCATTGACCGCAGCCAGACCACCGAACATTTTGGTCAGATGCTCAATACTAAGCATTGTTTTCTGCCTCCCTGGTCGCGCTGGGGGTCACTTTGCTCGCTTTGCGTTTTTTGGCCGGGCCCAATTCCTGGGACTTACGATGCATCCAGGTCAGGAACGAACCAACGAGTCCACGGGGGAAGAAAATCACCAGCACCACCAGCAGGGGGCCAAAGATGATCATCCGGTACTCTTCCAGGAATTGCAGGGACTGGGTGATCCAGACGATGCCGAGCGTGCCCACCAACGGTCCCGATATCGTACCGATACCGCCCACCAGCAGGTAGGTGATGATGTCAAAGGTGTGATTGATGTTGGCTTCTTCGGGCCCGATGAAGCGGATCATGCCCGCATACAGTGCTCCGGCAAGGCCGGCATAGGTCGTGGACAGGATAAAGGCCAGCACCTTGTTACGCATCAGGTTGATACCCAGGGACTCGGCCAGTTCATCGCCATTGCGAATGGCGATAAAGGTCCGGCCCATCAGCGAACGGGACAACCTGCCGATGAACCAGATGGCCAGCACCAGGAATACCAGCACCAGGTAATAGAACGGGGTCGTGTCGGTAAAGTCCACCAGCCCAAAGCCATGGGGGGCCGCAATATCGCGCACGCCGATCGGCCCGTGAGTCAGCTCTTCCCACTTGTCCAGCAGCAGGTAGATGATAAACCCGACACACAGCGTGAAGATGGCAAAGTAATGCTCCTTCAGCCGCAGAGACACCGCACCCACCAAAAACCCGAGAAATGCCGAGAGCAGGATCGCGGCCAGAAACGCCGGCCAGAAATTCCAGCCATAATCGGCTGTCAGCAGGCCCAGGGCGTAGGAGCCAATGGCAAAGAAGCCGCCGTGGGCCAGGTTCAACTGGCCGCAGTAGCCGGTGATGATGTTCAGGCCGTAGACCGCAATCGCCCAGATAAAGGCCGTCGCCATCACATACACCTGGTATTCGTTTTTGGCGATCAGCGGGAACACAATCGCGAGCGCCAGCAGCACATACTTGGTACCGGGGCGTAAGAACAGGGTTCCGAGTTTATACAGCATCAGTGAGCCCCCTTGGCAAACAGGCCTTGCGGGCGAACGGAAAGGATAATCACCAACAGGCCGAAGGAAATCAGGTCCTTGTAGGCGGATGCAAAATAGAAGCCACCAAACGCCTCGGCAAACCCGATAATCATGCCCCCGAGAATGGCTCCGGGAATACTGCCCATGCCGCCAAGAATGATAATGACAAATGCCTTCATGATGACCAGATTACCCATCGAGGGGTATACCAGGTTGATCGGAGCGTAAAGACTGGCCGCAATAGCGGCCAGGGCGCCGGAGATACCGAACGTCATCATGGCCACGCGATTGGAGTCGATGCCCACCAGGAATGCGCCGTCACGATTCTGCGCCATGGCGATGATGGTCGCACCGGTCATGGTCTTACGCAGAAAATATTGCAGGCCAATCAGCAGGGTAATCGCACCACAGATGATCAGCAGGCGCTGCTCGGGAATTATCAGGCCATCAAATCGCAGGATGCCGTTGTAAGGCGAGGCGATGCGACGGAAATCCGCGCCCCAGAACAACTGGACCGTTGCCTCAAGAAACAGGAGCACCCCGATGGCGGCGATTTTGTGATGTATCGGAGGTGAATGACGTAGCGGGTAGAACACCAGCCGCTCGAGCAGAATACCCAGTGTCGCCACGATGATCGCGGAGCCGGCCATGGCCGTCCAGTAGGGTGAACCCAGATCAATCATCAGGGTATAGGTCATGAACGCACCGACCATGTACAGGGCACCGTGCGCAAAGTTTGGAATGTGAAGAATTCCGTAAACAAGCGTCAGCCCGAGCGCTACGAGGCCGTAGATGCTACCGAGTGTCAGCCCGTTTATGACTTGCTGGAAGAAAAGATTCAAATCAGCCTCCCGTGGCAAAATTGTTGTTATCGGGATTGCCGTTCAGACTGCGTCAACCCGTGTGTTGCTGTCAGAAGCGCGGGGGGCCCGCTGCACATCTAGCGCTGGTGCGGAGCCTGGCCCTGCACCATGGCCAAAGAGTACACTCCGCACCAACCATGTCAATAGACAAAATGTAATTCCGCTGTGCGGTCCATTACCGTTATTTTAGCAAGCTTATTGAAATCGGACCGCCCATACACTATGAGCAGTCCGATCAGCCCTCAAACCACCGATCAGCGAACTGCCCGAGGCATCAGGCCGGCTTTTTCCACTCTTCATCCTGCAGGGCTTTCCACATCAGTTTGCCGGTGGGAGACTTGGGCAACTCCGACACAAACTCTATAATTTCCGGCACCTTATAAGCCGCCATCTCTTCTTTACACCAGGCGATGATGTCCTCGGCGGTGGTGCTACTCTCCGCCTCCGCAGTCAGCACCACACAGGCCTTGACCGTCTCACCCCGGCGCGGATGCGGTGAGGAAATCACGCAACACTCATGAATGGCCGGATTGCGGTACATCATGCTCTCGACTTCCGAGGGCCAGACCTTGAAGCCGGAGGCGTTGATCATCCGCTTGACCCGATCCACCATGAAGAAGTAGCCGTCTTCGTCGTAGTAGGCCAGATCACCGGTACGGAAAAAGCGTTTGCCGTCCAGTTCAATGAAGGCCGCTTCGGTCTCGGCCGGGCGGTTCCAGTAGCCGACCGTGACCTGGGGACCGTTACTGACAATCTCACCCACTTCGTTGGGTCCTTTCTCCTGGAGGGTTTCCACATCCACGATGCGCGAGTCCACATCGAACACCGGGATGCCCAGACACTGGGCCTTGGGGTGGGCCGGCGGGTTGATGTGGGTGGCGGCCATGGTTTCCGATAACCCGTAGCCTTCGATGTAATCCAGGCCAGTCATGGTGTGGAGTTTTTTCGCAATGGCTTCAGGCATGGCCGCACCGCCGCCGCCAATGGTCATCAGGCTGCTGAGATCGTACTGGCCGATGTCCGGATTGGACAGGAAGTCCACGGCCATGGTGACAATGTTGGTCCAGCCCGATACCCGATAGCGCTCAATGAGTCTGGCGGCCACGGTGCGGTCCCAGCGGGTCATGATCACACTGGTGGACCCGGTGTAGATGGGGCCGTTCATGGAGCCCTGCATACCCGTCACGTGGAAGAACGGCAGCGTCGCCAACTGCACCGAATCCGGCGTGCTCAGGTTCCAGTAGGCGCGATGACAGGCCGTGGCCATGACCGCGCGGTGAACGTGCATGCAGCCCTTGGGGGCTCCGGTGGTACCGGAGCTGTAGGGGATCACCGCCAGATCGTCAGGCCCGGCGGTGGTGGGCCCCGGCGTGTGACCCGCCGCCAGGGCGTCTTCCCAGAGCACGCAGCCCGGAGTCGTCATCGGCACCGCCGGTGCTTCCACCTCGGCCGGTAGCTTGAGATCGGTCGGCTCCCTGACATAGGTGCTGTAGGCGGCAACCACTACCTGCTCCAGCTCTGTCTTGCCGAGCAGCGGGGCGATGAACCCGGCCAGTTCCTGACCCGCCAGACAGATCCGCGCGCTGGTGTCGGAAACATAATGTTCCAGCTCTGCCGAACGGTTCATCGGGTTAACCGGGATGACGACGGCATCGGCCCGCAGAATGGCGTAGTAGCCGATCACGTATTGAGGCGAGTTCTGCATGTAAAGCAGTACCCGGTCGCCTTTCCCGACACCCTGGTGCTGGAGATAACCGGCCAGTGCCTCAACCTCTGCGAGCAATTGGCTGAAGGTCAGCTTGCTGTCGTAGTATATGATCGCGGGGTGGTCCGGGTAGCGCCGTGCCGAAATGTCCAGATTGGTGAATACGCTGGTCTGCGGCAGCGTCATGGTCTTGGGCAGATCGTCCGGCCATACCCCGTGGTGTCGTGTAAACATGTTTGTTGGTCTCCCGTTAACGAGCGTCATGCCAAACCAGTCCTGTCGGGGCCTGGCATTGATGTCAGAGTTCATCCAGTCGGTAGCTAGCCTGCCCCCCTGGCAGGGACTGCTCAGAACGCAAAGGCGTTATCGCTATCGCGTTGTCGCGCAGGACCGCCACGTCGGCATCCGGGGCGACGATATGGCTGGAGCTGCGCTCGAAGCCCAGCCACCAGTACGGCAGGCTACGGCCATCCTGCCCCGGCAGCAATCGGGTGCGTTGTATCGAGCCGGTTGACTGTCGCGCCCAGCGCACATGGGTGACCTGAGCCGCGTCGCAGGCCGGGAAATTGACATTCCAGCAGCAACGTGACCCGGCCTCGCCCTGCCAGAGTTTGCGAATCACCCGTTCGCCCCAGGTGGCCACCGGTGACCAGTTGATCTCATCCCGGTTCAGGAAGGCCTGACTGAGCGCAATACCCGGCACGCCCATGTGTTCGGCAGTGAGCACCGCACCCACGGTACCGGAGTACTGCACCGAATCGCTGATATTGGCGCCACTGTTGACGCCGGACAGCACCAGGTCCGGTGGTGTTTCTCCGAACCACTCCGCCAGCGCGAACAGCACGCAATCCGCCGGGGTGCCAGACACCGCGTAGTGATTGACGCCATGCTGATAGATTCGCAGCGGCGAGTGCAGGGAAATACTCTGGCCCGCGCCACTGCGGTCATGTTCCGGCGCCACCACCCACACTTCTTCCGCGAGGGCCTGAGCGATCTTGATCAACACCGTCAGGCCGGGCGCGGCCACGCCATCGTCGTTGGTAATCAGTATCCGGTTGACCATGGGTTCGTCGACCAGAGCCGTCATTGACCGACTCCCTTGCGCCCGCGCTGGGCGATCCGCCAGCCGGCATCCGCCAGCACATGGGCACGCCTGCCCACATCCAGCGCGTCGGCGTTACTGGCGTTGCCCTGCAATGCCCGGGCATAGACCCCCTGCAAGATCGCCGCCAGGCGGAACAGGGAAAACGACAGGAACACATGCCAGTCGTCCAGCCCGGACCGACCGGACTGCCGACAGTAGCGTTCAATGGTTTCCTGTTCGTTGAGAATACCCAGCTCTGCCAGATCTTCGCCAATAACGCCCCGCATACCGACCAGATCCGACGGCAGGTGATAAGGCAGGCAGTAGTACGCCAGATCGGCAACAGGGTGCCCCAGGGTCGACAACTCCCAGTCGAGTATGGCCACCACCTCCGGACGGTCCGGGGCCAGCATCAGATTACCGAGGCGGTAGTCACCGTGGGCGATCGCCGTTTCATCATCAGCCGGCAGATGGTCCGGCAACCAGGCCATCAGCTTGTCCATGGCCGGCATGTCATCGGTTTTCGACGCCAGGTACTGCTTGGTCCAGCGCGATACCTGCCGGGAGACGTAGCCATGGGGACGACCGAAATCCGCCAGTCCGACAGCGTTGACATCCACCGCATGCAACGCGGCCATGGTGTCCACCGCGGACTCATGAATCGGCCGGCGTTCTGCCCGGTCGAGCTCCCACAGGGCCGGGTGACTGACCACCCGGCCCGGCATGAAGTCCATCACGTAGAACGGCGTGCCGATGATGCGGTCGTCCTCGCAGAGCACCCGGGCCTTCGGCACCGGCAAATCGGTATGCTCCGACAGGGCGCGCATCACCGTGTACTCGCGCTCCACCATGTGCGCCGACGGCAGCACCTTTCCCGGCGGCTTTTTACGCAGCACGTACCGGCCGCTGTCAGCCCTCAGCAAAAATGTGGGGTTCGACTGCCCGCCCTGGAACTGGCGTATTTCCAGGGTGTCACCAAACCCCGGCATCGCTGTCTGCAGCCAGGTCAGCAAAGCCGCTTCGTCAAACCGGTGACTTTCCAGTACCTCCACCAGTTGCGGTTCGATACTCATGATGCCCTCAGCATACGGTCTCGCCGCCGTCGGCCACAATCACCTGTCCGGTGATGTAGGCACTGGCAGGGGTGGACAGGAATACCGCCAGACCGGCGATATCCACCGGGTCCCCGATACGACGCAGGGGTGTTTTGTCTTCCGCCCGCTTGACGCGGACCGGGTCTTCCCAGAGCGCCTTGGCGAAGTCGGTCCTGATCAGACCCGGCGCAATCGAGTTGACGCGGATACCGCTCGGGCCCCACTCCACCGCTAGGTTGCGGGCCAGTGCAGCTTCCGCCGCCTTGGACACCCCGTAGGTACCGATCACCGTGTTACCGCGAATACCGGCGATGCTGGACAGCAGCACCACCGCACCTTCGCCACGCTTGGCCATTTGTGGCAGCACCATCCGGGTCAGCCAGAAGGTGCCCTTGACGTTGGTGTCCATGATCTTGTCCCAGGCCTCGTCAGTCATTTCCTGGGTGGTCCCGTAGACCGGGTTGGTCGCGGCGTTGCAGACCAGCACATCAATCTGGCCCCAGGCCTCAATGGTTTTGTCGACCAGGTTCTGGAGCTGTTCCTTCTTGCCCACATGGCAGGGGATGGCCATAGCCTCAAACCCCTGGGCGGTCAGCTCGCCGGCGACCTGTTCGCAGACCTCGGCCTTGCGGCTGGAGATCACAACCTTCGCACCACAGCGCGCCATTTCCTCAGCGATGGACCGGCCAATACCCTTGGTGGAGCCGGTAATCAGCGCCACTTTGCCGGTCATGTCAAATAATGGGTTGGTCATACAGTCTCCGGATCAGTGAGTTCGTGGGTAATCGCGCAGTTCGATCTTGGCGATGGAGTCCAGGTGAACTTCGTCCGGACCGTCGGCCAGACGCAGGGTGCGGACCGATGCCCAGGCCGCGGCCAGGAAGGTGTCCTGACTGACGCCGGCGCCACCGTGAACCTGAATCGCACGATCCAGCACTTTCAGCGCCATGCTTGGAGCAATCACCTTGATCATGGCAATTTCCTGACGAGCCACCTTGTTGCCAACCGTGTCCATCATATGAGCCGCTTTCAGGGTCAGCAGGCGGGCCTGTTCAATCTCCAGCCGTGACCGGGCAATGTCCTTGCGGATCGAATCGAACTGGGTCAATGAACGGCCAAAAGCCACGCGCTGACTGGCACGCTCGCACATCAGTTCCAGTGCACGCTCGGCAACCCCGATGGTCCGCATGCAATGGTGGATGCGGCCCGGCCCAAGGCGACCCTGGGCAATTTCGAAGCCGCGGCCTTCGCCCAGCAGCAGGTTCGACGCCGGTACCCGTACGTTGTCATAATGGATTTCAGCGTGGCCGTGGGGGGCGTGATCGTACCCGAATACCGTCAGCGGGCGGACCATCTTCACGCCCGGCGCATCCAGCGGCACCAGAATCATCGACTGCTGGTTGTGACGCTCGGCGGACGGATCGGTCTTGCCCATCACGATGGCGATTTTTGAGGTGGTGGTCATGGCACCTGACGACCACCACTTGCGCCCGTTGATCACATATTCGTCGCCCTCGCGACGAATCTCACAGGCAATGTTGGTGGCATCAGAGGACGCCACGTCCGGCTCGGTCATTGAAAAGCACGAACGGATCTCACCGGCCAGCAGGGGCTTGAGCCACTTCTCCTGGTGCTCCCTGGTGCCGTAGCGGGTGATCACTTCCATATTGCCGGTATCCGGCGCCGCGCAGTTGAACACTTCCGGCGCCATGTGGGACCGACCCATGATTTCGCACAGATGGGCGTATTCAAAGTTGGTCAGCCCGGCACCGAACTCGCTTTCCGGCAGAAACAGGTTCCACAGGCCCGCGTCTTTGGCCTTGACCTTGAGCTCTTCCATGATCGCCGTCGGCGCCCAGCGGTTTTCCGCCTGATCAACCTGCTCATGGTAAAGGTGCTCATTGGGATAGACGTATTGATCCATGAACTCGATCAGCTGTTGCTGGAGCTTCCTGGCTTTATCGGATAATTCAAACATGGTGCGTGCCTCTTGCTGATAATCGATTTGACGCCGCATTCCCGGATGGACTGCACGCCTTATAAAGGAAGCGTCTCAGATCGGGACGCCTTCGGGCTTTTCGCTGCCGGAACGAATCCGGAACGTACCTTCGGCAATGGCCAGCAGATTGCCCTGGTCATCCCGTACTTCACCGGTACTGTTGAAAATTCGCGAACCACCGGCGCGTTTTCGGCCGGTGACGGTAATAACACCCGCTGAACACTGACCGGTAAACGTCGTGGTCAGCGTCAGGGTAATGGCTTTGCGCATGCGACCCGGGAACGGGCAATAGGTACCGGCCTCCGCCAGCACGATGTCCAGCAGCGAAGACAGCACGCCGCCGTGAATGACACCGCCCAGGTTCAGGTGCTCCGGCTTGAGCGCCAGCTCGATGACCGCTTCATCCTGCTCCCAGGACACCTGTCGGTAGCCCAGCAGGTTGTGAAAGCCGGGTAGATCCCTGCCTCCGCTGATCGACAGCGCCTGCCCCGTCTCGGTATTCGCCTCAGTCATTAAACTTTCATCCCCGGCAGGTTCAGTGATGCGGTATTGCCACCATCCACGGGTAGCGCCTGTCCGGTGATGTAACTGGCGTCGTCACTGGCCAGGAACAGAATCGCCGCAGCGATTTCCTCGGGCGCTCCGTACCGGCGAAGCTCACAGCGGGAACCCAGTTTGTGAGCCTTTTCGTTGGCCCGGGCGTAGTCAAAAATGGGCTGGGTCATCCCTGTCTCGATCAGCCCCGGGCATACCGCGTTCACCCGCACATTGTCGCCACCCAGGTCACAGGCGGTGGTCATGGTCAGATTGATAACGCCCGCCTTGGAGGCGCTGTAGGCGTTACCACCGGCCCCGGAACGAATACCGGCCACCGAGGCGGTGTTGACAATCGCACCCTGACGCCGAGCCTGCATGTGCGGCGCTACATGCTTGATCAGCAGCATCGGGCCAATCAGATTTACGCCCAGTACCTGATCCCACATGGCGCGATCCTGCTCAGTAATCGGATTGTGGTTACCGGAAATTCCTGCGTTATTACACAGAATATCGATCTGGCCGTAACGCTTGATAACGTCATCCACCAGCGCCCTGACCTGCGCTTCGTCGGATACATCCATCACTTTACGGAGAAAATCGGCGTTGCCAGGCATCAACCCTTCGGTCTGTACCAGGCCGCCCTCGGCGCGGTCCACCAGGATGACGCTGGCCCCTTCACGGGCGAAACGCAGGGCGGTCGCCCGACCAATACCACTACCGGCCCCGGTCACCACGGCAACCCGTTCGCTAAATCGCATCATGCCGATGCTCCTTATTGTCATTCGTTATGTCAGCCGGCATGCGACTGAAAACAGTCGACAGCCTGAGAGCGCACCCTGCCCGCAGTCCAACCCACCTCAGCCGTCTGGCCATGGCGACATCCGGCCATCGCCCCGTTTTGCACCGGTGCCCTTCCAACCCGGTACCCGAATAGCGTGCGTTCAGACTTGTCTTCGCCATTTAATTTGTCATGCCTTCCAGTTTTGAGTCAATATAATCGGAAATAAATTTCACCAGTCAAAACACAACAAGCTCCATGGGCTGTAAAATGAAAGAATCCCTGCAGAAAATGCCGATCTATGCGCCGATCAATGCCGACGAGCCGATCGAAGCCATCGGCCACACCATCCAGCAATACGCCGAATCCCAGCCTGACAAGCCCGCCCTGTTTGACGGCGATCGTCAGCTTACCTGGGCGGAACTGCTCATCCGGGTAAACCGGATCGCCAATCGCTTGCGGGAACAGGGGCTGGAAACCGGCGACACCGTGGCCGGGCTGTCCGAAAACAGCCTGGATTATGTTTCGCTGTTTCTGGGCACGCTGGTCGCGGGTGGCTGCATGGTGCCTTTGTCGGGTATGGCCAGCGGTGACGCCCTGGCACTGATGATCAATGATTGCGATGCGCGCTGGCTGTTCGTGTCCGAACAAAACGCCCCGCTGCTGGACGCGGTCAGCGACCGGCTGGCGAATATTCCGGCGCAGCAGCGTATCGGCCTCGGCCATCGCTATCCGGCCAGCGGCCTGGACCTGGACGACTGGCTTGCGGACATCGACAGCGATCCGCACCCGGCGCGGGTGGATCTGGATGATGCGTTCAACATCATCTATAGCTCGGGCACAACAGGAACCCCGAAGGGCATTCTGCACGATGTCCGTTTCCGCTCCCGACAGATGCGGCGGATGGCGACCTACGGCCTCAATGGTGACGCCATCAATCTGGTGTCGACGCCACTGTATTCGAACACCACACTGGTCTCGGCGCTACCGACTCTGTGCTACGGGGGCACCCTGGTGCTGATGGCCAGGTTCAATGCGCTGCGCTTTCTGGAACTGGCAGAACGCTATCGGGTGACCCACGCCATGCTGGTACCGGTGCAATACCAGCGCATTCTGGCGGAGCCTGACTTTGACCGTTTCGACCTGTCCAGCTTCAAGCTCAAGCTGTCCACCAGCGCGCCACTGCGGGCCGACGTCATTGCCGATGCGATGAAACGCTGGCCGGGCAATATCCGTGAGGTCTACGGACTTACCGAAGGCGGTATCTCCACCAGCCTTGATTGCGCCGCCCACCCCGACAAATGGGACTCGGTCGGCAAACCCACCGAAGGCTCAGAAATCCGGATTCTGGACGAAGACGGTCATGAACTGCCCGCCGGACAGATCGGCGAAATCGCCGGTCGCGCCGGCGCCATGATGCGTGGCTATTACCATCGCGAGAGCCAGACCCGGGAAATGCTCTGGACCAGCCCGGAGGGCCTCACCTTCTATAAAAGCGGTGACATGGGCATGCTGGATGAGGACGGCTTCCTGTTCATCCTGGACCGGCGCAAGGACATGATCATTTCCGGTGGCTTCAATATCTATGCGGTGGATCTCGAAAAAGTGCTGTTGACGCACCCGGCCGTTGCCGATGCCGCAGTGATCGGCATTCCCAGCGACCACTGGGGAGAGACGCCGCTGGGCCTGGTGGTTACTCGCCCCGGCAACCCCGTCAGCGCCGCCGAAATCACCGACTGGGCCAACCAGCGCCTGGGCAAGACCCAACGCCTGTCCGGCATCGAGTTCCGCGACGAACTGCCGCGCAGCACCATCGG
>JASBRL010000020.1 GCA_030149475.1 Marinobacter sp.
AGGCCTGCCAGTCCGTGATACGCTGCTGCCAGGTTTGTTTCCGTTCGGTTTGCGTCATGCCGATTCCTCTTGGTCTTGGTGAGGAATCCAGTTTGGGTAATCTCAGGGCTGAGGTGTAGGTGCTGATTTATTGGCGCTTACGTTTCAACGGACTCGAAATCCCCGACGAAAATCGGCTGATGGAGGTAGGGGACGGATTAAA
Source organism: Marinobacter sp. (assembly GCA_030149475.1). Classification (GTDB taxonomy): domain Bacteria; phylum Pseudomonadota; class Gammaproteobacteria; order Pseudomonadales; family Oleiphilaceae; genus Marinobacter. The sequence goes on from JASBRL010000020.1 coordinate 203, forward strand.
AGTCACCCAGATTCGGCTCGGTACAGCACGCCTGACCCATTGTATGCGCTGGCTTGGCCTGGCCCGGCGGGCCATGGAGATCGCTACTGCCTACGTGGACACACGCCAGGCCCTTGGTCAGACTCTGGCCGAACGGGAAGGGGTTCAGTGGTTGCTGGGAGAGGCTGCCATGGACATTCAGATCGGTCGTCTGTTGACCATGAATGCCGCCTGGAAACTCGACCAGGGCGACTTTGCACGCAAGGAGGTCTCGATGGCCAAAGTGGCCGTCGCCGACACGCTCCACAAGGCCGTAGACACGGCGATTCAGTTGTGTGGTGCCCGAGGCTATAGCAAAGATACGCCCCTGGAGTGGATGTATCGTTACGCCCGCCAGGCCCGGCTGGTAGATGGTGCCTCGGAGGTTCATAAAATGGTGTTTTCCCGAACACTGCTGAAGGAAGGTACCGATTTCTGGTCATGGGGCTGATGCTATGAACGTTTGGGCACCACGCCACGCGCTTATCGGCTGCTTTCACGGTGAAGGCTTATGATCAGCGACTACCAATCGTTCACAGCCGATTTACAGCTTTCCAAGGAAGACATCTGCCGGGAACTGTACAGGCAGAACACGGACATGATCCGCGTCAAAAAAGAAGCGACGGCAATCCGCAGCCTCGCGCGCATCATCGACTCGACACTGCGTCTGGCGAACACCAAAGGTTTCCACGCGATGACCCTGAGGGACTTGTGCGCCGATTCCGAACTCAGTATGGGCGGTCTCTACGCCTACATCCGTAACAAGGATGACCTGATTCACCTGATCCAGACCCATGGCTTCATTCTCACCCGCCGGACGTTGCTGCATTATACCGGCGCGGTCACCATGCCCCGCGAAAAGCTGTACGAAGCCATCAAGGCGCACCTGTTCCTGAGTGAACTGATGCGGGCGTGGTTCTACTTTTCCTATATGGAAGCCAAGAGCCTGCCAGAGGACGAAAAACAGCGGGCCATTACCATGGAGCGGGAGATCGAAGGTATATTCTGCGGGATTCTCGAAGCCGGAATCAGTAACGGCGACTACCGATCCGACAATCCCCGCCTGCTGTCTTCGTTGATTAAGGCGCTACTCCAGGACTGGTACCTGAAGCGACGTAAATACCGGGATCAGCAAGTGGATATAGACACCTACGCGACGACCATTCTCAACCTGATCGAAAATCATTTAATACCCTGATTTATAAACAGAAACCGGCCAATCATGATCATGACAGGCCGGCGTCTGTGCGAGGCAACAACAGGCAAAGAGTCTATATATCCAGGTTCGTCACCTGCAAGGCGTTGGTCTGGATAAAATTGCGACGCGGTTCTACGTCGTCGCCCATCAGTGTGGTAAATATCTGGTCAGCCGCGAACGCGTCCTCGATCGTAACTTTCATCATCCGACGCGTCTCGGGGTCCATGGTCGTTTCCCATAGCTGCTCCGGATTCATTTCTCCGAGTCCCTTGTAGCGCTGGATATTCAGGCCGCGCTGGGCTTCTTTCATCAACCAGTCAAGGGCCCCTTCGAATGACAGCGCAACCTGCTTGCGTTCGCCTCGCTGCACGTAAGCCCCATCCTCGATCAGGCCGTCCAGAGTCTCGCCCATTCGTGCAATCGCTCCGTAGGACGGTGATTCAAAAAACTCATGCTTGAACACATGGGTGTGGGGAATGCCGTGAACGTAAATCACCACCTTGGGCAGGAACAGGTTTCGTTCTGAATCTTTTTCCACCGAAAAAGTGTATTTGGTACCGGTGCGAGTATCCAGATCGAGTCCTTCACCCAGACGGGCCACCCACCGGGTCACCTCTTCCTCGTTTTTCAGTTGTCCCGGCGTCAGGGTGACGTTACTCAGCATCTGCTCCAGCACCCTGGCCGGATAGGCACGGGACAGACGCGATATCATGGCCATCACTGCCTGGTAATCCTTCACTAAGGTTTCCAGTGCCGAGTCCTTGATGGCTGGCGCGTCTGGATTCACAAACAGTTGTGCGCCTTCCAGAGCTGTCTGGGTGAGATAGGCTTCCTTGGCTTTCTCGTCCTTCAGGTATTGCTCCTGCTTACCGCGTTTCACTTTGTACAGCGGCGGCATGGCAATAAACACGTGGCCCCGTTCAATGATTTCCCGCATCTGACGAAACAGGAAGGTAAGCAGCAGGGTACGGATGTGGGAACCGTCAACGTCGGCATCGGTCATGATAACGATGGAGTGATAGCGCAACTTATCCGGATCAAACTCTTCCCGTCCGATACCGCAGCCCAGGGCGGTAATCAGCGTGCCAACCTCCACTGAGGAGAGCATCTTGTCGAAACGTGCCTTTTCGACGTTCAGGATCTTACCCTTGAGCGGCAGGATGGCCTGGGTTTTACGGTCTCGCCCCTGCTTGGCGCTGCCGCCGGCGGAATCACCCTCCACAATGAACAGTTCCGACAGGGCCGGATCTTTCTCCTGGCAGTCCGCCAGCTTCCCGGGCAGTCCGGCGATGTCCAGGGCACCTTTACGTCGTGTCATATCCCGCGCTTTGCGGGCCGCTTCCCGGGCCCGGGCCGCTTCGATCATCTTGTTGACGATCAGCTTGGCTTCCGAGGGCTGTTCCTGCAGGAACTCGGCAAAAGACTGGTAAAGCTCCTGTTCCACCGCTGTTTTCACTTCCGAGGACACCAACTTGTCCTTGGTCTGGGAGGAAAACTTCGGGTCCGGTACCTTCACACTCACAATCGCTGTCAGACCTTCACGGGCATCGTCGCCAGACGTGTTCACTTTCGCTTTCTTGCCGATGCCTTCGTGTTCGATGTAATTATTCAGCGAGCGGGTCAGAGCCGCACGAAACCCGGCCAGATGGGTCCCGCCATCCCGCTGGGGGATGTTGTTGGTGAAACAGTACAGGTTTTCCTGGAACGCATCGTTCCACTGCATGGCCACTTCCACCGAAATACCGTCTTCCCGGTCGCGGTTAAAGTGGAAGACCCGGTTGATAGGAGTCTTGTTGGTGTTCAGGTGTTCTACAAACGCCCGCAGTCCGCCTTCGTATTCAAACACCTCTTCCTTACCCGAGCGCTCATCCTGCAGGCGAATGCGCACGCCGCTATTCAGAAAGGCGAGTTCCCGGAGGCGTTTGGCCAACATGTCCCAATGGAATTCGATATTGGTGAAGGTTTCCAGCGACGGGACAAAGTGAACAGCGGTGCCACTCCTGTCCGTGTCGCCGACCTCATGGAGAGGTCCGTTGGGGACGCCATGAGTATACGTCTGCTCATAGACCTTATTGTCGCGGCGAACCGTCAGTTTCAACGCAGAGGAGAGAGCATTAACCACCGACACGCCGACACCGTGGAGGCCACCCGAGACCTTGTAGGAATTTTCGTCGAATTTGCCGCCGGCGTGGAGCACGGTCATGATCACTTCCGCTGCAGAAACGCCTTCCTCGTGCATGTCCACCGGAATACCACGGCCGTTGTCTCGTACCGTCACCGATTCGTCCGGATGGATAACGACACCGATTTCCGAGCAGTACCCTGCCAGCGCCTCGTCGATGGAGTTGTCCACCAGTTCAAATACCATGTGGTGGAGGCCGGTACCATCGTCAGTATCGCCGATATACATACCGGGTCGTTTGCGGACTGCATCAAGACCCTTGAGTACTTTGATGCTGGATGAGTTATAACTCGATGCTGTCATTCAAAACGCTCCCTAAAGCGCTGATCTCATTCTTCCGTTAATTCGCCATGTTCCACGTGGAACATCTTGAAGTCGGGCCCGGTGTCGACAGGCCAAAGACGCTTTGGCGACGGCCGTTCGATGGATGTCATGAATACCTGACACCGCAATTCCTGTAATTTCTGGGCGAGCATGGCCCGATGGTCACCATCAAGCTCTGCATTGATATCGTCCAGTAAAAACGTTGCCTGCTTCCCAAGGTCTTTCAAGACGAGCCCCTGGGCGATTTTCATCAAGATAACGAGGGTTTTCTGTTGTCCTCGCGAAAAGGTTTCAGCGACGGGTCGTCCCTGATAGCGAAGCCGGATATCCGCGCGGTTCGGACCGTACAGCGTGTGCCCGACTTTACGCTCCTGTTCGCGATGGTACCTCAGAACGGACGTCAAACCCTGCGAGACATCCCAGCCCGGGTAAAAATCCTGCGCCATCCCGACCATCCAAGAGGCGTTCACTTGCTCGACAAGTTCGTCAAACGCCGATGCGACCCGGGCAAAGGCCTTTCTTCTGGCGTCCGTGACCCGATCAGCCAGGACCTCATATTGCTCATCCCACACCCGAATCATGGACTCTTCCATTCTACCATTTCTGAGCACCTGATTCCGCTGCGATATCACTCTTTGGCATTGTTGCCAGTGCCCCGCGAACGAAGGTTCCACGTGGAACACCGACCAGTCCAGAAACTGACGACGCTTCCCCGGTCCACCAGCAACAATATCAAAAACCCCTGGATCAATAACCGACACCGGGAAATGCTTCGCCAGTGCCGACAGGCTGCGCACACCCTCACCATCAACCCGTAATCGTGTTTCCTTCGTAGACAAGCAGCGGGACAGACCCAACCGGTGCGCAACGTGACCACCGGCCCGGCCCAAACTATCGATACCTTCGCTCAAACCATCATCCATGGCGCCAAAAACGGTGAATGTATCTGTTCCGTGACTGGCCACTGCCTGATGTCGGTTCACCCGAAACGACCGTCCCAATCCGAGGTAGCCGATAGCCTCCAGAAAACTCGTTTTACCACTCCCATTTTCGCCGAAAATCAGATTAAACCCGGGCGAAAACCCAATAGGCGCCGTGACCAGATTGCGGAAATTCTCCGTTTGCAATTTGACTAACGCCATGGGAAGTGAGGAATCTCAGTCGAAGGAAAGAAAAACAGCGCCCGTTGGCGCAGTTTTCAGTGTACAAAACCCGCTGACCGAAGGCGAGCGTCCGCTCCCCCGGTCCCCGGGTCGGCTAATGCAGCATGTTGAGGCGGTCGTCCATAAACACGTCCATTTCCGGCGCCAAGATGTGGACGTACCGATCAAAGTACAGAAACTGCTTCAACAACAAGGCAAACTCACGTGGAAAATGCAGCCCGTGGCTCTCGCCAATCCTGACCATATCCATGAGTACATTGTTTACTTCGTCTTCCGCCTTATCGGCATCGTAGGCTGGCACGGCGTCCGGCACCATCCGATCCATCTGCTGATAGAGGCGCCGAAGATCATCCGCCAATCCATCGACGTCAACCGCTGACCGGGTAATACCTATACGCACCATCGCACTGGCGACGCCGTCAAAGTCGCCGACCATCACCGCAGAAATAAAGTCAGATACCGCCTGCCAGGTATCAGGTTTGATACGGCCCACAATGCCAAAATCAATAAACCCGATACGGCCGTCCCTGAGTACCATCAGGTTGCCGGCGTGCACGTCCGCATGAAAAAACTCACACTGGGTCAGACTCGCGAACCAGGTATTCATCGCAGTGATTAACGTTCGTTCCGGATCCCTGGCGTAACCCCGGATACTCTCCATATCGGTCAACGGCACACCGTAAAACCGTTCCATGGTCAGAATACGCCGACTGCTGCACTGTTCGTACACCCGTGGAACGGTCGCGTCTTCATTATGGGTATCCTGGAGAAAGCGACGATATACCTGAAGATTATTCGCTTCCTTGATGAAATCGCATTCTTCCATCATCGTGCGCTGGATTTCCTCGACAATCGCCGACAGGGAGGTCCAGGATATCCGAGGCGCCAGCGTTTCCAGGATACGCGCCGACAGATAGAGAAAGTTGAGATCCGTCAGCAGGATATTTTCCACACCGGGCTTTTGGACCTTGATCACCACGTCCTCACCGGTCACCAACGTGGCCGCGTGTACCTGCGCAATCGACGCTGACGCCAGTGCGACCGGCTCCACCCGGGAAAACACCTCTTCAACAGGACGTCCGAGCTCCTCGCGAATGATCTTCCTGATCACCGGGAACGGCAGGCTCGGGGTTCTGTCCAGACAGTTCTGAAATTCTTCCACGTATTCCTTGGGGAAAAATGTTGGCGAACTGGCAATGAACTGGCCCAGCTTGATGTAGGTGGCGCCCAGGGACTCAAATGTCTCCCGCAGCAATCGCGGCGTCGGCGGTCGATCACCTCGTAGCCAGTTCACCCCCGTACGCCCCAATACAGACAAGGTTTGCCCGATTCGAAGTGCGCCCTTAAGACTGTTGACTAGCGTACCCATGTTGCTCCCCCGTCTTTCCCTGTATCCATTGCCTTGTCCGACTTCTCCCACAGGACACGGCCTCACAACCGCATCGGCATCACCACATACAGGCAACTGCTGTCCCCGGGTGACTCGATCAGCGCACTGCTATTCGGGTTCGCCAGGGTCAGTTTGATCTGCTCGTCGTCGACAACATTCAGCACATCGACCAGATACCCGACATTAAATCCGATCTGCAGGGGTTCGCCCTGATAGTCGACCGGCAACGCGTCTTCGGCCTGTTCCTGATCCGGATTATTGGCGAATACCTGCAATTCGTTGGTTGCGAGGTTAAGTCTCACGCCACGGATATTCTCGTGGGACAGAATGCCCGCTCGCTGCAGGGTATTTTTAAGAGCAACCCGATCTGCCAGCACCACCTTATCGCCGCCACGGGGAATGACCCGGTTATAGTCCGGGAATTTGCCCTCAATCAGTTTAGAGGTGAACGTGTATGCACCGACGGTGGCTCGCAGGTGGTTTTCCCCGATTACCAGCACGACAGAGGACTGCACATCCTCCAGCAGGCGCGCCAGTTCCAGCACCCCTTTGCGCGGTACAATGACCTGTCTGGGTTCCGGGCAGTCTGTTGTCATATCGAGATGCGACATGGCCAACCGGTGACCGTCCGTCGCCACCGTACGTACGTGCGACCGATCAACCTCCAGCAGCAACCCGTTCAGGTAATACCGTACGTCCTGTTGCGCCATGGCAAACGCTGTCGCGTCCAGCATTCTGCCAAGCTCTTCCTGCGGAAGTTCCAGTCGGAAACTCTCCGCTTCGTCTTCGACATTGGGAAAATGCTCGGCGGGCAGGGTCGACAGGGTAAAATGACTGGCGCCGCTCCTGAGATGCAGGCGATCACCCTCCAGAGCCAGCTCGATTGACGACGCCTCTCCAAGCGCCCTGCAAATATCGGCCAGTTTGCGGGCAGGCACGGTGATTCGCCCGGGCTGATCAATGTGAACCGGGGCTACCCGGGCGACCAACTCCACTTCCACATTGGTTCCGGTCAGGGTCAGTACGTTGTCTTCCGCCACTATCAGGACGTTGGACAACACCGGCATGGTCTGTTTGCGCTCCACCACCCCGGCAATCGATTGCAGCGGTGTTAACAGGGACTCTCGGCTGATCGTCAGTTTCATGTCACTCAGCATTTATCTGGATGGGTGAAAGGTCACGGTTTGCCGCCACGGAAACCCGCTTCATGTCGTCAGCAAACGCATAAAATTCTGATAGTCCTCACGTATGGTCGGATCCGTTCCCTGGAGCTCTACGATTTTCTTGCAGGCATGCAGCACAGTTGTATGGTCGCGGCCACCAAAAGCATCGCCAATTTCCGGAAGACTGTGATTGGTCAGTTCCTTTGACAGGGACATGGCGACCTGACGCGGTCGGGTCACGGTACGCGTGCGCCGTTTGGAGAGCAGATCCGCCACCTTGATCTTGTAATATTCCGCGACCGTGCGCTGGATATTATCGATACTGACCTGTTTTTCATGCAGTGCCAACAGGTCCTTGAGACTCTCCCGGATAAACGGAGGGGTGATTTCAGATCCTGTAAAGTGAGCATTCGCTATCACCAGGCGTAGCGCCCCCTCGAGCTCACGCACATTTGACCGAATTTTTTGCGCGATGAAGAATGCCGCCTCGCTGCTCAGCCGAACATTAACCTGTTCCGCCTTCTTCATCAGGATCGCCACCCGGGTTTCCAGTTCCGGCGGCTCAACCATCACCGTGAGACCCCAGCCAAAACGGGATTTGAGCCGTTCTTCCATATCAACAATTTCCTTGGGAAACCGATCACAGGTCACGATGACCTGCTGACCACCCTCAAGCAACGCATTAAAGGTGTGGAAAAATTCTTCCTGGGACCGCTCCTTGCGGGCAAAAAACTGGATGTCGTCAATCAGCAGCGCATCCACCGACCGGTAATAGCGTTTGAACTCATTGATCGCGTTGAGCTGAAGGGCCTTGACCATATCCGCAACGAATCGTTCAGAACGCAGGTAAGCTACCTTGGCCCGTGGATTCCGCCGCACAATCTCGTTGCCGATGGCATGCATCAGGTGAGTCTTGCCCAGACCCACCCCGCCATACAGAAACAGCGGGTTATAGGCACCACCCGGATTCTCGGCGACCTGCATTGATGCGGCGCGGGCGAGCTGATTTGACTTTCCTTCAACAAACGTCCCAAACGTGAAACCTTCATTCAGGTAACTCTGGTGCTTGATATCTCCTTCCACCTGCACCGAGCGCCTGTCGCTGTTGCCTCCGGCCGAGGCAAGACGTACCGGGCGGTCAGCTGCGCTGGCGGCAACCCCTTTTTCCTCCTCGTTAGCCTGACCCAGGTCGTCCGCCGACAAAGAACGCGCCATCGGCTTCGCACGGCCAACCAGCTCGCCAATCCTCGGAGCCGTGCCCACCTTCATACTCACTCGCGGGGCCTGAACACCCTCCAGTTCCTTGAGAACTTCTTCAATACGACGCAGGTATTTTTCGTGGACCCAGTCCATAACAAACCGATTGGGCGCGAACAGCATGAGCTGATCCTCGCTGTGATCGCACTGCAGAGGCCTCAACCAGGTATTAAACTGTTGCGCGGGAAACTCATCCCGGAGCACTTCTAGACATTGATGCCAAATTTTCTGCGGCACGACAGCCTGCCTCCGATGACGGGGAATTAGCCTCGCGATCCGGCGACACCGGACTCTACGCTTGCGATGGGTGACTCGAAATAATACCCCTCAACCCGCCTCAGTGAAAGGCCCAGACGCATTTACTAAACACCTTGTGGAAACTTATAACCAATGCTTTCAAGCAATTACAGTTTTATCTACAGCCTTGTGTACAGAAAATAGTTCACGAAAAGTTACCCACAGCCTCCTGTTTACAACCAGCGAACAATCCCCATCACAACCCGTGGACAACCCCGGGACAACCCGAAAAATCCTGGACAATCTTACTTATCCACAATCCACCCCCCTGTTATTCACACCTCTCAGGGTCACTTACACAACAACCTGTCAATACGCCAAGCTAATGTATTCAAAGAGGAAAACCGGTTTATCCACGGAAAACAGTCTGCCTAATAACAGTAGTAGTAGAAAAAGCCTTAAAGACTAAAACTCATACAGAATTTATTATACGTCCCGTCGCCTGAGCCTGCCCCTCCGCCACCACGCCAGAAATACCAGCACCCGCGCAGTTAACCATTGAATTCAGCCAGCGGATTGACTAGAATGCCGCTCCTGTTTGATTGATCAATTCGCAACCAGTCACTGACTTTCCAACTTCTGTAATGTGAGAGCGTCACCATGAAAAGAACGTTTCAACCCAGCGTACTGAAGCGTAAGCGCGTCCACGGTTTCCGTGCCCGGATGGCAACCGCGAATGGTCGCAAAGTCCTGTCCCGTCGTCGCGCGAAAGGCCGTGCACGTCTGTCAGCCTGAACCGTGCTGGCCTGGTGAAAACTTTCAGCTTCCCAAAAACATCCCGGTTGTTAACACCGAAGGATTACAGCGAAGTTTTCAATGACGTTCAGATACGAGTGCCTCACCGGCATTTCCTGGTCCTGGCAACATCCAATTCACTCGGACACGCCAGGATCGGTTTGGTTTTTTCAAAGAAAAATCTGAAACTGTCTGTCCAGCGCAATCGGGTTAAACGACTTGTGCGTGAAACTTTTCGGACCCGACCAGACCTGCCAGCGCTTGATATCGTTGTGTTAAGCCGACAGGGCCTCGCCACGCTCAGCAACGCCGAACTGAACCCTGTGCTGACCGGTCTGTGGCAGCGTCTGAAAAAGAAGTCCGACCAGTTGCAACGGACAACAAACCAACCGGACACTGCCAGCTGAGGAACGGGTTCATGCGCACATTGTTGCTTCTGCCCATCCGCGTTTATCAATACGCTATCAGCCCGATGATGGCCAGCCACTGCCGTCACTACCCCACCTGTTCTGCCTATGCCATTGAAGCCATTGAACGTTACGGCACAATAAAAGGATTTTTTTTGGCTACAAGACGCCTCCTGCGGTGTCACCCCTGGGCCGAAGGAGGGTATGATCCAGTGCCAGGCTGCGCTGACACCCACCGGCAGTCATCGGAATATTGCGACCAACAGGGCCGCTGTACTAAAAAAACCGCTACCCACCAGACGACGCACTGAGTTTATGGATATCAAACGCATTATATTATTCGCAGGCCTTGCAATAGTCAGTTACATGATGGTTCTGGCCTGGAATAAAGACTATCACCAGAACGATGATGCCCAGGTCACGGCCCAGTCCAATACCCAGACTCCTGCGATGGAATCCACAGGCAGCGGTTCGGGCACCGCCTCCTCCAGTGCAACGGGTGATGAGTTCACCACCCCGGAAGATCATGCTGCAACCAGCACTGTATCGACCTCCGGCGAAAGCCAGACAAGTCAGGGCGTCAGTAACAACCTGATTTCCGTCAACACCGATGTACTGGAACTTAAAATAGATCCTGTTGGTGGCAACATCGTCGAAGCAGCCATGCCCCGTTACGATAAAACCCTTAAGGGTAACGAGCCCCTCAAGTTGCTCCAGCACGATCAGGAACGCATTTACACCCTCGAAAGCGGAATGATTGGTCAGGATGGGTTCGACAGCCGCAAGAACGGTCCGACACCCGTCTACAGCAGCGCTGCCAATTCCTATGTTCTGAAAAAAGGCCAGGACACATTAACCATTGATCTGTCCTTCAAAAGCGATTCCGGCGTTGCCGTCACCAAACGCTACGTGCTGAACCGCAACAGTTACGATATCCACCTGACATACCTGATCAATAACCAGTCCAGTCAGACCTGGCAGGGTAACCTCACCGGTAAAATCGTCCGTGATCAGAGCGGCGATCCCACCGCTCACCGTTCGATGGGGATCAAATCATTCCTCGGCCTGGTTATCAGTACCCCTGAAGATCCCTACGAGAAATACGATTTCGGCAATCTGAAAGATAAACCGATCAAGCAGACTGTAACCGGTGGCTGGTTGGCCTTTATCCAGCACTACTTCATTGCCGCGTGGATTCCACCGGCCGATCAGACCGAACAGTTCCAGACCAATCGCCGTGGGGATCTCTTTGTCATGGGCTTTGTCAGTCCGGCAACGGTGGTTGCTCCTGGTGAAACCAAAGAAGTACACGCCCGGGCCTACGTGGGGCCGAAGATCATCGACCGACTGGAAAATGTTGCGCCGAACCTGGATCGTACTGTCGATTTCGGCTTCCTGTTCTTCATTGCCCTGCCCCTGTTCACCGTGCTGGACTGGTTCCACAGCCTGGTGGGCAACTGGGGAGTATCGATTATTCTGCTGACCGTGCTGGTCAAAGCCCTGTTCTACAAATTATCAGCCACCAGTTACCGGTCCATGGCCCGGATGCGGGCTGTTGGTCCCCAACTCAAGCGCTTGCGTGAACTGTACGGTGATGATCGTCAGCGCATGTCCCAGGAAATGATGGGGCTGTACAAACGGGAGAAGATCAACCCGTTGGGTGGCTGTCTGCCCATATTGGTGCAAATGCCGGTGTTCATTTCCCTGTATTGGGTCCTGTTTGAAAGCGTGCAGTTACGTCATGCGCCCTTCTTCCTGTGGATTCACGATCTGTCGGTGATGGACCCGTATTTCATACTGCCGATCCTGATGGGCGCCAGCATGTTCATCCAGATGAGCCTGAACCCGACCCCACCGGATCCGATGCAGGCCAAGGTAATGAAGATGATGCCAGTGGTCTTCACCGTATTCTTCCTCTGGTTCCCGGCAGGTCTGGTACTGTACTGGCTGACCAACAACATTCTTTCGATTACCCAGCAGTGGTACATTACCCGCAGCATCAACGCCGAGGCTGCCAGCAAGAAGTAACGTTCCAGCCATAATGGAATGGATGAAAGGGCTCCTCGGTGGAGCCCTTTTTTATGATCTGTGCTGGTAATCATCCTCTGATCAGGAAAACCGCATGCATGACACCGATACCATCGCCGCGATAGCCACAGCACCGGGCCGTGCCGGGGTCGGAATGATTCGGGTATCTGGTCCGCGCGCAAGGTCGATTGCCGTGCAGATTCTCGGCTTCGAACCCCGCCCACGCTATGCCCACTTCGGCCCGTTCAAGGATGCTGATGGCACGATACTCGACGAGGGCATCGGTCTGTTTTTCCCCAACCCTCACTCCTTTACCGGCGAGGACGTGTTTGAACTTCAGGGCCACGGCGGTACGGTCATCCTTGATCTGCTATTACGGGCAGTGAGTGAGCAGGGAGCCAGACTGGCCCGTCCGGGCGAGTTCTCCGAACGAGCGTTCCTGAACGACAAGCTTGATCTTGCTCAGGCTGAAGCGATTGCTGACCTGATTGAAAGCAGTTCCGAACAGGCGGCCCGCTGTGCTGTTCGCTCCCTGCAGGGTGCTTTTTCACAGCGTATTGAGGCTCTGGTCGAGGCCTTGACTCATCTGCGTATCTACGTCGAGGCGGCGATTGATTTTCCCGAAGAGGAAATCGACTTTCTGGCTGATGGCAAAGTAGCGGCGGACCTTCAGGAAATCATGGCGGATCTTGATGGCATTCAACAGCAAGCCCAGCAGGGTACCATCTTGCGGGATGGGATGAGTGTGGTCATCGCCGGCCGGCCCAATGCCGGAAAATCGAGTCTGCTCAATGCCCTGGCCGGGCGTGAAGCCGCGATTGTCACGGCCATTGAGGGCACCACCCGTGATGTCCTGCGGGAACACATCCACATCGACGGGATGCCGTTACACATCATCGACACCGCTGGCTTACGGGACAGTCCGGACGAGGTGGAACAGATCGGTATCGCCCGCGCCTGGGACGAAATCCGGCAGGCCGACCGTATTCTGCTGATGGTCGATGCCACCACCACGGACGAGACCGGGCCCCACCGGTTGTGGCCCGATTTCATCGACCAGCTGCCCGCGTCAGCGCCAGTCACGGTGATTCGTAACAAAGT
>JASBRL010000025.1 GCA_030149475.1 Marinobacter sp.
GGGCCGCAGAGCTCGCCCAGTCCCAGGGTAACGACGCCAGGGGTGCGGTTGAGTTGGCCGTAGACCACATCCGGTCACTGGAACGGGAAGTGGAGTCCGTTGGAGACCATACGAGTCGGATGAGCGAAGACACCGGTCGAATCGCTGAAGTGCTGTCTGTGATTGGCGGCATCGCCGAGCAGACCAACCTGCTTGCGTTGAATGCAGCCATAGAAGCCGCGCGGGCAGGCGAGCAAGGCCGTGGTTTCGCTGTCGTCGCTGATGAAGTCCGCGCTCTGGCTGCCAAGACCCAGAGCTGTACCTCTGAAATCAATGAAATGCTGGCACGCTTGCGCGAAGGCGCTGGCAGCCTTGAGGCCGCGATGGGCCGCACGCGAAGCAGCTTCGAGATATCGAGCGAGAGCGTAGGCGCTGTTCACATCAGTCTTGGCAGGGTGCTTGAGGCAATAAAGGATATCAGTGGCTACAATGACCAGATGGCCGCGGCAGCAGAACAACAGAGTGCTGTTGCTCAAGAGATCAGTAAAAATATTGTCAATATCCGGGAAATGGCGGTCAACCTGCAGGCATTCAATCGCAATGCGGAAGACGCACCGACCGCGGTTCGTGCCGCCAATGACGCTTTCATGCAGCAGACGGCCAATTTTTTGCTCTGATACCGAACGGCATTGAATGCTGGCTTTGTTGAGCCCGGCGCAGCTGTGTTCGTGAAATCCGGCATGGGCCTGATCCAGAGCAGGGGCGTCTCGGTGATTGGGACGGCGTGTTGTTGGCCGGGCCTACCGCCGCATCCCCCGGAAACTGGCCAGTGAGTGCTCTTTATCAATGATTCCAGTATGGTAAAGATTTCACGCCCTGCCACAGCAATCCGTAATAACGGGTATCCCGAGACGGAGACACAGATGATCATCGAACACACGCCTTCCAGAAAGAACCGTTTGCCCCACCTGCTGCTGATTGTCTTGCTCGGCGTCGGGCCTGCAGCAGTCCAGGCCGACGAGGCCCAGAAACCGCCCACGATGGAACAGCTGAAACACGACACCGCAAACCTGATCGACAAGCTGGGCAGTTACTCCGCCGAGCAGCGGGACGAAGCGGCTGCATCGATCAAGGGCACACTCGACGAACTCGATCAACGGATCGACGTGCTGGAAAAGCGCCTGGCAGAGAACTGGGACGACATGAGCAAGGCGAGCCGCGAGAAAACCCAGCAAAGCCTGGACGCCCTCCGGGCTCAGCGGGAAAAAGTCGGGGACTGGTACGACCGCCTGAAAGGAAGTTCAGCCAACGCCTGGGACAATGTGAAGGGTGGCTTCAGCCGGGCTTATGACAAGCTGTCCGATGCCTGGGAAGAGACAGAAAAGTCCATGAAGTCGGGGGATTGAAAGCCTGGACCTCCCCCGATACGCAAGGCGACCAATTCGTTGACGGCATGCAGAGGCGAGTTGGTGGGCGACGGACAGTGAAGAGAGCAGATCGATGCATCCTTAGCTTTGCTCCCAGACTTCAATCGCAGCGGCCAGGTCCTCGAGTGACGCACCGACTGACTTGAAAATGGTGATGATGTCGTCGCTGGATCGACCGCCGTGCTTGCCCTGGAGCAATTCCGCCAGGTCTGCGCTGATGGCATCAAAGGAGAAACAATCCTCATCCACCGCGTAGTGAAGGTCCCCCGCTTCGCCCTCGGCTCCGGCGTAGGTATCGACAAACACCTCACCGCGCTGGATGCAGCGCCCGTCGGTCTCACGCATGGAGCGACGGAAGGCGCCCACCAGGTCAAGATGACAGCCGGGTGCAAGCCAGTCGCCGTGAACGATCGGTTCACTGGAAAGGGTTGCGCAACTGACGATGTCGGCCTCGGCCACACTGGCTTCCAGGTCGGTAACGGCGGCAACGGCATCAAATTGGCTCTGCCCGCCATCATAGCCCGCATACTTTTCGGCCAGCGCTTCCGCTTTTTCAGGGTGACGCCCCCAGACCAGAACCCTGGAAATCGGTCGCACGCTGGCGTGTGCTTCGATCAACATGGGCGCAAGCTTGCCCGTCCCGATAATCAGCAGTGTCCGCGCATCTTTCCGTGCCAGTTCCCGGCAAGCCAGTGCCGAGGATGCCGCCGTGCGCCGCCGGGTCAGCTCGCTACCGTCGAGGCAGGCCAGGGGCTGGCCGTTCTCGCCGTCGCACAGCATATACAGCCCGGAGATCGCCGGTAGTCCCTTGTCTGCATTCTGGGGAAACACGTTGACCATCTTCATGCCGATATAGCCGCCCGGTTCCCAGGCGGGCATCAGGAGCATGGTGGCCTCGCCATCGTCGCGCTGAATGGCATGGTGGTGCCGGGGGGGCGCCTCGACACCCTCCCGGAATGCCTTCCCGATTCGATCGACCAACGGTTGCCAGGCCAGCGCCCGGGCAACCGCCTCGGCGGAGATGATGTGCATGGGCCTACTCCGGCAATGCGGCAATAACCATGATTTCCACCTTCCAGTCCGGCTTGGCCAGGCGCGCCTCCACACAGGCCCGGGCTGGCGTGTGTCCGGGCGTTACCCAGGCGTCCCAGGCGCTGTTCATGGCATCAAAATCTGCCATATCCGCGACCCAGATGGTGGCCGACAGCAGATGCGACTTGTCGGTGCCGGCCTTTGCCAGCAGGCTGTCCAGCCCGTCCAGTATCTGCTGGGTCTGGGCCCCGGCATCCGCGCTGGCGTCCGTTGCTACCTGGCCGGCGGTATAGACTGTGCCATTGTGGATGGTGACCTGGCTCATACGGGGTCCTGAGCCAATGTGGGTGATTGTCATCGTGTACTCCCGGCATGTTTCTCTGGTTCAAAGGGAACGGCTCTGGGCAAAGCCGTCCATGAAGGCGTTAAGATTCGCGCCCAGCGCCTGGGTGGGATAACCCCCTTCCTGGACCAGCACACAGGCGTAGGGTAATCCGCCAATGTGTGCCCCGATCCTGTAAAAATCGGCGGTTTCCAGTGTCAGTCCGGCCAGGGGATCATCCTTGTGAGCATCCAGGCCAAGCGCGACCACTATGGCGCCGGGCTGGAACACCCGGAGCCCTGTGGTCAGTGTCTCCAGGCCGGCCACAAAAGCGTCTCTGCTGCTATGCAGGGACAGGGGAACATTGAGGTTGCAGCCCAGGCCGTCACCGGCGCCAGGTTCGTCGCTTCCGCCCCAGAAAAATGGATAGAAGGCCTCGGTATCGGCATGCACCGAGCCGGTCCAGACGTCACCGCGCTGGTAGAAGATGTCCTGGGTGCCGTTACCGTGATGCAGATCCACGTCCAGTATGGCAACACGGTCCAGCCGTTCGCGCAGCACAGAGGCGGCCAGGGCCGTATTGTTGATAAAACAGAAACCGCCAGCGCTTTCCGGACCGGCATGATGCCCCGGCGGACGGCAGAGGGCATAGGCATCGCCCCTGCCGGTTTTCACAAACTCGGCCGCACATTCGGCGGTTGCCGCGCTGGCGCGAATGCCCGCGTAACTTGTGGAGCCGATGGGGCAGGCCATGTCATGCAGATGCCAGCCGGCCTGGGGCACCGGATGGGAAGGGTAACGCCAGCCGCCGCCGGTGGGATGCACATTGGGCACGACCGTATCGGAAGCACCGGGTAGCGCCTGCCAGCGTTGGTAGATGGTTTTCAGAAAATCCAGGTAGCGCCCGGTATGGATCGTCCGCAGGCGCTGGTCGAGATAGGCGGAGCCGGTGCCACTGTGCTCGGTCACCGTGTGTCCTGCCGAATTCAGCGCCGACAGCAATCGGTCCGCGCGACCGGTATGCTCGGGAGAAGGCGTAGGTTCGCCCCGCACCAGAAAGGTTTGGGGTGAGTG
>JASBRL010000032.1 GCA_030149475.1 Marinobacter sp.
CCCAGACCACGCAGACATCGGCGATCGGTGCGTTGGTGATCCAGGTCTTGGAGCCACTGACCAGATAACCGCCGTCCACTTTCTTGGCGCGGGTTTCCATACCGGCCGGGTCGGAGCCATGATTGGGCTCGGTCAGGCCGAAACAGCCGACTTTTTCACCAGAGGCCAGTTGCGGCAGGACACGCTTTTTGAGCGCCTCCTGACCGAACGCGTGGATCGGGTGCATGACCAGCGACGATTGCACACTCAATGCTGAGCGATAGGCCGAGTCGACACGTTCAACCTCCCGTGCAATCAGGCCGTAGCAGACGTGGTTCAGGCCCGGGCCGCCGTACTCTTCCGGCAGGGTGGCGCCAAGCATGCCCAGTTCGCCCATGTCGGTGAAAATGGAGCGGTCGAATTTTTCGTTGCGGTTCGCTTGAGTAATACCCGGCATCAGCCGCTGATCGCAGAAACCACGAATGCTGTCGCGGACCTGACGCTCGG
Source organism: Marinobacter sp. (assembly GCA_030149475.1). Taxonomy (GTDB): domain Bacteria; phylum Pseudomonadota; class Gammaproteobacteria; order Pseudomonadales; family Oleiphilaceae; genus Marinobacter. Next base: position 487 of record JASBRL010000032.1, read on the forward strand.
TCTCGTCCAGTTGGGTATCGAGTTGAAGCAGGTCATCCCAGGGAGCGGAAGCCATGATGTATCTCCTGATAAGGTAACGGCGACGTCGATGGACGCCGCTTTGACAGTGTTTACGGCCGGTGGCCGGTGTCTGATCAGTCGGTAACCCGTTCGATAACTGCGGCAATGCCCTGGCCCACGCCAATGCACATGCTGATCAGTGCGTAGCGCCCTGACATGCGCTCCAGCTGTCGCGTGGCGGTCAGTGCAATGCGCGCTCCGGAGGCGCCCAGGGGGTGACCAACGGCAATCGCGCCGCCGTTCGGGTTCAGTCGTGAATCCGTCGGGTCAATCCCCAGTCGCGTGGTGCAGCCGAGCACCTGAGCGGCAAAGGCCTCGTTGATTTCGATCACATCCATATCCTTCAGGGTCAGGCCGGCTCGTGCCAGGGCCTTCTCACTGGCCGGCACCGGACCGTAACCCATCACCGATGGGGCAACCCCGGCAATGGCGGCGGACACAATGCGGGCACGGGGCCGGACGCCGGCGACTTCACCCGCTTCGCGCGAACCGATAATCAGTGCCGCAGCGCCATCATTGACCCCGGAAGCATTACCGGCGGTCACCACCCCGTCGCCCAGAATGGGCCGCAGGCCGGACAGCACCTCGAGGGTAGACTGGGGCCGGGGATGTTCGTCTCTATCGACGCTCACCGGTGGTTTTTTACGTCCCTGGGGAACGTCCACCGCCAGGATTTCTTCATTATAGAAGCCATCCTGAAACGCGGCGTCATACCGCGCCTGACTCTGGGCAGCAAAGCGGTCCACCGCGTCCCGGCTCAGATTCAGTTCGCGGGCGATGTTTTCGGCGGTCTGGGGCATGGTGTCAGCGCCGAAATCGGCCTCGATACGCGGATTCGGGAAACGGGCGCCGATGGTGCTGTCGAAGGCGCGGAAGTCGCGGCTGAACGGCGACTCGCTTTTAGCCATCACAAACGGTGCCCGACTCATGCTTTCAGCACCGCCGGCGACAAACAGTTCGCCCTCCCCACAGCGTACCGCACGAGCGGCATCGATAATGGCCGCCAGACCAGAGCCGCACAGCCGATTGACCGTCAGGCCACCGGTTTCCACGGGCAGGCCAGCCATCAGTCCCGCATGCCGGGCCAGGTTGCGGGCATCCTCACCGGCCTGGTTGGTGCAGCCGGCGATGACATCCTCGTAGGCGCCGGGCGCAAAGCCGTTGCGTTCGACGATCGCGCGAATAACGCTGGCAAGCAGATCATCCGGCCGGACCCGGGCAAGTGCTCCGGCATGACGACCAAAAGGGGTTCGAAGACCGTCATAGATGTAGGCGTTCATGAAATCTCCTGTTGAATAAGGGAGTGGCGCGCCGATGACTCTGGGTGGGGCAATCGGGCTTGCCTTGGCAGAAATGTTAATATAGTTTCGTTAAGCGGAATTAAGTTTTGTATTCGTTGATTAAAGATTAATCCCCGCGCTGTTCAAATGCAAGCAGCGCCTCGCTGATCCTGGGTCCTGTCACCGTATGACGTTCTATGTGCTGCCGTTTGCTGTCTTGCTGGAGTTGGTAGCACTGATAACCGGCGTGACGGGCTTCAGCGTGACAGCGGGTGTGCTTTTTATCGGCTATTTTTTCACCCTTGCCGGGCGCCTGAACCGTTACTCCCGGGTGTTAATCGTGCTGACGGTGCTGACTCTTGCGGCTCTGCTGGACCGTGGACTGATCGATCAGCAGCGGCTGCTGAAAGCGGCCACGGATGCCGGTTTCTATGCTGCGTTTCTGGGTAGCCTGGGGATGATGCAGTGCCTGGTGCGCCGTTTCGAGGTGTTACAGCGGATTCACGACGTGCTGCTTGGTGGTCCACCCTTGTGGCTGTACCCGAAATACGCGATTACCAGCGCCACCGCGGCGTCGGTGCTCAATTTCGGGGTGATGAACCTGTTGTGCGGCAGTCTGGCAGGCACGCTGGATGAGCGCGGGATCAGTGGCGCGGCCCGGACGCGCTGGCTTCGGTGTGTACTGATCAGCGCGCTCAGGGGATTTGCCCTGGTACCTCTGGTGGCGCCGACCAGTGTCGCGGTGGCTATTATTACGCGTGAAGTGCCGTCACTGAGCTGGTCCCGGTTGTTGCCCTTTGGTCTGGCAACTGCGGCGCTGCTCATTGCGGTCGGCTGGTTGCTGGAATACAGCCGCTTTCGTCAGGTCAGTGAGCAGCGGGTAAAGCTTGATGGCTGGCCGCCCGGGACCGGCCGGCTGGCGGTGGTGGTGCTGATCATTTTCGCAGTGATGGGGTCACTGGCATTCGGCGCGTCGCTGAATGTGTCCCGGTCTGCCATGCTGGCGGTGCCGGGCGTCACCGTCCTGTACATGATCTGGCATGACCGTTCGGTGCGCATTGCCATTGCGGAGGCGGCGGACAACGTCAATGCGATGCGCAACGAGATGGCCATTTTTGCGGCCTCGGGCGCCCTGGGCGCGGCCCTGTCTTCGCTCGTGCCGACGGATCTTGTTTCCGGCCTGGTGGCCAGCCAGGCTGGCGTTTATCTGGTGGCTGTCTGCGGTATGCTGGTGTTGCCGCTGATGTCGGCGGTGGGGGTGATACCGATTACCATGTTGAGTATTTTCTCCGGGCTGTTGCCGCAGTTGATGAACGCCGGAATGGACCCGTTATTGATCGCCGTAGCGCTGGTCATCGGCTTTTCACTGGCGATGATGCTGTCGCCGTTCGGGCCGGCAGTCATGCTGCTGTCCCGTCTGGGTCAGGTGTCCCGGTGGGCGGTGGCATTCGGCTGGAACGGCAGGTTTGTGCTGGCTGTGCTGCCGTTGCTGCTGGTGTACCTGTGGTGCCTTCACGCCTGGCTGCTTTAGGGAACCTCTGATTAAGTCTATTGGCAATTCTGGCTTTCAGGGAGAGCCCCTGCGGGCAAGCGTTGAGAGACTCATTGGCCGCGTTACGATTCTTGGCAAGGACGTCGGCCATTACCGGCGAACCGCGCCTTGCCACTGAGCCTCTCAACACTTGCAGAATCGTCAATAGACTTAATCAGAGGTTCCTTAGGTTTGTCCCGACCCGCGTGCATCCGGAACGGGGCAATCCGACCACTTCCGAAAACAAAGTAAGCGGATCAGTATCCAAGGAGTAACCGAACCATGTCGACTTCCCAGAGCCCTTCGACCGACGCCGAGTCCGGTTTCCGGTTCGTGATCACGCCCCGTTACACCGACCTCGATACCTGGCGGCATGTAAACAATTCGGCGCTGTACCAGTTCCATATCGAAGCCCGTCTGCAGGCCTGGATGGCGACCTTTGGCCCGGAATCGTGGTTCGCTGATTCGCTGCATCTACGGCCGCTGCGCACCATTACCCAGTATCGGCTGGTCACCCATTACGGAGCGGACGTGCACTGTCGGGTCCGGCTGCTGGAAAAGTCCATCTACCATTATCGGGTCCGCACCGAGCTGTTCCAGCATCAGCGCTGTGTCGGCATTCAGGATACCGTGATGGGCGTGTTCGACGGTGGCGAGCGTCATCCGTTGCCGGAGTCGGTGGTGGCAGCGCTGGGTGAGCCCGAGGCGGGCGCCGAGCCGCTGCCCGCCTCGCCGGTGGCGGTGGTGCCGGCCGGCCGTGGTGGCTATCCGATTGGCCGTACCCTGACCGCGCGCTACGCCGATTTTGACGCTGACAGCCTGCGGGCTGAAGCGGCCAGTGCGCGTTATATGGAGCAGGCCCGTTTCGGCACTATCGGCGAGCTCGATTTTGGCGGACTGGGTATTCTGATCGCGGCGCTGGACATGACCTTTTATGATCACCGTCCGGTGGGTGCCAGTGCGGACCTGCTCACCGGTGTCTCCCGCATTGGCAACAGCTCCTTCAATGTGCTGACGGCGGCCCTTTCGGATCGTGGCCTGCATACCGTCGCGGACAGCGTGATGGTGATGATTGACCAGGCGTCCGGCCGGCCCACGCCGATCACCGATTCGTTGCGGACGCAGTTGGAGCGGCTGCAGGTCAATCTGCTCGATTAACCGGGGCTGAGCTGCCAGTGTTCCAGGGCCGCCGCCGCAAAGCGTGAGGCCTGCTCATTGAATTGCTCGTAGGTATAGACAGCGCCACTGTCCAGATCTTCCAGTGCGGGTCTGTGCGGCGTGACCCGCGCCCGCCGTGCCAGCAGATCAAACATCGCCATGATCGCACCTTGAATCAGGGTTTATCCCGGCCGCTCAAAGGCAGACCGTTGTGAAACAGGTCTGAAAGGGTGGCAACAATATCGTCAAAGTTATCCCGTTGATCCCATAGGGCATACTTCATCCCCAGAAAGTGGGACAGGCCCATGAGCGCCCAGGCCCGGTGCTCATTGTTGCCGGGCCGGATTTCACCCTTGCGGCTGGCGTTATCAAGCATGTCGGCGTAACCCCGGCTGAAGGTTTCGTAGTAGTCCCGGTATATGGCCTCATCCACAAACTGGGCTTCCTGCAGCACCCGATACAGCGAGGGGTGCGCCGCCAGGTATTCCAGGAAAGCCCTGAGTCCGCGCTCTTCCGCTTCCATCCGGTCCCGGGCGCCCAGGATTTTGGCGGCCAGGTGAGCCCTGACTTTGTGGCCCATATCCAGAACCAGCTCCCGGAGGATTTCTTCCTTGCCGCCGAAATAGGTATAGAAAGTTCCCTGGGCAACACCGGCAGCGCGGGTGATATCGGTGATGCCGGCCCGGTGGTAGCCCAGCGCGCCAAAGGTCTCCTCTGCAGCCTGCAGAATGCGGGCCCGCGTTCGGGCGCCCCGGGCCGTTTTGGGAGCGCCGGGTGTGGAAGCCTTGGTCGCACTGGCAGGTGTTGTCATGGCGGGGTGGCCTTTTCCGATGAATGATGTAGCCGCCGGGAAAGCGGCGTGTGCTGGCCGGCCACGATCCGACGATTCATGGTATTCCCGATCGCCGGCCCATGCGGGTTACAAAGGTGAATCAGGTTTCAAGTAAACTAATCCGTGGTCGTGGTGCTGTCAAGATGGCTATAGCAAGTCCAGCTTCTGCAATGTGAGGCATCTGGAGCGTCTTTTGGTTTGGTTGGGCAGGATTTCGGGCGGATAATTTTCAAAACATCCTTGCGAAAATATGAATCAGTTGTCATATTGAGAGTCGATAATCACCATCGTCGTGCAGGGCCTTTTGAACAATAAAGGGTACAACAATAAAGGGTACAACAATAAAGGGGACCGCCTTATGAAACGTTTTTTAATGGCAACCGCTATCACTCTGTCCGCTCTTGGGGTTGCAGGCACCAGTTCCGCCGCCGAGCCCATTCGTATAGCGCATGTGACCGGTTTCACCGGGCCGCTGGCACCGTACGCGGATCAGCTCCGCAAAGGGATGCAGATGGGGTTCGAGTACGCTACCGATGGCAGCATGGAAATCGACGGTCGCAAAATCGAGATCATCGAAAAGGACACCCAGCTCGATCCGGCCCGGGCCCGTACCCTCGTCGAGGAAGCTTACGGCGAGGACAATGCCCAGATCGTGGTGGGGCCGGTCTCGTCCGGGGTTGCGCTGGCCACCTTGCCTCTGGCGGAAGAGTACGAGCGCATCATCATTCCCGAGGGTGTCGCGGATGCGATTACCGGCGACCAGTGGAACCGTTATGTATTCCGGATCGGCCGCAACTCCTCACAGGATGCCGTGTCCAACGCGGTAGCGATCGGCAAGCCCGGGGTCTGCGTGTCGACAATTGCCCAGGACTACGCCTTCGGCCGCGACGGTGTGTCAGCGTTCAAGGAGGCCATGCAGAAATCCGGCGGTAAAGTGGTTCATGAAGAGTACCTGCCGACTGACGCCACCGATTTTACGGCGGCGGCCCAGCGCCTGTTTGATTCGCTTAAGGATCGTGAGGGCTGTGATCAGGGTAAGTTTATTTTTGCCATCTGGGCAGGTGCCGCCAATCCGTTGGGGCGTATTCAGGATCTGGACCCGAGCCGTTTTGGCATCAAGCTGGCCACGGGCGGCAACATTCTTGCGGCTCTGGTGGGTTACGCCGACTTCCCGGGTATGGAAGGCGCTGGCTATTACTACTTCGAGTCACCGGACAACACGGTCAACGACTGGCTGGTGAAGGAGCACTTCAAGCGCTACAACGCGGCGCCGGATTTTTTTACGGCTGAAGGCTTTTCCCAGGCCATGGCGATTACCGCGGCAATCCGTAAAGCCGGCGGCTCCACAGATACCGAAGATCTGATCAAGGCCTTCGAAGGGCTGGTATTCAAGTCGCCCAAGGGCGACATGGAAATTCGCGCCCAGGACCATCAGGCCCTGCAGGACATGTATCACTTCCGCATCAAGGTCGAAAAACGCAAGGACTGGTTTGCCGATCGTGAAGTGACCGCTGGTGTGCCCGAGCTGGTGCGCATTATCTCCCGTGATGAAATGGACATCCCGGTACGCAATAAGCGCTGATGGCAGGTCGGGCCAGCTGAACCTCCCCGGCAGGCTGGTCCGGCAACACCTGTCTGCAGCGTGCTGAAGGTATCCGTCCCGGGTGCCGGTTTCTGACTGTCGGAGTCATTCATGTCGTTTGATCAAGCGGTGCTTGAGACCTGTGATCTGACCATCAGTTTTGGTGGTCATATTGCGGTTAACAACGTCTCCTGCGAGTTTTCCAGGGGCTCACTCACCTCCATTGTCGGGCCTAACGGCGCGGGCAAGACTACCTGGTTCAATCTGATTTCCGGTCAGCTGAAAGCGACCTCTGGCCAGGTGCGGTTGTTCGGTGAGGATATTACCGGTCTGGGCCCGGCCCGACGCTCGGACAAAGGTCTGGGGCGGGCGTTCCAGTTAACCAATCTGTTTCCCAATCTGACGGCGCTGGAAAATGTCCGGCTGGCGGTGGCCTCCAGGCACCGTATCGGTCATGTGTTCTGGCAGATGGCCAGCCAGCGTCGTGATATTGCCGACCGGGCGCTGTCCTACCTGGAGCAGGTCAATCTGGCCCGGCGTGCCGATACGCTGGTGGCGGCCCTTCCCCACGGCGATCAGCGCAAACTCGAGGTGGCGCTGATGCTGGCACTGGAGCCGGAGGTCTTCATGTTTGATGAGCCTACGGCCGGGATGAGTGTCGATGAGGTGCCGGTGATTCTGGATCTGATTGCGGACATCAAGCGCCGCCAGAACAAGGTCATTCTGCTGGTGGAGCATAAAATGGATGTGGTGAAGTCCCTGTCGGACCGGATCGTCGTGCTGCATAACGGCGAGCTGGTGGCGGATGGTGAGCCATCGGAGGTTATCGCTTCGCCCATCGTTCAGCAGGTTTACCTGGGTGCTTCAGAGCAGCGAGTGGACGACGGGGAGGTGGCCAGTCATGACTGAACCGATACTGTCGCTGAGCGGCATCCGGGCGGACATTGCCCAGTACCACATTCTTCACGGCGTTGATCTGGTTATCCCCAGGGGCGAGTTAACCGTGCTGCTCGGGCGCAACGGAGCCGGCAAGAGCACCACCTTGCGCACCATCATGGGGCTAACCACGGTGACCGACGGCAATGTGCGCTACCGAGACACCGACATAACCGGATGGCCGACGCCTCGCATTGCCCGCAGCGGGATCGCTTTCGTTCCCGAGAGTATGGGCATCTTTGGTCTGCTGACGGTGCGGGAAAACCTGATATTGGCGGCGGTTAACGGACCGATGGACGAAGCCCGGCTGGACTGGATATTTGCCTTGTTCCCGCCTTTGAAAACCTTCTGGAACCGGCCGGCCGGGAATCTGTCCGGCGGTCAGAAACAGATGCTGGCGATTGCCCGAGCGGTGATCGAGCCTCGTGAGTTGCTGCTGGTGGATGAACCCACCAAAGGCCTGGCACCGGCCATCATTAACGATCTGGCGGACGCGTTTGAACAGCTTAAATCACAGCAGGTCAGCATTCTGCTGGTCGAGCAGAATTTCAATTTCTCCCGTCGTCTTGGTCAATCGGTGGCGGTAATGAGCGATGGCGCCATTGTGCATGCCGGCTCCATGGCAGAGCTGGCGGACAACGCCGACCTTCAGCATGAATTGCTGGGCCTGGCCCTGGGGGCGCACCAATGAAAGACCACGTATCCGCATCGGCAACCGGGGCTGGAGATCGCGTGCCGCTCGCTCACCGGTTGCGGCATTTGCACACCGATCAGCCACACCTGTTTCTGTTGGCGCTGATGATGATTCTGGCGCTGCTGTCCATCAACCCGCTGACCTGGCTGGTGCTCACCATCAGTGGCGTTGCCATGGGCGCGATGTTGTTCCTGATGGCGTCCGGCATGACTCTGACCTTCGGCCTGATGGGCGTACTGAATCTTGCCCACGGCGCTTTTATTTCCCTGGGCGCATTTGCCGGCGCCACCGTAATGACCTTCTGGATGGCGGACACCGCCGAGCATGCCGACCTGCTGGTCAACCTGCTGGCCATCGTCCCGGCGATGCTGTTTGCTATGGTCGTCGCCGGAATGGTGGGACTGGTGTTCGAACACCTGGTCATCAAGCCGGTTTATGGTGATCACCTCAAGCAGATACTGGTGACCGTGGGCGGCTCCATTATCCTCATGCAGTTGATCGAGGTGGTGTGGGGAGCCAACGACATGCCGGTGCCGAGACCGGAGTCGCTTCAGGGCGCCTTTATCGTCAGCGATGCGGTGCCGCTGATTGGCGGCATCGCGCTGGAGAAATTCCGCCTGGTGGCCGTGGTGCTGGGGCTGGCGGTCTACGGCCTGATGCTGTGGATAATTGACCGCACCCGGATTGGCATCCTCATTCGAGCCGGGGTGGAGAGTCGTGAAATGGTGGAAATCCAGGGTTACCGGATTCACTGGCTTTTCCTGGGTGTGTTCGTAGCCGGGTCGGCACTGGCCGGACTGGGCGGAACCATGTGGGGTATGTACCAGGAGATTCTTAGCCCCCACATGGGTGATGAAATGATGATCTCGGTGATCGTGGTCATCATTCTTGGCGGTCTGGGCTCGATTCGTGGCTGCTTCTACGGTGCGGTGCTGGTCGGGCTAATCAACCTCTACGTGGGGTTTCTTGAGCCACGCCTGGCGGCAGTGGCGACTGTGGGCCTGATGGTTGGCGTACTGATGTGGCGCCCTCAAGGGCTTATTCCCGTGATCAAGGTATGAGGCGCCTGCGATGATGAATCAACTACTTTCGGGCGATGCTCCCCGCAGCGGTATTCTGACCGCCGTGCTGTTGCTTATCGTCATCAGTCTGGCGTTTGGTCCGTTCCTGTTTCCCGGAACCCGGGCTTTTTCAACCCTCGGCACGATCTGTGTGTTTATCATCGTGGTGTCGGCTTACGATCTGATGCTGGGCTACACCCATATTGTGTCGTTCGCCCACACCATGTTTTTTGGTATCGGCGCCTACGGCATTGCCATGGCTACGGATGGCATGGGTAACAGCTTCGGTGCAATAGCCTCCGGTCTGGCCGGAGCATTAATACTGAGCCTGGTATTGTCGTTGTTGCTGGGTCTGCTGTCGTTGAGAGTGCGCGCGATATTTTTCGCGCTGGTGACGCTGGCGGTCGCTTTTGCCTTCCTCAGCGTGGTGACCCAGCTTTACAACCTGACCGGTGGTGAAGATGGCTTGCGGGTGCGGGTCCCACGGGAACTAGGGCCGGCTTTCAGGCCCTTTGATCAACCGTTGCCGGGCTTCAGTGTCACCCGCCTGATTACCGCACTGGTCAGTGACCCGGGCAATCCCTTACAGGCGTTCAAGGGAGCGATCTACGAGTTTCGGTTTACCGGCCGTGAGTTGATGTATTACGTAGTTTTTTTCCTGTCGGCAGGCATTTTTCTGTTCCTGCTGCGGTTGGTGAACTCGCCGTTTGGCCGGGTTTTGCAGGCCATTCGTGAAAACGAATTCCGGGCCGAAGCGCTGGGCTACCGGACCGTGTATTACCGCACCGCTGTGGTGATTCTTTCGGCGCTGCTGGCGACGGTAGCCGGGGCAACGTTTGCGTTGATCAATCGCTACGTAAATCCGGAAAATACGCTCAATTTCGAGCTGATGGTGTTCATCCTGCTGATGTCTGTGATCGGAGGTATGGGTACACTCTACGGGGCAGTGGTCGGGGTGGCGTTGTTCACCCTGGCCCAGAACTATCTGCAGGACCTGCTCCGTTGGGTGGGTGGTTATACTGAGGGAATACCGCTGCTGGCCCAACTGACCGGGCCTGATCGGTGGCTGCTCTGGTTCGGGTTGCTGTTTGTGCTGAGTGTTTACTTTTTCCCGACGGGCATTGTGGGTCAGTTCAGGCTCTGGGCTGGCCGGCGGCGGAGGCCCACTTAGCCCCTCGCCCCTGGCGGGAGGGCAGGCAACTTGCGGTCTGAGCGGGCGCCGTTGGCGCCACCCCCTCTCCCGCGGAGGGACGAGGGGGTTTGACCTGGGAGTCTGGCCCGCCATCTGTTCCGGGTTGGGAGTTTTGTCTATTACTTAGACCACTACACCTCCTGACCAGCGGCCGTAAGCCCCCCCCTCGCCCCTTGCGGGAGAGGGGTCGGGGGAGAGGGGGAAGCAGGCAACTCCCGGATTGCGGCTCCGGCCGGTGCCAACCCGTCTCCCCGGCCGTGCGAGATAGGCTATTTGTCTACTCCTTGTCCAGCAGCAGCTCATCGGACGATGTTGGCTTTTCGCCACTGATCGATGCGATGACGGCCAGTTGGTTGCCCACCAGTTCCGCCACTTTTACCCGCCCGATCGTGTCGCCCGCGCGCCACGCAATGGGCTGGCCGTTGGGTGCGCTGACCAGTTGTCCGGGTTTGTGAACGGTTAGTTCGGTACCAACATCCAAACCGTTCACTTTGCCAGCGGCGATGTAGAGCCGGTTGTCATTACCGGCAAACACCTTGAGCGTCCAGGGGCTCAGGTTGGCCCGTTCGCGGGCCAGCCGCATCAGGGCCTCGTTGGTATTGCCGGCAGGCAGGGTCATCGCCGGATACACCACGTTGGCACTGCCATCGACGATGGTGGAGGTCTGGTCCGCGCCCAGGTCAACCAGCATGCGGACGCCGGGAAAAACCGCCAGGCTGTTAGCGCAGGCCGTGGTGGTGACATTGCCGGTGCAGGCTGAGGACCTGCTCAGTGCCTCGTTGAGCTGGGTTTGCGAGACCAAGTGAAAGCCGTAGTTGGCGGCTGTCGCCTGCAGGTCAGCAGGCCAGGCGGCGGCTACGGTCTGCCCGGCGCGATCGGTGACCAGACCGATATTGGTCAGCAACTGGCCACTGGTGTGGGTAATTGGTGTGGTTCGGCTGGCCGGGGGCGGGTTGCGGCCCTGTTCCCAGAAGGGTTTTTGCCAGTTGATACTCGGCTGGTTCAGGGCGGACTCTGAGTCCGCCAACTCAATCTGCTGTTCGGGCGGGACGTTGCTGCACCCTGCAATCATCAGCCCGGACACACAGATCAACGTGAGATATCTGAGTTCCCGGAGGCGAGCCATGATCTGTATCCTGTTGGTGGGTCTACCGGACCGGGACGGTGAGCGGCAGCGGGCGCCGGGATACTCCCGAAACCACACTGCGTCGCTCACCGTTCGCGCCGGTTATCGTTAATGCAGCAGCCTGTCGGACTTAAGGCTGATCTACTGTGCCGGTGGGAAAGCGGCTCAAATTTCCCGGATTTTTCGTTACATAGAACCACTATGCGCCTCAAAATCCAAAAAATTTTTGCTCGCTTTCCCACCTTGCTCGTGACGATCACTTAGGTCCGACAGGCTGCTAGAACGCCACCTGCATGTTCAGACTGCCTGAACTGACGAAGTCGTTGGCGAAGCTGACGTTGTTGCCCTGATACTTACCACTGGGCGCGGTGGTAAAGGTGCCTTTGTCGAGCAGCGGGTTGCCGGTGAGTGTGCCCAGTTTGTTGCTGGCCAGGAATCCGGCAGTGGCCCACACCCTTACCGCTTTATTGACCTGATAGCTGGCACGCAGATCATAGACCATGGAGTTGTCGCTGACGGAGCCGTTATCCAGCATCAGGTTGCCGACCGCGCCGGTGACTTTCCATTGAGGCGTCAGGTTGTACCCGACCCGCCCCATCACCAGGTTCTCGTTAAAGTTTTCCAGGCCGTACTTGCCGCCCAGATAGTACATGCTGGTGGGGTTGGCAGTGGACTCAGGGTTGCTGTTGATCATGCTCGAGTAGGTGTCGAACGCCGGTGACAGGTAGCCGCCGTCCTGGGCGCCCACCCATTGCAGTCCGAGATCAAATTGCCCGAGGGTTTTCTCGATGCGGACATACTCGGCAAAGGAGCTGCCGGATAACAGCAGTCCTGGCTTGCCGATGCTGGCGAAGGGAACTCCGGGGGCGTATTGATCGAGCTGGTTGTTGCCGGTCCAGTTCATGCCCACTTTCAGTTCAAACAGGTCGTCTCCGACGGTGCCGCTGATATAGGGGGAGAAAATGTCGGCGCCCTGGAATTCATAGACACCCGGTGATAAGGCACCGGAGGTATTGGTGAACCAGTGAACCCAAAGCAGCCCGACGGTGTAACCGGACAGCCGGGTTACCAGTCCGAGGCCCACTTCGTCACCGTTGTCATTGCTGAAGAAGCCCTGGGTGTCACCCCGGCGGTCATAAAGCGCCAGTACGGTGCCAATGCTGGTCGGTACGATACCAAGGATGCGGTCACGACGGTCATCACCCACCAGGAAGCTGTTGTTCCACTCGGAGGCCTGGCGGCCCACCCGGAGCACCGATTTGCCCGGCAGCGGAATCTGGGCATAGCCCAGATCAAGACGCACCATCGACCCGCGGTTGTCGGTGTTGAAGCCCCGAGCGCCAAAGGCGGAGTTGTAGTTCAGATCGTCGCCGGTCCAGCGCTGACCGGCAAACTCGAGGCGGGTGTGCACCGAGACGCCGGTTTCTTCATCCAGGAAATCGGCTTTTACACGGAGCAGGTTGGCGAAGCCGTTGTCCCGGGGTTCCGCCTTGTTGCCGTCCGTCGTGGTGTTGCCTTCCCACGCGTAGGAACGAACCGAATAGGATTTGGCCAGGAAATTGACCCCGAAATCAGTCTTCATCGCATAGGCAGACGAAGCGCCCATGATGGCGAGGCTGAGCAGGGAGGTTGCACCGACCGCCTTGGTGAACCTGCGGGATTTTTTGCTTGTCAGAGCAGTGTCGCGTTTTTGTACCATGGTGTTTAACCCTTGTTGTTGTGGTTTGCTGTGTTCAAATGCTTGTTATTGGCGCGGTGACGTCTGTTGGCTAAGGAACCTCCGATTGCTTTCATGTTCGCTGGACCATTCAGGTTTGTGCCGGGCCCGGGGCCGTACTTTCCAAGTATCCTGGCCAAGTATCCTGGCCAAGTATCCTGGCTGTAACCGAGCTATCATGGTCCAGTTCTGGTCTTGGCATATTCCATGACGTTTCAATGTCAGTCTTAGCAGATTTTCTCCGGTAATCAATACTTCCAGCGATTATTTAATAATTGTGCGAAGCGTTTAACCGTCTCCCCCTTGCCCTGGTTCCGCCCTGCGGTGTCCTTCCAATGCCTGTGGGCCAACTCAATGCCTGCGGCACAACGTCCCATGACGAACGGTGTCGTTGATGGACAGCAAACCGGGATATTGCCCATATTTTCAGTTTCTGGTTAGAAAAACATGGCATTTTCGGACAAACTGTTTCGCAAGGCAAAATGATATACCGTTCAAATTAGCAGATGTCCAGGATGGTGTCATCCTGCTGGCACACAAATGAAACAAAAAGGAAGATCGTTTCAGTTCTGGCATGACTTTTGATTGTTTCTGGTGGTACTTGATTCGGACACCGACTAGAATACGCAGACTTTTTGAACAGAATTCATTTTCACAAAACCGGAGTTCCACCCGCTTTCAGGCCCCTGTGATGGCCGTCGCCCAACGGCGATGGCCTGATCGCTGGCAAGCGATACAGGCTTGGGGATGACTAACAATTATGACTGCAAATGAAACAATCAGTCCGGACCTGGCCGTCGCGGCCAAAGACGGTTTGCCGGTAAAGCCGGAAAAAGACCGCAAGTTCGTGGAGGCGCTTTCACGGGGCCTGGATGTATTGCGCGCCTTCAGTCAGGGCTCGGTGATTCTGGGTAACCAGGACATCGCGCGGCTGACCGACTTGCCCAAGCCCACGGTCTCGAGGATGACCTACACGCTGACCAAGCTGGGGTACCTGAGCTATAACCCGGTGCTGGAAAAATACCAGTTGAGCTCCGGCGTGCTGGCGTTGGGTTACGCCTATGTCTCTAACCTCAAAGTGCGCCAGTTGGCCAAGCCGTACATGGATGAGTTCGCGCGGCGGACCAACATGTCGGTTGGCCTGACCTGTCGTGACCGCCTGCATATGATCTATGTGGAGAACCGGATGCCGCCCGAGGCATCGCTGCTGCGGATGGAGATTGGTCTGAAGCTGCCGATGGCCACCACGTCAGCCGGGCGCGCCTATTTTGCGGCCATTACGGAAAGCGGCCGCAAGCTGCTGACCGATGCGCTGATCGAGAAATACGGTCCGGACTCCTGGCCCGAGAAAA
>JASBRL010000036.1 GCA_030149475.1 Marinobacter sp.
CCTTGATATCTCTTGCCGAAACATCACAGCCAGCGCCCACACGAATTACTTGATCAACTTTTTAAAGAGCCGGGCGTTCGCCCAATCGAGGTGCGCATTTTACAGCGTTTACCACCTCTGTCAACCGCTATTTCTGAATCATTCAATCATCAATCAATTCAAGCGGTTAACCCCCTCCAGCAACCCGGCCTAAGCCGCTGTGCCCCTGAAAGAGACGCGCATTCTACAGACCACCGCGGAAGTGTCAACGGGTTCGCAACATTTATTTCATCTGCCGTAAAAACAGGGCTTCAAAGCGTCACTCTAACGTTACCTGCAGCACGCGTAGCCTTGGCCCTTGCCTGCTCAACTGTCTCGTCCCGCGCCAGTGCCACTCCCATGCGGCGGCGCCCAGACAGTCCGGGTTTACCGAACAACCTGAGCTGTATATCGGGCTCAGCGAGCGCTTTTTCAAGATCATGAAAGCCGGGTTGTTCCGAATCACCTTCTGGAATCACCACCGCGGAGGCCGATGGACCGAACTGGCGAATGGCTGGCACCGGCAGCCCCAGTATGGCCCTGGCATGCAGAGCAAACTCCGAGAGATCCTGGGAAATCAACGTCACCAGGCCGGTGTCATGGGGTCGCGGCGACACCTCGGAAAAGAAGACGTCATCGCCCTTAACAAACAACTCAACGCCATAAACCCCGTAGCCACCCAGGTTTTCAGCAACCGCTCCAGCTATCTCTTTTGACCGTGCAAGCGCCACCGGGCTCATAGCCTGGGGCTGCCATGATTCACGATAGTCTCCGTCTTCCTGCCGGTGGCCAATGGGCTCGCAATAGGCGATGCCGCCAGCATGGGCCACGGTAAGAAGGGTGATTTCGTAATCAAAGTCAACGAAGCCTTCGACAATCACTCGGCCTTTCCCTGCACGACCACCACTCTGGGCGTATTCCCAGGCGGCCTCAATGTCGTTTGCAGTCCGGACCGTACTCTGGCCCTTGCCCGATGAGCTCATGACCGGCTTCACAACACACGGCAGACCGACCGCCTCCACTGCGGACAAATAACTTTCCCGCGAGTCCGCAAAGCGGTAGGGCGATGTAGCCAGTTCGAGCTCCTCGGCAGCCAGCCTGCGAATACCCTCCCGGTTCATTGTCAGATTGACCGCCCGGGCCGTGGGTATGATCCGGACGCCTTCTTCTTCAAGGCGAACCAGTTCGGCGGTGGCGATCGCTTCTATCTCGGGAACAACCAGATGGGGTCGTTCGTCTTCTATGACCTTGCGCAATGCAGCAGCATCCAGCATGTCAATAATATAACTACGGTGCGCGACCTGCATGGCGGGCGCATCCGCATAGCGGTCAACCGCAATGACCTCAACGCCGAGACGCTGCAACTCAATGACAACCTCTTTACCCAACTCGCCTGATCCGCAGAACAGCACCCGCATCGCGTTGGCCTTTAGCGGCGTTCCAATACTGACCATAGTTATGTCCACTCACTGAGACTGATTAACCACAGGCTGGCGCTGCCGCGCCGGCCGCTTTCAGAGCGCGACCTGACGTTCGCGCTCAGCGACTTTCTGCAGAACGTCGCGCCGCTGCTCGTCTGTCATTTGCGTCCAGTACATGATCTCATCACCAGAACGCTGACATCCTATGCAGATATCCCGTTCATCCAGCGCACAGACACTGACGCATGGGGATCGCACCCGCCCTGCCCTCTTCTTGAGGTGACCGGTCATGGGTTGGCCGGATCGAACGGTTTGAGGGCTGCACGATACCTGGCCGCATTATCAACGTAGTGCCGGGCGCTCATTTCCAGCATCTTGCGCTGATTGTCGTTCAGTTCCCGTTTAACTTTGCCGGGGGAGCCGATGACCAACGAGCCGTCAGGCACCTCCATTCCTTCAGGAATAAGAGCATTTGCTCCAATCAGGCAATACTTGCCGATACGGGCGCCGTTCAACACCACCGCGTTGATGCCAATCAGCGAATAATCACCAATATCACAGCCATGCAGCATCGCCTTGTGACCGACAGTCACCCCTCGGCCAAGTGTCAGTTTCACGCCAGCATCCGTGTGCAACACTGATCCGTCCTGTACGTTGCTTTCAGGCCCGATGGTAATCAGATCATTGTCGCCTCGAATCACCACGTTGAACCAGATACTGCTTTGGTCATCCAACAGCACACTGCCAATCACCGTCGCGTTGTCGGCAATAAAATGGTTTTCGCCACGCAGTTCGGGCAAGCGATCTTCAAGTCTGAAAATCATGTTCGCATTCCTCACCTGGGTTCCAGCAAATCGATACCCGCATCGTACACGGCATTCAGGAAGTCAACCAGAACGACGGCCGACAGGCCCCAGATCTGATAGCGTTCCCAGCGGTAGCAGGGCACATAAAAGGTCTGGTTGAGGAAACTCAATGCATCCGTACGCTCACGCCTATCCTCCAGAAAATACTCGATCGGCACCTGGAAAATACTCTCTATTTCAGCCGGATTTGCCTGCATCGGATAATCTGAGGGCACCACACCAACGTAAGGCGTCACCAGTATTCCGTAACGCGACATTACCTGGCTCAGTGGGGCAATAATATGTACGTGCTCCGGAGGCAAACCAATTTCTTCGTGTGTTTCGCGTAAGGCGGTCGCGGCCAGAGAACGATCGCATGGATCACGCTTACCACCAGGAAACGCTACCTGCCCTCGATGAGTATTCAGATTTGCAGATCTCAGCGTAAACACTATCTCGGGCCAGCCGGGATTATCAGTCACCGGCACCAGTATACCGGCCTCGGGATAATCCAGCGCCAACTGACGGGGGGCGTAACCGGCCAACTTATTGGTTAACATCTCTCGCAAACCCATACTCCCCAAGCAGCCTGTCGGACTTAAGGCTGATCTACTGTGCCGGTGATCAGGAACGCTGCTGAATGAGACACTGACGAATCAGATAGATACACTACCTCAACACGCCACCGAAAAAACCCGGAATATACTCTGAAGCGGGTATACCAGAGACGATATTCCAGCTTTTCCGAACACACATTGAAACGTTACAGGTCAGTATATGGGAGATGTTATGAACTATTGCAGCACCTGCGGCCACCCGGTCGAGCAACGCATCCCTGCCGGAGACAACAGGCACCGCTTCGTCTGCCCCAACTGTAAGACCATCCACTATCAGAACCCGCGCATAGTAGCCGGCACAGTGCCTGTCTGGGAAAACAGGATACTGCTTTGCCGGCGGGCCATAGAGCCTCGTCACGGCTACTGGACCTTACCAGCAGGCTTTATGGAAAACTCGGAAACCACAATCGAGGCGGCGGTTCGCGAAACCCTTGAAGAAGCACTTGCGGAGGTCACCATTGAGGGGCTCTACACCATTATCCATGTACCCCACATTGATCAGGTACATATGTTTTATCGGGCCTCGATCACCAATGGTCATTTCGGCGCGGGCGAGGAATCACTGGAAAGCGCACTGTTCACCATCGATGAAATACCCTGGGACGAACTCTCTTTTCCCACCGTGCGCAGAACTCTCGAGCATTTTGTAGCAGATATCCAAAGCGACGCCTACCCGATACGTATCAGCGACATCCGACACAGCATCAGGCGCTGACGAACATCAGTGCCGGTTTGTTCAAAACATTTCCAGGCGATAGACCTCGTACGCAGGCTCCTCGTATGGGTGAGCCCGCTTCAGTGCCAATACGGCAGACCGGATTACCGGGTCCTCACACACGAGCTCCACCCGAAACTCCTGAACAAATTCCAGATCACCTTCGCTCCCCAAAAATGGCTGACTGCCGGCTAACGGACGGAACTGCCCCTGACCAAGCGTTTGCCATGCACAGCACTCGTAGTCACCAATCTTACCCGCACCAACATCAAAAAGTGCCCTTTTGGTAATGCCCAGGTGCGTCTCCGGGACAAAATAAATAAGTTTGTACACTGTATTTCATCTCCTTCTTGCCGATCGTTCAATGAGCACCCGATTTGCACAATTATCAGACAAATCACGGAAACCAAAAGAGGTTAAGGAGTTACCCACAGAATCTGTGGATAACTCTGGGGAAAGTTTTTGGGAACGGCCCCCAAGGCCCCGTCATTACAGTCCATAAGACAAATTGGCGACAAATTCGCCGAAATGACTTTATCTATACATATCAATTACTTATAAAAAATGATCAAAAGATAAACCACAAATCAGGCGCTTGGACGGAGAACAACCAGGCAGGCCCCAGAAATGTGCATAAAAATCTCAAGTCAAGCAAAAAAGTCCGGTTACACGTCGTTTTTTGTTGAAATCTGGAGCCATCTCCGAATAAAACTGACGCTACCCGGTCAGGTGGCCCGAATTGCATTGCGTCATTGATCTCAATGATACATTTGGCAGCAAGGGAACCTGACTAAGGAACCTCTGATCAAGTCTATTGACGATTCTGCAAGTGTTGGGAAGCTCAGTGGCAAGGAGCGGTTCGCCGGTAACGGCCAGACCGGTTATGAACCAGCCTGACCATTTCAGAGCGTTCAAGGAAGCCAGAAGAGCAACGGAATTATTCAGCGCTTCCTTCCGCAAACCCAGCATTCAATTTGGCGTGTCGGTCATTCAACCAAACCAGCGACGCGCATTCCGGAACATTCTCAGCCAGGGACCATCCTCCCCCCAGTCCGAGGGATGCCAGGAGTACTGCGCGGTACGAAATACCCGCTCGGGATGCGGCATCATTATTGTGACGCGACCATCGTCCGAGGTTATACCGGTTACGCCGCCGGTGGAGCCGTTAGGATTGAACGGATACCGCTCCGTCACAGCGCCGTGGTTATCAACAAAGTTCAGTGCGACCCGGCCCGACTCCAGCAACTGACCGGCCGACGTACCGATGCCAAACTCAACCCGACCTTCACCGTGCGCTACGGCAATAGGCAGGCGAGAGCCGGCCATTCCCTCGAAAAATGCCGAGGGCGATGCCTTGACTTCAGCCATCACCAGCCGCGCTTCAAACTGTTCGGACTGATTGCGCACAAACCGTGGCCAACCGTGACTGCCGGGAATCAGTTCGTGCAGGCTGGACATCATCTGGCAGCCATTGCAGACCCCCAGTGACAGCGTATCCTGGCGACCAAAGAACGCCTCGAACTGGCCCCTGAGCCGCGGATTGAACAGTATGGACTTGGCCCAGCCCTCACCAGCGCCGAGCACGTCACCGTAGGAAAACCCGCCACAGGCGACCATTGCCTTGAAGCTTTCCAGAGTCGTACGGCCGGATAGCAGATCACTCATGTGAACATCAACGGGCTCAAAGCCGGCACGATTGAACGCCGCCGCCATCTCGACCTGACCATTGACACCCTGATCTCGCAGCACGGCAATTCGGGGCCTCTGCCCGGTCACGATAAACGGGGCGGCAATGTCGTCCCTCGGGTCGAAGCTCAGTGACGCTGTCAGGCCCGGATCATCAGACTCGCCGATCGCATCGAATTCTTCCCTGGCACAGTCAGCGTTATCCCGTAGCGCCTGAATGCGATAGCTGGTTTCAGCCCAAAGACGCTGAAGAGACGCACGGGATTCATCGATCACAGCCTCCCCCGCAAAGAAAAAGCGAATCCGGTCGTCATCGTTCATCTGGCCAATGACAGCCGTATGCTCGCCCAGACCAGCCGCTGATAACTGCTGAAGCACAAAGGGTGTATCAGCACGCCGCACCTGAACGACAGCCCCCAGTTCTTCGTTGAACAACTCACGGGCAAACTGACTGGACTCTTCCGCCAATCCATCGAGCCTGATATCAATCCCGCAATGCCCGGCAAACCCCATTTCCGCCAGGGTTGTGAACAGCCCGCCATCGGATCGGTCGTGATAGGCGAGAAGCTTATCATCGCCATTAAGACCCTGAATGACGGCAAAAAAAGCCTTGATATCCTCAGGATCGTCCAGATCGGGGGCCACCGCACCTACCTGCCCGTAAACCTGCGCCAGCGCAGAACCACCCAGCCTGTTCTGCCCAGCCGCGAGGTCAATAAGAACCAGATCGGTCGGCTCATCCAGGCGCTGCAACTGAGGCGTCAGGGTTTTACGGACATCCGTTACCGGTGCGAATCCACTGATCACCAGCGACAGGGGCGCGGTTACACTCTTCTGTTCACCGCTGCCCTCTTCTTCCCAGACCGTTTTCATGGACATGGAGTCCTTGCCGACCGGAATGGTGATCCCCAGCGCCGGGCACAACTCCATGCCAACGGCCTTTACGGTTTCGTACAGATTTTCATCCTCACCGGGGTGACCTGCTGCTGCCATCCAGTTCGCCGACAGACGGATGTCCGACAGACGGGCAATCCGGGCGGCAGCCAGGTTAGTAATCGCCTCTCCGACGGCCATTCGACCTGAGGCAGGTGCATCAATCGTGGCAACCGGGGTTCGTTCACCCATGGCCATAGCCTCACCGGCATAGACGTCGAAGGATGATGCCGTGACGGCTACATCGCTCACTGGCACCTGCCAGGGGCCCACCATCTGGTCGCGTGCGACCAGGCCGGTAATGGTGCGGTCGCCAATAGTGATCAGAAAGCTTTTGCTACCCACCGATGGCAGCCTGAACACCCGTCTGATGGCTTCCCCGAGGTCAATCCGGGTCGAATCAAAAATAGTTTTGGCAAAGGAAGACCGACTGACACTTCGGTGCATGCGTGGCGGTTTGCCAAACAATACCTCCATCGGCAGGTCAATCGGCTGATCATCGAAATAGGCATCAGACAAAGACAGATGATGGCCTTCGATCGCTTCGCCAATCACCGCGTACGGACAGCGCTCACGGCGACAGATAGCGTCAAAACGATCCAGGTTTTCTGCTGCGACCGCCATCACATAGCGTTCCTGGGACTCATTGCACCAGATTTCCAGCGGTGACATACCCGGTTCTGCATTCGGCACGTCCCGCAATTCAAACTTGCCACCGCGGCCGCCGTCTTTGACCAGTTCCGGCATGGCATTGGACAAGCCACCAGCACCCACGTCGTGAATAAAGCAGATCGGGCTGTCATCGCCCAACTGCCAGCAACGATCAATAACTTCCTGGCAGCGGCGTTCCATCTCGGGGTTCTCCCGCTGCACTGAGGCAAAGTCAAGGTTTTCCTGACTCGAGCCGGAATCCATCGAGGACGCGGCACCGCCGCCGAGACCAATCAGCATGGAGGGCCCGCCCAGCACAATCAGCTTGGCTCCCACCGGAATAGCACCTTTTTCGACATGCCCGGGACGAATATTGCCCAGGCCACCGGCAATCATGATGGGCTTGTGATACCCACGGACTTCCTCACCGGCCGGGCTCGGCACACTGGCTTCGAACGTGCGGAAATAACCAGCGAGGTTTGGCCGGCCGAATTCGTTGTTGAATGACGCACCGCCAATTGGGCCGTCGAGCATGATATCCAGCGCGGAGGCGATGCGTTCGGGCTTACCGTAGTCGCTCTCCCAGGGTTGGGCGTCATCAGGCAAGTTCAGGTTGGATACCGTAAACCCGGTGAGCCCGGCCTTCGGCTTGGAGCCTCGCCCGGTTGCTCCTTCATCACGAATCTCACCGCCGGAGCCGGTCGCCGCTCCAGCAAATGGCGAAATGGCGGTGGGGTGATTATGGGTTTCTACCTTCATGAGAATGTGGATGGGCTCCGGGTGATAGTGATACACGCCGGTTTCCGGGTCCGGGAAAAACCGGCCCCCGCTGGCCCCTTCGATCACCGAGGCGTTGTCCTTGTACGCCGACAGCACACCTTCACTGTTCATTTCAAAGGTATTGCGAATCATCGCAAACAGGGACTTTGCCTGACCCTCTCCGTCTATATCCCACGAGGCATTGAAAATCTTGTGGCGGCAATGCTCGGAGTTGGCCTGTGCAAACATCATCAGCTCGACATCCGTCGGGTCACGCTCAAGACCCTGAAACGCATCCACCAGATAATCGACCTCATCGTCTGTCAGTGCCAGGCCCAGGCGCATGTTCGCCTCGGCTAATGCTGGCTGCCCACCACTCAGCACGGGTATCCTCACCAGTGGTCGGGGCTCATTCTTGCTGAACAGCAGTTCTGCCCCCCCCATTTCGTGGAATACCGTCTGGGTCATACGATCATGTACCATGTGCGCGATCAGTTCGCGCTGCTTGAGCCCCAGCTTGCTTTCTGCCACCACATAGTAGGCGATACCACGCTCAATACGCCGAATCTGTTTCAGACCGCAATTAACCGCTATTTCAGTGGCTTTACTGGACCAGGGTGAAAGCGTACCGGGACGCGGCACCACCAGAAACAGAACGCCCTCAGGCTGCTCATTTCGGACACCAGGCCCGTAGGTCAACAGACGGTCAAGGACCGACTGCTCGCTGTCGGAGAGAGCGGAGTCAAGGTCCACAAAATGCGTGTACTCGGCGTAAACATGTCGGACGCCAGGGACTGCAGACTTGACCTGATTCAGAAGTTTTTCGGAGCGAAAGGGTGAGAGCGCGGGAGCGCCGCGGAGTTCCAACATGGTCTGGACCTGTGTCTCGCGTATCGGGGATGCAAGGGTATGAAATCGGCTGAAACCACTCACGGGGTTTCGCGTCGGAGATCATAACCCCGTCTGACTGAACGGCCGCCATAATACTGGAAACAGACCCCGGGATACAGACAAGATCGCCCCGGTTTAGCAATTTACCGTTGACCGATCACGACGCCGCTGACAGCCGGCAATGAGTGTCCAGGAGCCCCTGGGCACCACGCCCGTGAGGACCTGAATTGACAAGGTTTTGCGCAAATAACGCACAGTTTCATTGACCTGTGACAAAGCCCTGGGCGATCATTCTTCAGGCACGGAGGCCCAACCGGCGTTGATAATGACTCGCAAAACGCGTGTCCGACAGCAGTGTTCGACACATCCGATGCAACGTACATGGTTGGACAAGCTGTACGGGAGCGTATGAATTTGGCAAGGCATGAACCGGAAAAACAGCGTATTCGCTTTCAGCCCGCCTTTCGATGGCTGGCCATAGCGGGCATGGTCCTGGCCGCTTCGGGCTGCTCACGCCCCTCCACTCTGGATGAAATCCGGGCAGAAGGCGTGCTGCACGTTATTACCCGCACCGCACCCTCTATCTACTTTGAGGGACGCGACGGTCCTACCGGGTTTGAATATGAGCTGGCCAAACGATTTGCGGACGAGCTGGGTGTCAAACTAAGGGTGCGTGTTGTCGACAGCAACACCCGGATCCTCTCGGTACTTGATCGCAACTACGCGCACATCGGACTTGCCGGGCTGGCACTTAATCCCGACTGGCAGGATCGTTACCAGTCTGTACCTAACGGCCTGACGGCGCAATCGGTGGTTGTCTATAACCGGAACACTCCCCGCCCGGAAAAACTTGATGACCTCGCTGGACAGACCATTCACGTTGTAGCGGACAGCAACCACATCCCACACCTGGAGCAGGCTGCCAGGCAGGTTGACGGACTCAACTGGCGTGCGCACCCGGACCTGGATGCAGCGGGCATCCTCAAACGCCTGGAGTCCGGCGAGTTCAGCGTCGCGGTGATTGACTCCAATGAGCTGGCAATGAACCATGTGTTCTTTCCCGACGTCAAGCAGGCCTTCAGCCTCGACAAACCGGAAAACATCACCTGGCTCTTCCCCTCAGAGCAGGACCAGACACTGGTCAAGGCGGCCAGAAAATTCTTTCAAAAGCTGCAGGACGATGGGACCGTCGCCCAGTTGAAAGAACGCTTCTACGGTCACCTCGACAGGCTCAATTATGTTGGTGCCCGAACGTTTGTAAATCATATTCGCAACCGTCTCCCGCAATATGAGACACTATTTCAGGACTATGCCGCCAAGCAGCACATCGACTGGCGTTTGCTGGCCGCCATCGGTTATCAGGAATCTCATTGGCGGCCCAACGCCAAATCCCCGACTGGCGTGCGTGGATTGATGATGTTGACCCGCAACACAGCGGACTACATTGGCATCGACAATCGCCTGGATGCCGCGGAAAGCATTCAGGGGGGTGCCCGCTATTTCAACCTGGTCCACGATAAAATCCCTGACCGTATCCCGGAACCGGACCGTACCTGGTTTGCACTGGCATCCTACAACGTCGGCTTCGGCCACCTGGAGGATGCCCGAAAACTCACGGAAAGTGCCGGTAAGGATCCGGATCGCTGGATGGACGTTAAAAAGTTCCTGCCCTTGCTGGCGCAAAAGGAATGGTATTCCAGAACCGAGTTTGGCTATGCACGAGGCAACGAACCCGTGGCCTACGTGCAGAATATCCGACGTTATTATGACGTTCTCGTCTGGATGAAAGATCCCCGGGTTGCCACAGATCGCCTTGCGCAACAGGACATAGACCTGTCAGGGGAAGAGTTGCCACTGACCAGTGAGCCGGCACCTGCTGACAAACCGAGCCTCCCCAAAGCACTCGGCATGACCCCTCCGACGCTTTGAATCGAGCCTTCACCCGCTCCGGGCGAGCGGCGCCACCTGCTGGCAAATGACGTCACCTCCTGACACGGTGAGACCTCATCACGAGGCCAGACCGGAAGCGCTGACCTCAATGGCGGATTCGCTCTGTTCGCCGGTGAAACCGCGCTGTGCCAGGAATCTTGCCTGACGAGCTTTTTCCGGCCAGTCGCCTGACAGGTTATGCAGGCCAAACTTTTTCTCTCGAGCGCGGATGGCTTGTGTCACCCAGTCCTGTTCGGGGATCCCGGCCAGACTATCCGGCCAGATGGACACACCACGCTGCTGCAATTCACTGCGTATTCGCAGCGGGCCATAACCAAGGTCAAACCGTTGGCGGCCATAGGCCTCCGCAAAACGCTCATCACTGAGCCAACCTTCCTGCTCATACTCATCCAGCACCGTTGCAATGATATCGGCGGGCACCTGACGCTGCCGTAGTTTCCGTGCCAGTTCCACACGGCTATGCTCCCGCCGGGCGAGCAATCTCATTGCGGTGGCCCGAGCCTTGTACTCAGGAGCGTCCATATCCTCAGCTTTTCCCATAGAACCCCTTCCCGCACTGTCCGACAAAACGCTAGACTGTTGCTCCATTGTGTCCGTAGTGACAACAGTGACAACAGTGACAACTGCGACGGGCAACTGGCTGTCGACTTAATCAAGAGGTTCCCTATACCCGGCTACCAATGTGTGCAGTAGCTGACTTGTTGTATCCGGACCATCCTTACTTTGCCGGATACTGTGAACTGACTTCAACTATGAAGGACATCGTCATGGCGGCATTTATACAGAAACTTTTCAAAGGGCGAGCCAAACCCGGGCCCGAGCAAACGCCAATCAAGGCGGAAACCGTCGACGAACCGTCCAGGCAGGCATTGGTCGATGAGCAACAGCACCAACTGGAGACCGCCCTGTCTGAACAGCAACTTGAAACTCTGGCGCTGTCCGGAAAAACCGCTGAGATCCGGCTACGGGCCGCTGAAAAAGTAACTGACCCGAACAGCCTGCAGCGATTGCAAAGAAACGCCCGGGGTAAAGATAAGGCCGTCTACCAGGTCGTGCGGCACAAGCTGCACGAACAACGGGAGGCCGATCTGCTTGGGCAACGACGCGAGGAGGCGATCCTGGCGGCGATCCGTCAGGCACAGGAACACGCCCGCAGTAACAACACCCAATATTACGAAGCGCGCCTTGACACCCTCCTTAAACAGTGGAAACCGCTGGAATCATCCGCGTCAGCCCAACAGGCGACCGACTTTCTCGACGCGATACATCAATGCCGGGAACGCGTCAGAGCATTTCAGGAAGAGGCCGAAGCGGAGCGAATCCAGCAGGCCCGCAGTGAAGAGCGTAAGCATACGCTGGCACTACTGGAAGAAACACTCGCTGATCTGAAGCAGCAGGCCGACGACTACCTGCCCTCACACGCGGCCCTGGACGCGCTGCAGAAGACCCAGGAAAACCGGTGGCTGGAGGCCACGCGGGAAGCTCGGGTCGAAAAGGCCGAGCAAAAGGCCTATGAGGCCCTGATGCAGTCGCTGCGCACCTACATTGCAGCGGTCAAACGCTTCAATCAGCAGATGCCCGCCATTCGGGCGCTTCTTGCGCACAGTGCGGATACAGACTCCACAGACGAGGATCACTCGGCCAGCCCGGTGGAGCTGCTCAGACTGATTGACTGGCCGGACGGCTACACCCAGCCGGCCACGCTGGTCAAACTGAGACGTCTGGCCGGTGACCGTAAACCGGCTCCCGCGCCCAGATCCCCGGATCAGGCCGGCGAAAAACAGGCACTGGCAAAGACACTGGAAGCCCTGTCGGAGTCCCTTGAATCACGCCAGTTGAAAGAGTCGAAACAGTTTTTCAAGCACGCCCAGCAACAGTTGCGCGCACTCGACGAACGTCATGCCCGCGGTTTCCAGGCCCGCTTCCAGTTACTGAGTGGCCAACTGGCTGAGCTGCAGGACTGGCAGGGGTTTGCCACCCAGCCCAAACAGATTCATTTATGCGAACAGATGGAGTACCTGGCCGCTCAGCATATGGAGCCGGAGGCCAAAGCCAGCAAGATCAAGGAGCTTCAGAACGAATGGCGCGAGCTCGGCGGCTCTTCCGACCGGGAACTCTGGCAACGCTTCAAACACGCGTCTGACCTTGCGTATGAACCCTGCAAGGCCTATTTTTCTGCAAAATCAGGGCTCAAGCAGTCCAACCTTGAAACCCGGCGCACCATTTGCGAGCAACTGGCCGAGTTCGTTGAACAGACAGACTGGCAGGCGGCAGACTGGAAAGCGGTCGAAAAGATCCACCGGGTCGCCCGGGATGAGTGGAAAGCGGCCTGGCCGGTAGAATTCCGTGATAACCGACCCTTACAGAAGCGGTTCGATGAACTACTGGCTGCGGTAGAGGCCCCGCTCAACGAGGAGCGGGATCGTAACGAAGCCCTCAAAGCCGATATCGTAGCCCGGGCTGAGGCGTTGGTGGATCACGAACCGTTGGGGGAAGCCATGGATCAGGCCAAGAATCTCCAAAACGAGTGGAAATCCATCGGCATCACCCGGCATCGCCAGGACCGCAAGCTATGGCAGGCTTTTCGCAGTGCCTGTGATGCCATCTTCGCCCGTCGTGATGCGGCCAGAAACGAGCAGGTCGCGCAGACTGAACAGGCCGATGCGCAACTGGCTGATTTACTGACCCGGACCACGGCGCTGGAAGCCGGCGACGCCGAGACACGCCGGGCACTGATCAACGAACTGAAAGTCATTGGCCAGCAGCCGCTATCGGCGACGATGACCGAAAAACTGCGTGCTGAACTTCACCGCCTGCGATCACTCGAGGAAAAGAGCCAACTGGAGGCCACCATTCGGGACTGGCAGCAGCACGTCCGTTCACGCGTTGACGGGACAACCGTCCCCGAGGCACTGCCTGCCGACTGGTCCGCACGTGCCGAGACGCACAGCGACCTGACCGCCCGGGAACTGGTTATTCGGGCAGAAATCCTGACGGCCCAGCCATCGCCCGAACAGGATCAGGCGCTGCGCATGGAAATTCAGGTACAGCGCCTGGCCGATGGCATGAGCGGAACGGCACAGTCGGGTGACCTGAATGACCAGCTTGAATCGCTGGTTGCATACTGGTGCGTCCGTGCGCCTGCGGACACAATGAACGAAGCGCTGGCGAACCGTCTGGCAGAGGCGCTTGACTCCATCGTTCGCTGAGTCACCGGCGGGACTTTTCGGCATTGACCGCGGGGAGCTCCGCCGCAGCGCGCGACTATGGTTGGCGGTTTTGTGAGGAGATGGCAGCTCTCGGCCCTGCTGATGGCTGTTCTCGGCCCTGCTGATGGCTCTTTCCAGTCCTGCTGATGGCTCTTTTCAGCCCCGCCGATGGCTCTTGTTCAGTCCCGCTGATGGCTCGGTTCAGCCCCGCTGATGGCTCTGTTCAGTCCCGCTGATGGCTCTCGACAAACGCGCGGGCCTCGCCAACAGCTGATCTCACTTTGTCGTGCATTTCCTGCTGTTCCCGGTCTGCCAGATAGAACATCATGTCCACACTGTGGCGGTAGTAACGGGGCGGCAAACGGTTGAGCGCAACACACATGACGTCCTGCAGAAAATCCTCAGTGTCACCGGCCTCCCGACTGTCTTCAAGTTCTTCCGCAACCAGGCGCTCGTACAGGTTATCAATCGTATCAAGTAGTGACATGGCATACCTCGCGTAAAACAGCAGGCCGTGATGACCGGCTACCCATGACTACACCATAGAATGCCCGCCAGCCTTTGTCATGAACCGAACGATTCAGGCCCCCTGTCAGCGCTGATTCATTTCGCCAGTCCGATTGGCAGCGAACGCCATTTCACCCACCCGGCCGCACCCGGTATGGTTAAAACACAGCAATCGCCCACTGACTCAATCCAGAGGTTTCCACATGACCACCGAAGCGTTTATTTTCGACGCGGTCCGCACCCCCAGAGGCCGGGGCAAGAAAGATGGCTCCCTGCACAGCGTCAAGCCGGTCAGCCTGCTGACCGGCATGCTGAAATCGCTACAGACACGCAATTCGCTGGACACCTCACAGGTTGACGACATTGTTATGGGGTGTGTAACCGCGATCGGTGACCAGGGCGCCGATATCGCCAAAACGGCGGCTTTAGCGGCCGATTGGGATGACGTGGTCGCCGGGGTGACGCTCAATCGTTTCTGCGCCTCCGGACTGGAGGCGGTTAACCTGGCCGCGATGAAGGTCCGCTCCGGCTGGGAAGATCTGGTCGTAGCGGGCGGTGTCGAAGGTATGTCCCGAGTCCCCATGGGCTCCGACGGCGGTGCATGGGCGACGGACCCGGCCACCAACCTGCACACCGGCTTCATGCCTCAGGGTATCGGCGCTGACCTCATTGCGACGCTGGAAGGGTTCAGCCGGGACGATGTGGACGGTTTTGCGGTTCGCTCCCAGCGTAAAGCGGCGCAGGCCTGGCAAAACGGCTACTTTACGCGATCCATTGTGCCGGTCACCGATCAGAACGGCGTCACCATTCTGGATCGCGACGAGCAAGTGCGAGCCGATACCACCCTTGAGTCACTGGCAAAGCTGAAGCCTTCTTTTGACATGATCGGCCAAATGGGTTTTGACAGCGTCGCCCGGGAAAAATATCACTACATTGAACGGATTAACCACGTCCATCATGCGGGTAATTCATCCGGCATTGTTGATGGCGCAACCGCCATGCTGATTGGCAGCGAACAGAAAGGCCGGGCCCTGGGGCTGACACCTCGAGCCCGCATCGTCGCTACCGCCGTCACCGGCACGGACCCCACCATCATGCTGACAGGGCCGGCACCCGCTGCCCGCAAAGCCCTGGAAAAAGCCGCCATGACAGCCGATCAGATTGACCTGTTCGAGGTCAACGAAGCGTTTGCGTCAGTGGTCATGCGGTTCCAGCGGGAGCTGTCTGTTCCGGACGAAAAGGTCAACGTCAATGGCGGCGCTATTGCCATGGGGCACCCACTTGGCGCTACCGGCGCCATGATTCTGGGCACGCTTCTGGACGAGCTTGAGCGTCGGCAGTTGCGCTTCGGTCTGGCCACCCTGTGTGTCGGCGGCGGCATGGGTATCGCCACCATTATCGAACGCTGCTGAGCCCCTATTCCAGAAGGAGACCGTCCAATGAGTGCCATTCGTTACGAAATCGACCAGGACCGGGTGCTGACCCTCACGATTGATATGGCTGAGCAGTCTGCCAATACGATGAACCGTGTTTTTCGGGAGGCCTTTGCCGAAACCATCAAACAGCTGAAAACCGATCTCGACGAGATCCGCGGCGTTGTCATCACCTCCGCCAAATCAACGTTTTTTGCCGGCGGCGATCTTAACGAACTTCACCAGGTCACCCAGGCGGATGCCGAACGTTTTGAACAGATGGTTGGCGCCTTGAAAGCCGACCTCAGAGCCCTGGAGACCTGCGGTAAACCCGTCGTTGCCGCCCTCAATGGCTCTGCACTGGGCGGCGGGCTGGAAATCGCGATGGCATGTCATCACCGCATCGCGCTGGATGATGATCGCATCCAGTTCGGTTTACCCGAGGTGACCCTGGGCCTGCTTCCCGGCGGCGGCGGAACCCAGCGACTGCCCCGCATGATTGGTCTTGAAGCTGCGCTCCCCTACTTGATGGAGGGCAAAAAGGCGACGCCCCGGGCAGCCCTGAAAGCCGGTATTATCGACGATGTCGTCAAAACGCACGATGAGATGATGGCCCATGCCCGGGCATTTATTGATGCTCATCCGGGTTGTCAGCAACCCTGGGATCAGAAGGGCTTCCGCTTTCCCGGCGGCGCCCCATCCCATCCGGCCATGGCCCAGAAACTGGCCATTGCGCCTGCCATGCTGAAGCAGAAGACCCGGGGATGCTACCCGGCACCCGAGCGTATCCTGTCAGCGGCCGTTGAGGGAGCCCAGCTGGATATCGACAACGGCGACCTTATCGAAACCCGCTATTTCACCGAACTGGTGACCGGCCAGGTCGCCAAAAACATGACCGGCACCTTCTGGTTCCAGCTCAACGCCATTAAAGCCGGCGGCAGTCGCCCCCAGGGCGTGGAACGAACCCGCTTCCGTAAAGTGGGCGTGCTCGGTGCGGGAATGATGGGAGCAGGAATTGCCTACTCCACAGCGACCCGGGGCATCGAGGTAGTGCTCAAGGACGTGTCTCTCGAGGCTGCTGAAAAAGGGAAGCAGTACTCCGAAGGCCTGCTGGCCAGGAAGGTCAGTCGGGGAAAACTGTCAGACGACGACAAAGCCGCCACTCTGGCCCGAATCACACCCTCAACGGACGCAAGCGATCTGGATGGCTGCGACCTGATCATTGAAGCGGTGTTCGAGGACAGTGAGCTGAAAGCAAACGTAACCCGGGAAACCGAGCCCAGGCTTGCAACCGGTGGCCTGTTTGCATCCAACACCTCAACCATCCCCATCACTCAACTGGCCAGCGCCTCGGCACGACCCGACAAATTCATCGGTCTGCATTTTTTTTCACCCGTCGACAAAATGCAACTGGTTGAAATCATAGTCGGAAAAGAAACTTCGGATAACACTTTGGCCCGTGCGTTCGATTACGTGCTACAGATCGGCAAAGTGCCCATCGTAGTGAATGACAGCCGGGGCTTTTTCACGTCCCGGGTGTTCGGCACGTTTGTGAACGAAGGCGTCGCCATGCTGGGCGAAGGCATCCACCCGGCCAGTATTGAAAACGCCGGCGTTCTCAGCGGCATGCCCGTCGGACCACTGGCGGTTTGTGATGAAGTCAGCCTGTCTCTGATCCAGCATGTCAGGAATCAGAGTCGTAAGGACTTTCAGGCGACCGGAGACACCTGGCAACCGCACCCGGCGGAGGCGGTCATTGATACTCTGGTAGATACCCATCACCGTAAAGGCAAGGCCGCAGGTGCAGGCTTCTATGAGTACCCGACTGGCGGTAAGAAGTACCTTTGGCCGGAGCTTGAAACCCTGTTTTCGGTAACGCCCGGGGCCGGGGCTTTACCGCTGGAAACCCTGAAAGACCGGATACTGTACATCCAGGCCATTGAAACCGTTCGCTGCCTCGAAGAACGCGTTTTACGGACCGTTGAGGATGCCAATGTTGGCAGTATATTCGGTATCGGTTTCGCTCCCTGGACCGGCGGCGCAATTCAGTTTATCAACCAGACCGGTGTGAGAGCCTTCACAGAACGGGCAAAAGAGCTCGCAGACCAGTTCGGCGAACGCTTTAGCCCGCCCGCGCTCCTGCTCGACAAGGCGGGGACCGACACACCCTTCTGACGCCAGTTCATTTCAGGGAGCGCTGAAGGTTCGCTCGAGGTCGGTGCTTCTCGTTCCCGGGTGCCGAAGACCCCGTTCTCTCTGTCTCTCAAAGGTAACAATCTGTCCGCAATATGGACAGATTGTCACACAGCGACACCTGCGACCTCTGGCAACCGTCCCGGCCCTTGCCTACAATGACCCAATGCGCCATTCTGGCTGTTCTCGAACAGCGTACTGATCCGGAATGATCAATTCACCGCGTGAAAGATCTCACCGGCGATCGGGCGGTGATCTGTGTGCCGGGCCCACCAATCCCGTAACCTCTAATTTCGATATCGGGTAAGATACTTTATGACGACTGCGGAACGAACTTCCCCCCCCCGTTCGCCCCTCTCACTGGTGGGCCGGTTGCGCCGGCATGGCATCATTCTTGTCACCAGTCTGCTGCTGTCACCAGCGCTTCTTCACGCCGCCACTGAAACCGACCCGTCATTCAAGCCGGTTTCCCCCGATATTGAGCAGGCACGCGCCAACATTCTGATTTCCCGTCAACTCCAGTTTACGCATTTTCGCGATCAGCCCATTGACGAGGCTTTGTCCAGGGAGGTCTTTGACGCCTACCTGGACTATCTTGACGGCCAGAAGATCTACCTGACCCAACAGGACGTCAATCAGTTGAATGTATACCGTGACAAGCTGGCGCCGGCCCTTAAAACCGGGCAACTCCAGCCAGGATTTAACATCTACAACACGGTGCAAAAGCGCATTGTTGAGCGCCTGGATTACGCGCTGTCCCTGCTCCAGAAAGGTGTTGGCCAATTCCGTTTTGATACCGATGAAACCCTGACACTGGACCGTTCAAAGGCTGACTGGGAACCCGACCAGGCCGCCCTTGATGCCCTGTGGACCAAGCGCCTCAAAAACGCGGTGCTTGCCCAGCGACTTTCCGGCAAGACGAATGAGCAGATTCAGGACAGTCTGACCCGTCGGTATGAGAGCCAACGCAAGCGCGCACTGCAGATTCGCAGCGAGGATGCGTTCCAGGCCTACATGAATGCCTTCACCAGCGTGTGGGACCCTCACACAGCCTATTTTTCACCCCGCACCTCGGAAAATTTCAACATCAATATGAGCCTCTCGCTGGAAGGTATCGGCGCGGTACTGCAGTCGGACAATGAGTACACCAAGGTTGTGCGACTGGTGCCGGGCGGACCGGCCGCGAAGCAGGGTCAGCTCAAACCGGGCGATCGCATTGTTGCCGTCAAGCAGGAGGACGAGGACAAGCCTGTCAATGTGATCGGCTGGCGCCTGGACGAAGTCGTCGATCTGATCCGCGGTCCCCGCGCATCCACCGTGAATCTGGAAGTCATTCCCGCCAGCGCCGGTGACGAATCGGTGACTCGCAGCATTTCGATTCAGCGTGACAAGGTAAAGCTGGAAGAACAGAGCGCGACAAGCGACGTTATCAACCTGAAGCGGGACGGTAAGGACTACAGGATTGGCGTAATCAACATTCCCACGTTCTATGCCGATTTTCAGGCCATGCAACAGGGTGATCCCAATTACAAGAGCACCACTCGGGACGTACGTCGGCTGCTGGAGTCCCTGCGGAAAAAAGGCATTCAGGGTCTGGTCATTGATCTGCGCAATAACGGTGGCGGTGCCCTGAACGAAGCCAATGACCTGGTGGGGCTGTTTATTGACGAAGGCCCTACCGTGCAGATCCGTAATTCAGAAAATGATGTCCAGGTGCTGACAGATCAGGACCCTGCCGTGGTCTACGATGGTCCCATGGTCGTGCTGGTCAATCGGATGAGTGCGTCGGCATCGGAAATTTTTGCCGGAGCAATTCAGGATTACGGCCGCGGCCTGGTAGTGGGTTCACAAACGTTCGGCAAAGGCACGGTACAGGCGGTTCGTCCGCTGAATCACGGTCAGCTCAAGATTACCCAGTCCAAGTTCTATCGGGTCTCCGGTGGCTCCACGCAGCACAAGGGCGTCATGCCGGACATACAGATTCCGACACGCATTGATACCAAACGCATCGGTGAAGATGCTCTGCCTTATGCCCTGCCCTGGGACCAGATTGAGGCGGTCCCCCACACCCGATATTTTGATTTCAGCGGCATTATCGACCAACTCAAAGCGAATCACGACAAACGCTTTGCCAGCAACCCTGAATTCAAATTGCGTAAGGATGAAATCAAACTGCTCAAGGAGCAGCGGGACGTGAACACCGTCAGCCTGAATGCGAAAAAGCGCAAAGCCTATCAGGATGGCCTTGAACGCCGGCAGTTGGCGATTACCAACGCCCGGCGTACCATCAACCATGAGCCAACGTTCAAAAATATCAAGGCGCTCGAAGACTGGCAGGACAAGCAGACGGCAGCCAGCGCGAAGGAGGATGACAAGATGGATTTCGTCGTGCGCGAGGGCGGCGACATCATGGCTGACATGCTGAAACTGGATCCGCGCATGGCGTCGATTCTCCAGGCCGGGCAAATCACCGCACAAGCACGCTGACGGTCGTTTAGCGGCTACTGTATGGCAAACAGGGTCTTCCGGCATGGCGCCGGATGACCCGCGTACGAGCTAAATCAATCCTCCCGGCCAGGTTTATTCTCGCCAGAGCACGGCTTTAGATCCAGGCATCTTCTGCCGTACGACGACCGCCTTCGTCCCCGGTGTTCACTACGCCTCGTGGCTCTACCAGCAATATTTTTGCCTCCTGCTCCGCGTAAGGCTTGTGTTCGGTTCCCCTCGGGACAACGTACATTTCGCCCTCAGCAAGAGTCACATGGCCATCCCTGAAATCAATCCGAATACGGCCTTCAAGTACGATGAACGTCTCATCCGTGTCCTTGTGGTCGTGCCACACGAAATCACCCAGGATTTTGACCACCTTGAACTGATAGTCATTCATCTCGGCGATCACCTTAGGCGACCACCGTTCATTGACGAGACCGAGCTTGTTCTGGAAGTTTACCGCCTGATAACTCATGTGGACGCCCTCTCGATTGCAGTTAAAACGCTTTTCGGCTGGCACCAAACAGGTGTTCCATAGCCGCCACACCCGGAGCCGATACGGCGCCACGCTCTGTCACAATAACGTCAATCAGGCTGGCCGGCGTCACATCGAACACCGGGTTGTAAGCCTTGATGTCCCGGGGTGCAACGGGCGTTCCCTGTACTTCCAGTAATTCCCGGCCGTCTCGCTCTTCTATCGGGATGTGGTCGCCGGACGCCAGTGCCATATCCACGGTACTTGAAGGGGCGACCACCATGAAACGAACCCGGTGGTAGCGGGCCAGAACGGCCAGACTGTAGGTGCCGATTTTATTGGCAACATCGCCGTTGGCAGTAATGCGATCTGCCCCGACAATGACCCACTTTACCTCACCCTGTCGAAGAATCGACGCAGCGGCGCTGTCACTGTTAAGCGTGACCGGAATATTGTCCCTCGCTAACTCCCATGCGGTCAGACGGCTGCCCTGGAGCCAGGGTCGTGTTTCGTCGGCAAACACGTTATGCAGCCGCCCCGCCTCGTGAAGGCGACGGACCACACCCAGTGCGGTACCGTAGCCCCCGGTTGCCAGTGCGCCGGTGTTGCAATGGGTCAGGACCGAAAACCGGCCGGGGTCATCCATCACCGCCAGCGCATGGTCCGCCATGGCAAGATTAGCCGCTACATCCTCCTGATGAATGGCCACGGCGGTTTCTGTCAGTCGCGCCACTGCCTCCGCCGCGGAATCACAACCGGCCAGCACCGACGTCATGCGTGACAGGGCCCAGAACAGGTTGACGGCGGTCGGACGGGATTTTGCCAGAGTCTCAATAGCACTGCGGATCTGGCTCTGCCAGTGCTCGTCCGTGACCTGCCGGGCAGCCAGCGCCACCCCGTAAGCGGCACTGATACCGATTGCTGGCGCCCCTCTGACTACCATGTCACCGATGCAACGACCGACGCCCTCGGCCGTATCCAGCGACAGCCAGTTTTCGTGATGCGGCAACTGCCGCTGGTCCAGCAGATCAAGCCGGTCACCGTGCCACTTCAGGGCAACCGTACCCAGGTTACGGGAGGGCTGTGACGACATCGACAAATCGGGCATATCGGTACTCCGGTTTCTAAAAAGCCTCTACGAGGCTCCGGTCTCAGCGGGCCTGACGGGTGTCGCGCCACGTCAGCCAGTAACGTGTCAGCCTGTTCGCTGCTTTGCGGACCGGGCCAGTATAACGGTTTTGCCGCCCAGGGTGGTCGCTCTGCGGACGGGCCGTTATACTTTCCGGTCATCAGGGACGCGCGGGTGAATAGCCGCCACGCTCCCGAACCTCTGTCGCTCCGTAATCTTCAAGGCCGAACCCATGACAGCAGACACCATCGTTGCGGTGGATACCCGCATTAACGCCCGCTGGCTGATTCCGATCGAACCGGCAAACACCGTGCTGGACCATCAGGCGCTGCTGATCCAGGGCGATCGCATTGCTGCGATTGTTTCCCAGGATGAAGCAGACCGTCAGTACCGGGCCCGAGAAACTATCGATCTGCCGCATCATGTGCTGATGCCCGGGCTGATCAATATGCACGGTCATGCGGCGATGTCGCTGTTTCGGGGCCTGGCGGACGATCTTCCGCTGATGACCTGGCTGAATGATCACATCTGGCCCGCCGAAGGCCAGTTTGTCAGTGCCGACTTTATTGCCGACGGTACCGCCCTGGCCATTGCAGAGATGCTGCGCACCGGCACCACCACCTTCTCCGATATGTATTTCTTTCCGGAAGTAGCGGCAACCGTGGCTCACGATACCGGTATCCGCGCCCAACTGTGCTTTCCATTGATTGAGATGCCGACCCTGTGGGGCTCCGGACCGGACGACTATCTGGCCAAAGGCGAAGCGTTGATCCGCCAGTGGCAGGGCAATCCGTGGATCATGCCGGCCATCGGGCCCCACGCGCCCTACACCGTAACGGACGAGTCGCTTGCCCGGGCGGTTCAACTGTCGGGTGATCTCGGGGCCCGCATCCAGCTTCACCTGCACGAAACCGCTTTCGAAGTCACCGATGCAGTGGAGAAAACAGGTCAGCGCCCGCTTGATCGCATTGCGGACCTGGGCTTGCTCACGTCGATGACCCAGTGTGTCCACATGACCCAAATCAGCGACAGCGACCTTGAAACACTGAGCGGCAGTGGAGCCCATATCATTCATTGCCCCGAGTCGAACCTGAAACTCGCCAGTGGGCTGTGCCCGGTTGAAGACCTGAGCAAACTCGGCCTGAACGTGGCTATCGGGACCGACGGCGCGGCCAGCAATAATAACCTGGACCTGTTCGGCGAAATCAACACCGCCGCCATGCTGGCCAAGGTGGTTTCCGGCGATGCAGCGGCGCTCTCGGCGCACAGGGCTCTGGCGATGGCAACCATCAATGGTGCCCGGGCATTGGGACGCGAGCACGAACTGGGCTCCCTGGCGGCAGGAAAGCTGGCCGATGTCATTGCGATCGACCTGAGTGATCCGTTCGTCCAGCCAGTGTATGATCCCGCTTCTCACCTGGTTTACAGCAATCATGGCCGACAGGTCAGTCATAGCTGGATCGGCGGTGTCCCCCAGGTACAGGAGGGACGGCTGACCCGGGTGGACGTGCCGGATCTGATGTTACGTGTTCAGGCCTGGGCGGAACAGATTCGCAGCGCGCAATCGAACTGATCGCCCGCCCCGTAATTACTGTATTATCGAATCGAACAACACGGACACGGAACCATGACAGACCAGAACGTAGACCCGAATGAAATTGCCAAGTTCGAAGCACTGGCCAGTCGCTGGTGGGATCCGACCAGTGAATTCAAGCCGCTGCACGATATCAATCCGCTGCGCCTGAACTACATCGACGAGCGGGTCTCTCTGGCCGGTAAGCGCGCGCTGGATGTGGGCTGCGGCGGTGGTTTGTTGTCCGAGGGCATGGCTCAACGGGGCGCCCACGTGACCGGCATTGATATGGGCGACGCCCCGCTGTCAGTAGCCAGACTGCATGGCCTGGAATCCGGTATCAAGGTGGACTACCAGCAGATCACCATTGAAAAACTGGCGGCCGACCCGGCCTGCGCCGGCCAGTACGACGTGGTCACCTGTCTGGAAATGCTTGAACACGTCCCGGACCCGGGATCCGTCGTGCAGGCCTGTGCCCGAATGCTGAAACCCGGCGGATCGCTGTTTGTGTCCACCATCAACCGCAACCCCAAATCGTTCCTGTTTGCCATCGTCGGCGCCGAATATGTGCTGAAAATGCTGCCCAAAGGCACCCATGAGTGGCGCCGGTTTATCCGCCCGTCTGAAATGGCCGACCATCTGCGCCACGCCGGACTGTCAGTCAAGGAACTCACCGGCATGACCTACAATCCGGTGACCCGGGCCTACAAGCTCGGGCGCGATGTGGATGTGAACTACCTGATGCACGCTCGTGACGACAGTGAGGCGGGCACCCTGTGACGAGCCCCGTGTCGGTTGTGCTGTTTGATCTGGACGGCACCCTGCTTGATACCGCACCCGATTTCATACGCTGCCTTAATGAGCTTCGACGTCAGGCGGGCCTCGCTTCGCTGGACGACTCACTGATCCGACCGTCAGTGTCCGATGGCGCCCAGGCGATGATATTCACCTGTTTTGGCCTGATGCCGGACGATCCCGGCTATGCACCGCAACTGGACCGTTTTCTGGACCTGTACGAAAAAACCGTTGCAGAATGCACCCGCCCCTACCCCGGCCTGGACACAATAACTGGCCTTCTGGCCCGTCGAAATATCCCCTGGGGCATTGTCACCAACAAACCGGCCCGCTTCACCCGCCCCCTGGTAAAGGCCCTGGGACTCAGTGCCGGGGCGGTTATCTGCCCGGATGATGTGCGCAACCGTAAACCGGACCCGGAATCCCTTTTCATGGCCTGCGAGCAACTTGCGGCCGACCCGGCCCGGGGCATCTATGTTGGCGATCACCAACGGGATATCGAGGCCGGACGCCGGGCCGGCATGCAGACCGTGGCAGCCGCGTATGGGTATATCAATAACCCTGACGAGATTGCCGGCTGGCAGGCGGATTATGTGGTAACCACGCCCGCCTCGCTGGTGTCCCTGCTGAAAACCAGGCTGCAACACGCCTGAAACACCGTTGAGCCCACCCGGCCCGGGCTACCGGGCGCCCCAAAAAAATACACCTTTTCCTGCCCGTGCCAGCACACCGGAAGCATTTCCGCTCAGGCCAGTGTGCCCGATAATCTCACCGACCTGAGTCGGATGTCATTCAGCAGTCCGCAAAATCAGACCTGATTCTCAACGTTTCAAACGGTATACTGATCGCCCTAACGCCAGCCAGAATCATCGCAACCGTCTGCGCAACCCGGGAGTTTGTCTATGTTCGACTACAAAGCGCCTGAAGCCTTGCTGAAGGATCGAATTATCCTGGTAACCGGCGCTGGCAGCGGTATCGGTCGTGCCGCGGCCAAAGCCTATGCGGCCCATGGGGCAACGGTCATTCTGCTGGGGCGGACCATTTCAAAGCTCGAAGCGGTTTACGATGAAATTGAGGCGGCAGGGCACCCCATGCCGGCCATTGTGCCACTGAATCTCGAAGGCGCTGCCGTCAAGGATTATGAAGAGATGGCGATGACCATTGAGCAGAACTTCGGCCGACTGGATGGCTTGTTGCACAATGCCGCCATACTCGGACAGCGCAGCCCGGTTGAGCTGCAGGACCCCGAAGGCTGG
This sequence comes from Marinobacter sp., assembly GCA_030149475.1. GTDB lineage: Bacteria > Pseudomonadota > Gammaproteobacteria > Pseudomonadales > Oleiphilaceae > Marinobacter. Next base: position 25,526 of record JASBRL010000036.1, read on the forward strand.
AACAAGGTCATGCATGTCAATGCGACGGCGCCGTTTCTGCTGAGTCGGGCCCTGATTCCGCTGCTGCGGGAGTCCACGGATGCCTCTATTATTTTTACCTCGTCCAGTGTCGGACGCAAAGCCAAAGCGTATTGGGGCGCCTATGCCGTCTCCAAGTTTGCGGTAGAGGGTCTGAGTCAGTTGCTGGCCAATGAACTGGACGACGAACGCCACAATGTCCGGGTGAACACGCTGAATCCCGGTGCCACCCGAACCAGTATGCGGGCGCGGGCCTACCCGGCCGAAAACCCGGATACCAATCCGGCACCGGAAGACATCATGCCAGCCTATCTGTACCTGATGGGAGCAGACAGTCACGATGTCAACGGCCAGCAGATCAACGCCCAATGACTGACATGGCACTGCAGTTTTTTACCACCTCGGATTGTCATCTTTGCAAATTGGCCGAGACGCTGTTGATGCACACCCCATTACCCGAGCCAATTCCCGTTGATGCGATTGATATCGCCCAGTCACCGTCGCTGGTGGCCACCTATGGCACCCGGATCCCGGTGCTCAGACGTGATGACACCGGCGAGGAGCTGGACTGGCCGTTTGATCAGGCCCGATTGCTGGCGTTCCTGCGGCGCTGATCTGACCAGCACGGTCGACGTAAACAGACTGAATGCCCCGGCAGCGTTGTGTGCAGAGGCTTTACCGTACCCCGATGAATGAGGATGACCGCCCATGTTGATGGTTATATCACCCGCCAAAACGCTGGATTACGAGAGCCCGCTGGCGACCAGCGACTATACCCAGCCTGCATTCCTGGACGAGTCCCGGGAACTGATCGATCAGCTCAAAGCCCTGGAGCCTCATCAGGTCAGTAATCTGATGAGCATCAGCGACAAACTGGGCCAACTCAACGCCGAACGTTTTCAGTCCTGGCAGACACCTTTCACTCCCGACAATGCACGTCAAGCCGTGCTGGCCTTCAAGGGCGATGTGTACACCGGGCTTGATGCCGGATCCTTCAGTAGCGGAGACTTCGAATTCGCCCAGGGCCACCTGCGTATCCTGTCCGGCCTGTACGGTTTGTTACGGCCTCTGGATCTGATGCAGCCGTACCGCCTGGAAATGGGCACTCGCTTTAGCAATCATCGTGGCAAAGACCTCTACGCGTTCTGGGGGAACACGCTCACATCGGCGCTTAACGATCTGTTGTTGCAGAATGACAAGGTTCTGATTAATCTCGCCTCCAACGAGTATTTCCGCAGCGTGCAGGCCCGGAATCTTGACGCCCGAGTGATCACCCCGCAGTTCAAGGACTGGAAGAACGGTCAATACAAAATGATCAGCTTTTACGCCAAGAAAGCCCGGGGGCTGATGTGCCGCTACGCCATCCAGAATCGCATAACCCGGGCCAGCGACCTGAAAGGTTTTAACCTGGCGGGTTATGTCTTCAGCGACGAACAATCCAGCCAGGACCAGTGGGTGTTCCTGCGCGATTCCTCTTCTGAGGCCTGACCGGAGTTGCAAATGAACGAAGCTGTATTCTCCCAGCTTGCCATGACCGTTTTACTGACGGCGTTGATCGGCTTTATGGGCTTTATCGTGTGGGACCTGGCCAAAAAATCCAGAGCCGGCCGGTTTGGCACCATCGCCATTTTCATCGTGCTGGGCGCTGGTGTGCTGGGTTTTATCATCAAGACCGTTCTGGTCGAAGTACTTCAGATATAACCAGCGGCGACGTCCCGGGATCATCCGCGGCGTCGCCACACTGCCCGTTTTCTTTCTGTATCACCCGTAAACAAGGACCGATTGCCCATGTGGTTTCGCAATGCCCGCGTGTTTCGTTTTACCAAGCCCTTTGACATCAGCGCCGAATCCCTCGAGGAGCAACTTCAAGACACCGCCTTCAAACCGTGCGGCCCGCAGGACACCATGCGACAGGGCTGGGTTCCCCCTCTGGGCAAACACGGTGAACAACTGGTTCACAGCGCGAACGGCTATCACCTGATCGCATTGCGCAAAGAGGAAAAACTGTTGCCCGGCTCGGTTGTCAACGAACTGGTGGCCGACAAGGTGGATGCGCTGGAAGCCGAGCAGCACCGCAAGGTCCGCAAGAAAGAAAAAGACGAGATCAAGGAACAGGTTCTGCTGGAGATGCTGCCCCAGGCCTTTTCCAAAAACCGTCGCTGCTATGCCTATCTGGCGCCGTCCGAAGGCGTACTGGTGGTTGACGCCGGGTCCGCCAAACAGGCCGAAGAGCTGGCCTCAACCCTGAGAAAATCGCTCGGTTCTTTGCCGGTCCGGCCCCCCGCGGTTCAACAGGCTCCTTCGTTCACGTTTACCGGCTGGCTCAACGAAACCGTCGATCTGCCCGCCGCCCTGACCCTCGGCACCGAGTGTGAATTGAAAGACACCAGTGAAGATGGAGGCGTGGTTCGCTGCAAGGGTCTCGACCTGCAGGGCGACGAAATCCGTCATCACCTTGAGGCCGGCATGATGGTCACCAAACTGGCGGTAACCTGGGACGAGAACCTGTCGTTCGTGCTGGATGAGGAACTCGGGGTCAAACGCCTGAAGTTCGGCGACACGTTGCAGGATAAACTTGACGACGTAGATACCGACGATGTGGCAGCCCGTTTTGATGCCGCGTTCACCCTGATGACCCTTGAGTTATCCCGATTGATTCCCGGGTTGCTTGAGGCCCTTGGCGGTGAAGATCGATCTGCGATCGTGGCCGACGAGACCACCTGATTCGCCCCCGGACAGGCTTCAGTGAGTGCCAGGCTTCAGGCGCTCACGCTGCCAGTCCCGCTCCGGCTCGTTCAGCACCAGGCGAAGATCCATCACGTCCTCTTGCCGATTGAGGTGAATTTCAAAACCGAGCGCCTCGGCCAGCTTCAGCATCGGACGGTTTTCCGGAAGCACATTTCCAACCATTTCCACCGTTCCCCGTGCCCGGCAGTAGTCGATCATCTTGCGCATCAGCGCCATACCCAGCCCCTCGCCTTTCATCCGGTCATGGACCAGCACGGCAAACTCACACTGCAGATTATCGGCATCGGTCCAGACTCGCACTGTACCGAGGGTTTCCTCGCCCTTGCCATCTTCGCGGGGGGCATTGGCAACAAAGACCATCTCCCGATCGTAGTCGATCTGGACCATCTGAGCGACATCCTCGCGAGAGAAATGCTTTCGGTAATGGAAAAACCGATAACGAATCGACTCCGGTGACTGCAACTGGTGAAACGCCCGGTGTGACGGTTCATCTTCCGCCAGAACCGGGCGAAGGATGACCCGGCGGCCCGATTTGGGCAGCACTATCCATTCTTCCAGCTCACGAGGATAGGGCTGAATAATCGGGCGGCCAGGCTGCTCAGACAGGTTAATGGCTACATCCACTGCCACCGCTCCCTGCTCATTGAACAGCAGAGGCAGAATTTCCAGCCCCTTGATTTCCGGAATGTCGATGGCAATCTGTGACAGCGTCACCAGGGTCTCACCCACGGCGCGAATGTCCTCTTCCGGCCTCTGGCTGTGCTCCATCAGTAATTTGTACATGTAGGTGCGTTTCAACAATTCCCTGGCCAACACCATATTCAGCGGTGGCAAGGCAATCTGGCGGTCGCTGATCACACTGATCTGCGCGCCGGCAGCACCGCACACCACCAGGGGGCCGAATATTCGGTCACGGGTGATACCGATACTGAAGGCAACCCCGCCCACATGCTGGTACGACCGCTGCACAGCAAACCCGAGGAAGCCGCTGTCCGGATAATAGGTCTGATAGTCCTCCATCAGCACCCGACAGGATTCCAGAATGGCGCTCTCGCTGTTCAGCCCCTGAATGGTAGCCTTATAGCGTCCCCGGCCTCCTTTCGGGACGATAAAGGGATGACAGGCCAGTTCGTGGATAATGGTTACATCGACTGGCCGTCGCTCGACTGAGAACGCCTCCAGAACTTCCTCGATATCGTCACAGTAAATGGTATCAATGGTGTTGATGCCATAGTCGCGGATAACATCCCGGGCTTCCTGGTTTGACAGGTGCAGGCGCTTGCCCCGCAACGCGTTCAGCACGATGGCACGGGTCTGGGAATGGTCGGCGAAATGATCCGTAAAAGACTCCGGCGTTTCGGCCAGAAGACGCTGAACCCGCTGATGATTAACGTGTTGCATGAACGCCTTGACCGCTTTTTCCGGTGAGAAAAACGACGGAATCCCGGCCTGGTAAAACGCATCCCGGGAATCCATGACTGTCGCCTGGCCCAGCCAGCAGGTAAACACGTTCAGGCGGGTACCTTTGACCGCGCGAATCACCGCATCTGCAATCTGCATACTGTCTTCGGTCAGACTGGGCGCGTAGAGGATGAGCACGTTTGCAATGCCCGGATCCTTGGCCAGAATCCGGATTGCCTCGGCGTAGAGGTCCGGTGAGGCATCATAGTTCAGGTCGATGGGATTTTTACGGGTCCAGTAGGCTGGCAGCCTCTGGGCCAGCGCTTCAATACTCTGCGGGGCCAATTCGGCCAACTCGCCGCCCAATGCCGACAACCGGTCCACCGCCAGAACGCCCGGGCCAACACCATTGGCCATGATCGCCAACGACTCCCGGCGGAGGGGGCGCATGCGGGTCAGGGTTTCCAGCGCATCGAACATTTCGCTCAGACCGTCCACCCGCAATACGCCGGCCCGCTGTAGCATGGCATCAAAGATCGGGTCGCTGCGGGTAATACCCGCCGGCAACTCGTAGGAAAACCATTCCGATTCCGGCACCCGTCCACTCTTGACGGCAATCACGGGCTTGGTCCGCGACGCCACCCGCACCGCTGACATGAACCGCCGTGGATTCGGAATATTCTCGATATGAAGCAGAACCGCCCGCGTCTGACTGTCCTGCGCCAGGTAATCGATCAAGTCGTCATGGTCAATGTCCATGCCGTCGCCAAGGGTCAGAAAATAGGAAAAACCGACACCCCGGGCAAAAGCCCAGTCGATCAGGGAACTGGCGATCGTACCCGACTGCCCCACAAAGGCGACCTTGCCCGGGATTGCGCCCATGTGTGCGTAGGTGGCGTTCAGCTTTCTGCCTGGGACCATCAGGCCAATGGTATTGGGACCGAGGACCCGAATACCGGTTTCCCGGGCTGCATCACGAACCGAATACATCAGTGGTTGCCCGGTTTTACTGTGGGCCCGGGACATGCCGCCGGTCATGACGATGGCGGTCCTCACCCCGGCTTCGCCGAGTTTGCGAATCAGTTTCGGCACCGTGTCAGGCGGTGTGCACACGATGGCAAGCTCCGGACTGAAGTCCATTTTCGCGACTTTCCTGACACACGGAACTCCGTGTACGTTGTCGTAATCGTTCTGGTTGATCACAAGTAGCCGGCCGGGATAACTTCCGCCCAGCAGGTTTCGCAAGACCATGCCACCGAGGTTGTCGGAGCGCTCAGAAGCGCCCAGAATGACAATAGAGTCGGGATTGAAAAGACTTTCGAGATAACGGGTGCCCAAGACAGGCCTCCTGATGGTCCGGGTCGGCGTTCCCTATCTTAAGCTCTCGCGGAGTGATGTAAAATATGGCGCCGCATTTTACCGCCCCGGATACCAAACCCGGCAGTCACTCTCTGAAGATAGACGACGCCGGGGCATCCGTACTGATAAACTGGTGCCAAACAAAAGCTGTACGGTCGCCGCAACGGTGGCCTGCAAAAGACCAGGGTTGCCAATGACCACCGGATTTTTTTCGCACGATGACTGCCAGAAACATGACATGGGTCCGGACCACCCCGAGTGTCCTGACCGTCTCAGAGCGATTATCGCGTGCCTCAACGATAGCGGCCTGAGCCAGGATCTGGACTGGGTCAGGCCAGAGGAAATCACCCATGATCAACTGCTCGGGGTACACCCGGAAAAGTACCTTCATCAGCTCGACCTGATGCAGCCCACCCGGGGGCGGGTTTTCACCGACCCCGATACCGCATTGATGCCAGATACACTGCGGGCGGCGCGACTTGCGGCCGGCGCCAACGTCCAGGCCGTGGACATGGTCATGAGCGGCCAACTCACCAATGCCTTTGTCTGTGCACGCCCCCCCGGCCACCACGCTGAACGCTGCAAGTCCATGGGTTTCTGTTTTTACAACAACATAGCTCTGGCCGCCATGAGAGCACTGAACTTCCACCAACTGGAGCGGGTAGCCATTGTGGATTTTGACGTCCACCAGGGCAACGGTACCGTGGACATCGTCCAGAACGACGAGCGCATCCTGATGTGCTCCAGTTTTCAACATCCGTTTTATCCGCACTCCCATGTGCACCGTCAAGCCGACAATATCATCAACACCCCGATTCCGGCTGGCACACCTGCGTCAACCTACCGCAAACGTGTGGAGACGGACTGGCTCAAGAGACTACAGGATTTCAGACCACAACTGGTTCTGGTGTCTGCCGGGTTTGATGGCCACCGGCTGGACCCACTGGCAGAACTGAACCTGGAGGAGCCTGACTACCTTTGGCTGACCCACATGCTGACCTCCGTTGCCAGTGACCACGCCAGTGACCGGTTGGTGTCTACGTTAGAGGGTGGTTATCACCTGCGGGCCCTGGGCAAGAGCGCGATGGCCCACCTGGAGGGACTGTCAGCCGTTTGAGCCGGCATCCGGGCCATTGCTGGCACGCTGCATGTCCGGCCGATCACCCTGGCGCTCCAGACGGATCGTGGCGCGACGATTGTCCGCGGGGCGCCGGGAGACCGGATACTGATCCCCATGTGCACGGACAATAATGCGGTCTTTCGAGACGCCCTGACTGATCATGTAATCAGCCACCACGTTAGCCCGCTGTTCTGACAACTGACGGTTATGAATTCGGCTACCAATCCGGTCGCTGTGTCCGTCAACGAAGATGCGCTCCACGGAGGCATCGGCCAGTACGTAGGCAACAATATTATCCAGCAAATGCCGGTCAGCGGCGGACAGACTGGTACTGTCACTGGCAAAACCGATGCGGCTACGCCGGACCTGGTCGTAGTTGGCAGGCAGCAATGACGCAACGCAAGAGCGATAACTCTCAAAAGGGCGGGCAAAATTGACATTGGACAGCCGCACCCGGATCAGCTCACGGCTGTACCAGGCCTGGCGCGTCAGTGTCGGCGCCAGCCCATCGAGCAGACCGCTGATCAGCGTCATGGTCTGGCGCCGATCCAGAGAAACCGGTCGGTTGCTCGCGACCACGTCAATCGCGGCAACGGGTCCCGGCGCAACGCCGGGGCGCCAGGCTGGCGCTTCAACCACCAGCGATCCCTGACCGGGACGCATCAAACGACCTTCTGATTCCAGGTAAAACTGCAGGCTTTCTCCCGCCCGGTGCCTGAACACTGCCTTGCCGTAGCCCGGGATGTCCTGGGTCAACGTACAATCGAAGACTGAATCCAGAAGATTCCAGCGACTGTTTTCGATACCGGCGCCATAGGTTGCCGCCCAGGACTTCAAAGGCAGCATCAGCCCCATCACGATCATCGGCATTGTCAGCCGTGAATTTTTTTTCATCTGGCGTTACCCGGTTTCATCATTGCCTCACCCAATGGACGGGAGGGTACGGTCTGGTTGTCGGCGTAGCGACCAATTTCTTTAATGCCTTTTGTTGCACAGTCCCGCCCGGGCGCAGGCCCATTCAGACCGGGGTTCTGATATACTCCGCCCATTACCGGGTATGGCCCTGGCCCGCCAGTACCGCAAAAAATATTCAGGAAACCCTCACGTTATGACCGAACGATTGACGCTTACCCGGCCGGACGACTGGCACCTGCATGTACGCGATGGCGATGTTCTGGCAAGCGTGGTGCCGGCCACTGCCCGTTGTTTTGGTCGGGCAATCATCATGCCCAACCTGACGCCGCCGGTGACTTCAGCCGCCAAGGCCCTTTCCTACCGAGAGCGAATCCTGCGGGCAAGCCGCTCTGACCGCTTTGAACCTCTGATGACTCTGTATCTGACCGAAACCACAACCCCGGCAGATATTCGCGAAGCCTTTGCCCTGGGCATTTTGGCCGCCAAACTCTATCCGGCGGGTGCGACCACCAATTCGGCTTCCGGGGTCACGGATATCCGGCGCATCGACGCTGTACTGGAGGCCATGGCCGCCTGCGGTATGTTATTGCTGGTCCACGGCGAAGTGACGGACCCCGGGATTGATATATTTGATCGGGAAAAAGTTTTTCTGGACCAGGTACTGGCTCCCACACTGGATCGATTCCCGGACCTTAAAGTGGTCCTGGAGCATATCACCACGGCGGATTCCGCTGAGTTCGTGCGCCAGCAACCGGGCCGGCAACTGGCCGCCACCCTGACGCCCCAGCATCTGCTGTTCAACCGCAACGACATGCTCGTTGGCGGCATTCGCCCTCACCTGTACTGCCTGCCAGTTCTCAAGCGCCGAAAGCACCAGCAGGCGCTCCAGGACGCTGTCGTGAGCGGCGACACACGATTTTTCCTCGGCACAGACTCCGCACCCCATGCCCGCAACCTTAAAGAAACAGCCTGCGGATGTGCTGGCTGCTATTCAGCATTTGCTGCGATCGAGTTATACGCAGAAGCCTTCGAAGACCTCGGTGCACTCGATCGGCTCGAGGCGTTTGCCAGTTTTAACGGCGCTGATTTTTACGGACTGCCCCGTAACCGGGACACGATCACTCTGACACGCGAGGAACACCGGATTCCGGACTCTCTGCCGCTTGGCAGTCGTGAAATCGTGCCGCTGCGCGCCGGTGAAACCCTGCGCTGGCGTCTGCAAACCTGAATCATCGGTCCGGTTAACAGGACCGTCGCTAACGTTCATACCACGAGACATATTCAAGGAGCCTGAGTGACTGACGAAACCAACACGCCGACCGCCATGGCAAGCCGATTCCGGGGGTTTCTGCCAGTCGTAGTCGATGTGGAAACCGCCGGCTTCAACGCCCGCACTGATGCCCTGCTTGAGGTGGCGGCAGTCTTACTGGATATTGACGAGGATGGCTGGCTACGCCCGGTGCAAACGCTGACCCAGCAGATTGACCCGTTTGAAGGGGCCAATCTGGAGCAGTCAGCCCTGGACTTTACCGGCATCGACCCGTGGGACCCGGAGCGCGAAGCCGTTCCCGAGCGTGAGGGCCTGAGCGAAATCTTTAGCGCCATTCGCAAAACCGTGAAAGCCCAGGGCTGTAAACGGTCAATTCTGGTCGGTCACAACGCCACATTTGACCACAACTTCCTGTTTGCGGCGGCCGAGCGATCGGACATCCGGCGTAATCCGTTTCACCCTTTCTCCACATTCGATACCGCCACCCTTGCGGGCCTCGCCTATGGCCATACGGTGCTGGCTCAGGCCTGCAAACTTGCCGGCATCCCGTTCAGCAACAAGGAGGCGCATTCCGCCGCGTACGATGCGGAGAAAACAGCCGAACTGTTCTGTGGGATCGTGAACCGGTGGAAAGCCCTGGGCGGCTTCCCACCGCCCCCTGTTGAGCCCGGCGAGCCAGCGCCGGAATAAATTTCGCCAGGTGGGATAGCCGGGTTACCAGTAAATACCCCGCAGAATTGCAGCGAACGCCACCTGCTCTGACGAGACCTTCGGCTTCTCACCACGTCGCTTGCCACCCACTGCCGCGGTATCCGGAAACATCCGGTAGCCGGTATTCATGACAATCTCGCCCAGTTTGGGCGCGAGCGCGTGCAATACCTGGGCAAAGATACCGAGGCGGGTTGCGATGCGCTTGGGCCGATAGATAATGGCCTCGGCGATCATGTCTGCCGCCTCTTCCGGGGTCAATGTCGGCACCGAGTCGTAGATCTTGGTCGGCGCGATCATCGGTGTTTTCACCAACGGCATGTTGATGGTGGTGAAGGATACGTTGTAATCCGACCATTCCGCAGCCGCGCAGCGACTGAAGGCATCCAGGGCTGATTTGGACGCAACATATGCCGAGAACCGCGGTGCATTGGTGAGCACACCAATTGAGGAGATGTTCACCACGTGACCGAAGCGCCGCTCCAGCATCGATTCCGCGAATCCCATAATCAGGCGCACCGACCCGAAATAGTTCAACTGCATGGTGCGCTCGAAATCGTGAAAGCGGTCAAATGACAGTGCCAGCGAACGGCGGATGGACCGACCGGCGTTGTTCACCAGAATGTCGACCTGGCCGTGATTGTCCAATACGGTTTTCACAAACCGGTCGCAATCCTCCATGTCTGAAAAATCGCACTGGTACGCGTGTACGTTGCCACCTTTTGCTTCCAGTTCGTCAACGACAGCGTCAAGTTTGTCCCTGGTGCGGGCGCCAATCACCAGAATCGCGCCAGCTTCGGCGAGTTTGTGGGCGGTGGCCAGGCCAATGCCAGAGGTTGCCCCGGTCACCACACAGACCCGCCCTTCCACGGTGCCGCGCAGGGTCCTGTCCTTGAACAGATCAGGATCAAGGTGACGCTCCCAGAAATCCCAGACCACCGGCGCATAGTCGGTCAGGCGCGGTACTTCAATACCGGTGTCCTTGAGTACCCGCTCGGTTTCCCGCGCATCGAACCGGGTCGGGTAGTTGATAAACGACAACACCGACGGCGGAATGCCGAAATCATTCATTATCGCCCCGGTCAGTCGTTTCACCGGCGGGAGGTTCTTTACACTCTGGCGGATAAACGGCGGAATGAAACCGAACATCCGCGAGTCGATACGCATCGCCATACGAGGAGCGTGACCGGCTTCGGCAAAGATATTGAGAATCTCACCCACTTTGTAGGGATCGGTGTCCACCAGATGGAAACACTGGCCGTCCTCGCCGTCCAGGTGCGCAATGTGGTCCATGGCATTCACCACGAAGTCTACCGGCACCACGTTCAGTCGACCGCCCTCGATGCCGATGGTGGGCACCCATTGCGGCAACGCATGACGAATCTTCTGGATCATCTTGAAGAAATAGTAGGGCCCGTCGACCTTGTCCATCTCACCGGTCCGGGAATGGCCGATGACCATGCCCGGACGGTAAATCCGGAACGGGAGGGTGCAGGACTCACGCACTACTTTTTCGGATTCATGTTTGGTCTTCAGATACGGATGATCAAGCTTTTCTGCCTCCTCGAACATATCTTCTCGGAATGTGCCTTTGAACAGACCCGCTGCCGCTATGGAGGAGACGTGATGGAAACGGCTGGCCTGCATGGCCGTGGCCGCATCGACCGCATGACGGGTTCCTTCAATGTTGGCAATTTCCTGGGCGTCTTCGTCGGCCCCCATGTCGTAAACCGCGGCCAGATGGAAAAAATGGTCTATTTTGCCCGTCAGTGCTTTGAGTGTTTTCGCATCCAGGCCCAGCCCGGGGCTGGACAGATCACCGATGACCCCCTTGACCTGATCGTCGGTTGCACCCCAGCGCTCCCGTAACCTGTCCAGTTTGGCCAGGGACGGCTCCCGCACCAGCACGTGGACAGTTCCACCTCGCGCCAACAGCTTTTCCACCAGAAAACGGCCGATGAATCCGGTTCCACCCGTCAGAAAGTAGTTCATTGATACCTCATCCTGCTTGTCATTGTTGTTCCTTGCGCCCACACACCTGGTCAGTTATTCGCGGACACCCTGAAAACGCTCCGCATTGTACTTAATTGACATTCACATGTATCGAACTTTTTTAGAGTTTTAGCTCTTTAACTTATTGATTTATATAGAGCAAAAACTCTAAACAGCCTGCTCGTCACTGTCGTTCCGCGCCGGATCTGTCTGGTTTCGCTGACGAAATCGTCCCGGTATTCACCCACATCAGCCGCAGCAACTGCGGCCCACTTGTCCACGACAGGCCGTTCAGGCGCCGGGATCGGCCTCACGGCCTGAGGTCTGTTTTGAGATTAGCACAGCTTCGACCCACTGCCTGCGATAACGACACATCGACCCGATGATTGATCAGCGCTATTAACAGATGCCTGAATCAGTGACTTCGCTCCCAATATAGCCAGCCTGGCCCCAGTTTAGCCAGACTGCACCACTTTTCGGAGTTGTTCGGGCTATTTTCAGGAGGAGTTCTTGAACTGAGCACCGATAGCCGCCACGAATTGAACGGATTTTGATCAGATTCCGGTGTTTAGGCAACGGCAGTCCGGCCCGGTCGAGTTCGTCGGGTAGTATCGGGTAGCGGAGTAAATTAGATTTTCTATCCGGGCGAAGCAAGGCCCTGGTAGAGGTCGCGGTAAACCGCAAAGCCTGGGCAGTGGCGGCCAAAACGCAGCAGCCACTGTCGGCCGCTGTGAACAAGACGACAGGCCATGGTCATCAGTTCCTGCATCACGGTTCTCAGGCGACGGCGCTTGGCCGGGTGGCGCACTGGCGCATCCGGGCCGGTGAGGCGCAGACCCATCCAGCGCAGCAGGTTGTAGCCCAGTGTTGCGAAGGCCATCACCAGGTTGTTGGTGTCGAACTTGCCGGAAGGTAACCGCTCCAAGTCCAGGTCGGTCTTAAACTCGCTGTGGAATTGCTCGCTGGTGGCATGGTCGCAGTATAGGTCCATAACCTGCTGGGCACTGGCGACACTCGTCGGCAGGGACGTTACCCAGCCTTCCAGGCTGACTTCCGGCTCCAGGTACAGCTGGCCCTGAGGATCACTGGTGCGCACCGTGACTTTGACGATCCGGCGAACGCCGGGCTCGT
>JASBRL010000037.1 GCA_030149475.1 Marinobacter sp.
CCTTGATATCTCTTGCCGAAACATCACAGCCAGCGCCCACACGAATTACTTGATCAACTTTTTAAAGAGCCGGGCGTTCGCCCAATCGAGGTGCGCATTTTACAGCGTTTACCACCTCTGTCAACCGCTATTTCTGAATCACTTAATCATCAATCAATTCAAACGGTTAACCCCTTCCAGCAACCCGGCCTAAGCCGCTGTGTCCCTGAAAGAGACGCGCATTCTACAGACCACCGCGGAAGTGTCAACGACATTGCAAAACTATTTCTGACTTGTTTCGGTTTCCCGCTACAGCCACGATCACGCTTTAATCAGAATGGACACGAAACGACCGGTCAGGGGCGGTTTGGTGGCACTGCATGACGGAAGACAGGCGACCAGAACAGACGCCACCCCAACAAAAACAGCAACACAGTTCCATAGGCCACCATTTCGCCGATATCGCTGCGGGCCTGCCACAAAAAATGAGCCCAGGCCGCCAGGGCAATAATATAGATAGTGCGATGAAGCACTTTCCAGCGCCTGCCGAGTCGTTTCATCATACCCTTGGTTGATGTAAGGGCCAGGGGAACCATCCCGGTGAAGGCAATCATCCCCAGAATGATATACGGTCGTTTGGTGAAGCTCGCCCAAAGATCCTGCCAACCAACGATAAACTGGAGGAACGCGAGAACGTGCAGCACCGCATAAAAAAAACTGAACAGCCCCAGCATTCTGCGTACTCTGATCCAACCGGTCCAGCCAGTGATCTTGCGAAGAGGCGTCATTGCCAGGGTCACCAACAATAACTGGAAAGCCGCCAGCCCCAACGCTTTGGTAACCACCTCTCCCGGATCAGGGCCAAGCTGCGACTGCATAATCTCCAGCAGTAACCGTAGCAGTGGAACCGAGGCCAGCAGTGCCGCAGTCAGCCGGAAACCCACCATCCAAAGGGCTGAGTTATTCGTTCGCTCCGCAGCAACCACTAAAAGTATCGCCTCAGATCCATACCTTTATATAACCCTGCGACCTGCTGTTCGTAGCCATTGAACAGGCGTGTATCGATCCAGTTGGCGGAGAACAGAGCCGACGGCAGCCGGCGCTCCCGCTTTTGACTCCATCGAGGGTGGTCGACATCGGGATTCACATTGGCGTAGAAACCATACTCATTCGGCGCCAGGCGGGACCAGGTCGTCGGCGGCATGGCTTCCTGAAACCGGATACGGACAATCGACTTGATGCTCTTGAAGCCGTATTTCCAGGGCACCACGAGTCGCAGCGGCGCACCGTTCTGATTGGGCAGCGTTTTTCCGTACAGGCCTACCGCCATGAAACTGAGCTCGTTCATGGCTTCATCCATCCTCAGCCCTTCCTGGTAGGGCCAATCAATTGTCGAGAAAGCCGAACGCTGTCCGCGCATCTGCTCGGGATCATTCAGCGTTTCAAAGTAAACGTAGTTGGCCTGGCTTGTCGGTTGGAACCGCTTGAGCATATCGGCGAGCGGAATACCAATCCAGGGCACAACCATGGACCAGGCTTCTACGCACCGGTGCCGGTAGATGCGCTCCTGATAGTCATGGGGCTTGAGCAAATCCTCAAGCGCATAATTCCCCGGCCGATCACAGGCGCCCTCAACCTTGACATTCCAGGGCGCAGTTTTCATCGCATCCGCGTAGCGGGCCGGGTCGCCCTTGTCGGTGCCGAACTCGTAAAAATTGTTATAACTGGTGACATCGTCATAGGGCGTCAGTTTCTCGTCCGTAGAGAACGCAGGCATCTTGCGAAAATCCAGTGATTCGCCGGGGCGCGGCAAGGAACCGGCGTACGCCAGCGGTGGCATGACCAGGCCGGCGGCGGCCGCCAGCGTGCCCGCCATGAATGCCCGCCGGTTACGAAAAACCGATTCTGGAGTGACTGCGGACTGCGGGAGAGCCCAGGCAGGTTTTTTTGGGTAACCGGAAAATCTGGTTGATCTCTAGGTATTGTGGGGAGGTCGCAATCCCTCATCTCAACGGATTTATTGGTTGATGTGCCCCAATACGATTAAGGTGTCTGTCAAGTTGGGAAATGACGATTTCCTGGATTGATGGATGCGGATTTAATGATGGCTGGGACGTTTGCATATTCCGGCAAACGTGGCACCACCCTAGGGCGCTTTATAGATCAGAGAATATACACGTCAACTATCAAACATTTGTGATCGTTCAGGATAGTTGTTATATTGCACCCTCTTTGGGGAGTAGCCTGCTTCCGAAACTCGGAAGAGTTCGTGTCAACATAATTGGCCAGATGCCATGGTGCGAACACCTCTCGGTTGGCGAGACCATCGATATATCCATGCCTAAGGTCGGGCGTGTGGATATATCGTGGACTCGATATGCCCGACCGGAGTCAGTTAGATGAACCCAATAGCCCTTCTTTTGCTTGCCTTTGCCATGTCCACAGATGCTTTCGCTGCTGCGATTGGTAAAGGCGCAATCCTTAAAAAACCACGCCTCACTGAAGCTTTCAGAATAGGAATCATCTTTGGTTCTATCGAAGCAATTACGCCGCTTGTAGGCTGGCTAATTGGAAAATCAGCAGCAAGCTATGTGGAGGCCTGGGATCACTGGATTGCTTTTTCACTCCTGACGGTCCTGGGTCTTCACATGATTTATGAGGGTACAAGGCCTGATGGGGGTAGTGAGGAGCATAAGGCCCAAAAAATGTCTTTGCTCCGGACCTGTCTAACGGCATTTAGTACCAGTATTGATGCTATGGCGGTGGGTGTTAGTCTGGCCTTCATCAATGTCAACATATGGATAGCTTCAGCTTTGATTGGGCTTGCAACGACCCTCATGGTGACTATTGGCATAATGCTAGGGCGTGCTATAGGGTCGGTCATGGGACACAGAGCAGAAATTTTTGGCGGACTAACGCTGATTGCAGTGGGCGCATGGATTTTATACGGTCAACTGTAAGTTTTTTTTCGAGGCTCCACAATGGGCTGGAGCCACGAAATCTCTTTATCCGGCGTTGGTTTCCCTCGTTTCATTAATACAACGCTGGGGCTCGACAGTAACGTGTACTAATGACGGGCACCTAGCCTGAATGCGTTGCCTATAAACGGCAGGCGAATCAGGAGCATGCGAAACGATCGAGACAATGGCGGCGTGAATATTTGGTCCAATGGCCCAGAGGTGCAGATCGCTAATTCGGGCATCGCCATTCTCGATGGATTGCCTGACGTCGTGCTCCAAGTCGCTGCGCTGTTTATCAAGCAGCACGCAGGAAGTGTCCTTCAATAGATGCCATGACCAGCGGGTAATAAGTAACGCACCGACGATACCCATGATTGGGTCCATCCAGTTCCAGCCCGCATACTTTCCGGCCAGCAAGGCAGCAATCGCCAATACCGAAGTTAAGGCATCGGCGAGTACGTGGAAGTAGGCCGCTCGACGGTTATGATCATGGTGCCCATGCCCATGCCCATGCCCATGCCCATGGTCGTGGTCTTCCCCGCCCAGGATCCAGGCCGATACTCCATTGACGATCAAGCCGATGATGGCGACAAAAATGGCTCCATTGAACGAAATTTCGACCGGATGAATGAAACGGTCGATGCTTTCAATGACCATATACAGGGCGAAGCCTGCCAGTAGGACCGCGCCGGTGAACCCGCCCAGCGCATTGACCTTCCCGGTGCCAAATGAAAACTGTGTATTGCCTGCGTTGCGGCGAGCGTATGCATAGGCGAAGGCTGCAATACCGAGAGCGACAGCATGAGAGCCCATATGAAGGCCGTCGGCCAGGAGGGCCATCGAGCCATAAATAATGCCTGCCAGAATTTCCCACACCATCATTACGACAGTTAGAGCGACGACGATCAGTGAGCGTATTTCACCGGATTTTTTACGATCTTGACCAAAAACATGATTGTGTTGCCATTCTTCGAGCCTGTGACCATGCATACTGTAATACTCCGAGTTGATAAAAATTATGGTCAGCAAGGCCAATGAAAGTGGTGGCGATTGATGGCGTAGTCCTGCTAACAGATCCGGTTCCGCAAGAACTTCAGGGGAGCGGATATTAAATCACTGCCAAAGTTCGCCTCTGGCTAGGTATCCACGCTGTAGCTCGTGATGTTCTACTTGAGGTAGGACTTGATGACCTGAAGCACAGCTTCCAAGTCTTGTTGCCGCTGCTCCAACTCGGGTTCCCTGACGACGTGATCAGTCAAGTGTCCCTCAATAATGGCTGCCATAAGTCCATTCACCGCCCCTCGAATCGCGGCGATTTGTTGCAGCACAGCCGTGCAATCGCCTTCCTCGTCAAGCTGCTTTTCCAATGCCGCTGCCTGCCCCTGAATGCGACGAACGCGGGCTAATAGCTTGGCTTTGTCTTTGATCGTATGCATGCAGCTGTCTCTCTGAGTAGCTTGAACTATACTGGTGGATAGTATTTCAATATACTAGGGGATAGTATCATTGTTTGCAAGAGAGGAGAGGTAAATGAAGCTTACCAATGTGACACTCGTCAGCTGTAACGAGTGGGCCGCATGACCGAAATGCCCGACAACATTCTGCACCTGCCTGAGTACCAGGTGCTGGGCTGTAAATCCACCGACGACGAAATGCACTTCCAGGTGGACGCGCCCGATCCCATCGCCTGTGAGGAATGCGGCGTGCAGGGTGAATTCGTGCGGTTCGGCAAGCGTGATGTTCCCTATCGTGATCTGCCCATCCACGGCAAGCGGGTCACCCTCTGGGTGGTCCGCCGCCGGTATACCTGCCGGGCCTGCAAGACCACATTCAGGCCCCAGCTACCGGAGATGGTGGACGGCTTCCGCATGACGCTGCGGCTGCATGAATACGTGGAGAAGGAATCCTTCAACCACCCCTACACCTTCGTGGCGGCACAGACCGGCCTGGACGAGAAGACGGTACGCGACATCTTCAACGCCCGCGCCGAGTTCCTGGGGCGCTGGCACCGCTTCGAGACGCCCCGAATTCTGGGCATCGACGAGCTGTACCTGAACAAGCGTTACCGTTGCATTCTGACCAACATCGAGGAGCGAACCCTGCTTGACCTGCTGGCCACACGCCGTCAGGACGTGGTGACCAACTACCTGATGAAGCTGAAAGACCTACAGAAGGTCGAGATCGTCAGCATGGACATGTGGAACCCTTACCGGACGGCGGTCAAGACTGTGCTGTCACAGGCCCGCATCGTGGTCGATAAATTCCATTTGGTGCGTATGGCCAACGATGCCCTGGAGAAGGTGCGCAAGGGCCTCAGAAAGGAGCTAAAACCTTCCCAAAGCCGAACCCTCAAGGGAGACCGGAAAATCCTGCTGAAACGCGCTCACGAAGTCTCAGACCGGGAGCGCCTCATCATGGAGACCTGGACAGGCGCATTCCCGCAACTGCTGGCCGCCTACGAGCACAAGGAACGCTTTTACGGCATCTGGGACGCCACTACACGGCCCCAGGCAGAAGCCGCCCTGGACGACTGGATAGCCACCATCCCGAAGGGCCAGAAGGAAGTCTGGAGTGATTTGGTCAGGGCGGTGGGCAACTGGCACGAAGAGATCATGACCTACTTCGAGACGGACATGCCCGTCACCAACGCTTACACGGAGTCCATCAACCGACTGGCCAAGGACAAGAACCGTGAAGGGCGTGGTTACTCGTTCGAGGTGATGCGGGCACGAATGCTCTACACCACGAAGCACAAGAAGAAGGCTCCGACTGCGAAGGTCTCTCCGTTCTACAAGAAAACCATCGGTTACGGACTGCCGGACTTTGCAGAGGAACTCAACTACGGGGTCGATCTATCAACCATCTGAGGGTGGTATCAGGTTGGTGGGGTGAAGGTGCCCCATCAACCATTAAATCCGTATACCCGTTTTTTTTTGATCATCATGGCATGACTCCGTCACAAAACAGCGAACTACGTTTGACCGGTCATGCCTGAAATGATTCCGGGGCAAATGGCCCCGGCATAAGACAGTCAGCCCTCTTCGCTGGCAGGTCGCCGTGACTTTCTGACCAGCGCCCGGGCCGGGCCGGACAACACATAAATGAGAAAACCACTGAATAATACGGTACCGGGATCAAGTGCGATCACGACAAACATCAGAACCACCACCAGGATGGCCGCAAATGGCACCCGCCCCCGCAAATCGAGATCCTTGAAACTGCGGTATAAAATATTACTGACCATCAGCACACCCGAGCCACCCACCACCACAATGGTCAGAAGGGTGAGCCAGGCGGCAGGTTCAAAGGCATGAAAACACCAGACCAGACCTGCTACTGCAGCAGCCGCTGACGGACTGGGGAGACCGACAAAGAACTTTTTATCGACGGAGCCAATCTGCGTATTGAAGCGGGCAAGCCTGAGAGCAGCGCCGGCCACATAGATGAACGTAATCGCCCAGCCAACCTGGTTGAGGTTGTTCAACGACCAGAAAAAAGCGACAAGTCCGGGCGCGACACCAAATGCGACCATATCGGCCAGACTATCGTATTCTTCGCCGAACTTGCTTTGAGTGTTGGTCATCCGGGCAACCCGCCCATCCAGCCCGTCCAGGATCATCGACACGAAAATGGCGATGGCGGCATTTTCAAAAACACCGTTGGCCGCTGAGACAATGGCGTAGAAGCCAGAGAAAAGAGACGCGGTGGTTAGTGCATTGGGCAGCAGATAGATGCCTTTTCGACGGACAGGTGCGCCCTCGACCAACTCCTCCTCCACAACCTCACCGTCAGTCAGATCATGCTCGGGTGCGGCCTCGTGTTCCTGCGTTTGCTTCTTGGCAGTCATTCCACTCTTCCTGGATAACATGTTGGGGCATTATAGCTGATCAGCCCGTGGCATTGTGCCTGAACGAAAAAACGCGGCCCGAAAGCCGCGTTTCCAAACAGGCATGAGCTTTAGTTTTTCTCTTTGTCAACGATCTTGTTGGCTGAAATCCAGGGCATCATGGAGCGCAGCTTTTCACCAACGATTTCGATGGGATGTTCGGCGTTCTGGCGGCGACGCGCAGTCATCGACGGGTAGTTGGTACTGCCTTCCTGAATGAACATTTTGGCGTATTCACCGCTCTGGATACGCTTCAGCGCATTGCGCATGGCATCACGGGACTGCTGGTTGATCACTTCAGGCCCGGTCACGTACTCGCCGTATTCCGCATTGTTGGAAATGGAGTAGTTCATATTGGCAATGCCGCCCTCATACATCAGGTCAACAATCAGCTTGAGCTCGTGCAGACACTCGAAGTAGGCCATTTCCGGCTCGTAACCTGCGTCGGTCAGGGTTTCAAAAGCGGCCTTGACCAACTCGACTGTGCCACCGCACAGCACCGACTGCTCACCAAACAGATCCGTTTCAGTTTCGTCCTTGAACGTCGTCTCGATGATTCCGGTGCGGCCACCACCAATGGCACTGGCATAGGACAGCGAGATGTTCTTGGCGTTGCCAGATGCGTCCTGATGAACTGCAATCAGGTCAGGAATGCCACCGCCACGGGTGAATTCGGTACGCACGGTATGACCCGGCGCTTTCGGCGCAATCATGATCACGTCCAGGTCCTTGCGGGCAACGATCTGGTTGTAGTGAACATTGAAACCGTGAGCAAACGCCAACACACCGCCCTGCTTCAGGTGGGGCTCGATGTGTGCTTCGTAAATCGCCTTCTGATTTTCGTCCGGCGCCAGCACCATGACGATGTCCGCTTCCTTCGCGGCTTCGGCAACGCTCTTTACGGTCAGCCCAGACGCCTTGGCTTTGGCGGCAGACGCCGACCCTTCACGGAGAGCCACAACAACGTCTACCCCGGACTCTTTCAGGTTGTTAGCGTGGGCATGGCCCTGCGAGCCATAACCAACAATCGCAACTTTCATGCCCTGAACAATGGACAGATCACAGTCTTTATCGTAATAAACTTTCATGCAAAACCCCTGTTTTCATTATCTGGCCTGACGGCCTGCTATTAAATGAGAGCGCTGAAACCTCAGAGACTCAGAACCTTTTCACCCCGGGCAATCCCCGAGACGCCGGAACGGACGACTTCCAGCACACCAGACGCACCGACCGCCTGGATAAAGGCGTTCAGCTTGTCGGTGTCACCCGCCAACTGAACCGTATAGACGGTGCTCGTGACGTCGACGATCTGACCGCGGAAGATATCAACCGTCCGCTTGATCTCGGCACGCTGGGACCCTGTTGCCTTGAGCTTGACCAGCATCAGTTCACGCTCGATATGAGCCCCTTCGGTCAGGTCCACCAGCTTGACCACCTCGATCAGCTTGTTCAGCTGCTTGGTGATCTGCTCAATGACCTTGTCCGAGCCGGTTGTGGTGACGGTCAGCCGGGACAAGGTTTCATCCTCGGTAGGCGCGACGGTCAGTGTCTCGATGTTGTAGTTACGCTGGGAAAACAGTCCGACCACCCGCGACAGCGCACCCGGCTCGTTTTCAAGCAACACAGATATGATGCGACGCATGGAATCAGACCCTCTCCGTTTTACTGAGCCACATGTCCTTCATGGACCCACGGGCGACCTGCATGGGATACACATGCTCATGCGGATCGACGTAGATATCGAGAAAGACGAGGCTATCCTTCATGGCAAACGCTTCTTTCAGTTTCGGCTCAAGATCCTCTTTCCGATCGATGCGGATACCAACATGTCCGTAGGCTTCCGCCAGCCTGACGAAATCCGGCAGGGATTCCATGTAGGACTGTGAATGGCGGGACTCGTAGTTCATGTCCTGCCACTGTTTCACCATGCCCAGGGCCTGGTTGTTCAGATTCACGATTTTTACCGGCAGGTTGTACTGCTTGCAGGTCGACAATTCCTGGATATTCATCTGGATACTGCCTTCGCCGGTAAAGCAGACCACCTCGTGTTCCGGATAACTGAGCTTGACGCCCATGGCCGCCGGCAAGCCGAAGCCCATGGTGCCCAGCCCGCCGGAATTGATCCAGCGGTTGGGTTTGTCGAACCTGTAGTACTGTGCCGCGAACATCTGGTGCTGCCCGACATCCGAGGTCACGTAGGCGTCTCCGTTGGTGATCCGCCAGATTGCCTCAATCACCTCCTGAGGCTTGATGTAGGTATCGCTGGTTTCATAGCGCATGCCATGAAACGCTCGCCAGTCATCGATCTGTTTCCACCAGGCCGCCAATGCATCGGCGTCCGGCTTCTGGTGGCTTTCGGCCAGCAGCGACAACATTTCCTTCAAGACAGCATCAACCGGGCCGACGATGGGCACATCCGCGTCAATGGTTTTGGAGATAGACGCCGGGTCGATGTCGATGTGCACAATGCGGGCTCCGGGACAGAACTTTTCGGTGGCATTGGTGACCCGGTCATCAAAACGCGCGCCCACCGCAAGGATCAGGTCCGAATGGTGCATGGCCATGTTGGACTCGTAGGTCCCGTGCATGCCCAGCCAGCCCAGTGACTGCTTGTCCGTGGCCGGAAAACCGCCAATACCCATGAGTGTATTGGTCACCGGATAGCCCAGCTTGTGCGCCAGTTCAGTCAGCTGTCCGGAGGCTTTACCCAACACCACACCGCCGCCGGCGTAGATGATCGGGCGCCGGGCCGCCAGCAGCATGTCCACCGCCTTCTTCATCTGTCCCGCATGCCCCCGGATGGCAGGGTTATAGGAACGCAGCTTGACCTTCTTGGGAAAGACATATTCATAACGCTCGTTGGGCGTTGTCATGTCTTTCGGGATATCGACCACCACCGGCCCCGGCCGCCCGGTGGTGGCAATGTAATAGGCTTTGCGAATGATTTCCGGAATTTCTTCCGGGTGGCGAACACTGAGGTTATGCTTCACCACGGGTCGTGAGACACCGATCATGTCGGTTTCCTGGAACGCATCCTCGCCAATCAGCGTGGACGCGACCTGCCCGCACAGAACCACCATGGGAATGGAATCCATAAAGGCAGTTGCAATACCGGTGATGGTGTTGGTGGCACCAGGACCCGATGTCACCAGGACAGTGCCTGGTTTGCCGCTCGCGCGGGCATAGCCGTCCGCCATGTGAACAGCTGCCTGTTCATGACGTACGAGAATATGCTTGACCTTGTCCTGTCGGAACAGCGCATCATAAATGTGCAGTGCTGCACCACCCGGATAGCCGTATATGTATTCGATACCTTCATCCTGAAGGGACCGGATCAGCATGTCGGCGCCAGACAATAACTCCACGATTTCTACCCTCTGCTTCGAGTGAATGTGCCGGGATGAATCCCGGTCGCCTGGATACCCGGAACTGATGCTTCTTTTGAAAGCCGGACCGGATGTTCCGCCACACTATTTAGACGAGAGGTTGCCTCCTGGCCTACCGGTCGCCTGAGGGTTCCGACGAACGGTTCAACAACGGGTTGCGACACGCAACAGCCATTCTGCATCACAAACGCAGAGTGTTCAGTGTGGTAATCAACAGGGGATACTGCTCGGGATTGCCTGCCGCATTGACCCCAGTTTTCAGGCAGTCGGTAATTTTGACAGCGGGAAACTCCCTGTCAATAGTGCAAACGTGATTACTGGCACACAGTGGCCATGGCGAATACATTCATTAGTCCACAGAATTGCGCTAAGCTTGAGCGAAGTGCGCCAATAAAATTCACTATAACACGAGCGCCCGATCCTGAAACTGACTTGCTTTACCGACAACGTACGCGAGATTGACCATGAACATCAAAAGCTTTCTGTTGGCCAGTATTGTGGCTATGGCTCCGTTGACGGTGTCTGCGGCCGGAGTCTACAAATGGACCGACCAAAACGGCGTTGTGCACTTCGGGGACCGGCAGCCGGTTGGACAAAAATCCGAGTCCATCGATATTCATACGGGCACTCCGAAAGCTGGCGCCGAGGCTCGCAAGAGCCCGATTGAACGGGTGAAGGCGATGAATGAGCAAAAGGCTCACACCGCCGAAGAGCAGAAAGTCAACGCGGTTAAAGAAGCGCAACAGAAACAGCGCGAAGCAAACTGCAAGACGGCGAAAGACAACCTGGGCATCCTGGCGACCAACGGGCGGATCAGAGTGCAGGAAAACGGAGAGTGGCGCTACCTGACGCAGGAAGAAATCGATCAGAAGCGCCAGCAGTTCCAGACCATTGCGGACGAGAATTGCACGGCACCTGCCACTGCACAATAAGCGCCCGCAAGTTGCAGTGGCGAACGCATAAACAGGCCCGTCACCGTGCGGTGACGGCCTGTTTATGGCTATCCCCGCCCTTCGACTCAGCCCGGACGGAAAACCAGCTGGTGATCGTCCACGGTGCCGTGAATGACATTCCCTGAGGAAAACTCGCCTCTGAGCAAGCGCTGGGCCAACGGGTTTTCGATCATACGCTGAATCGCACGCTTGAGCGGGCGGGCACCATAGACCGGGTCGTAACCCACATTGGCCAACAGTTTCATTGCCGCCTCGTCCAGCTCAATAGACAGATCCTGCTCTTTCAGGCGCCGGTTCAGAATTTCGATCTGCACCTGCGCTATACCCTGGATCTGGGACTCGCCCAACGGATGGAAGACCACCACTTCGTCAACGCGGTTTATGAACTCGGGGCGAAAGTGCGTACCCACAACCTCCATGACCGCCTGCTTCATGGCTTCGTAATTTTCTTCACCGGCCTGCTGCTGAATGATGTCGGACCCCAGGTTGGAGGTCATCACAATCACCGTATTACGGAAGTCCACAGTCCGCCCCTGCCCATCCGTCAGGCGACCATCCTCCAGTACCTGAAGCAGCACGTTGAAGACATCCGGATGAGCTTTCTCGACTTCGTCCAGCAACAGTACTGAGTAGGGACGACGACGCACCGCCTCAGTCAGGTACCCACCTTCCTCGTAACCAACGTATCCCGGCGGCGCACCAATCAGCCGGGCCACGGAGTGCTTCTCCATGAACTCCGACATATCAATCCGCACCATAGCCTCCTCGGTGTCGAACAGAAACGAGGCCAGCGCCTTGCACAGTTCGGTTTTACCGACCCCGGTCGGCCCGAGAAACAGGAACGAGCCGTTGGGACGGTTCGGGTCTGATAACCCGGCCCGTGACCGGCGGACGGCATTGGCAACGGCCTCCACCGCCTCGTCCTGGCCAATCACCCGATTGTGCAGGGCCTCTTCCATGCGCATCAGCTTATCGCGCTCGCCCTCCAGCATTTTCGAAACGGGGATACCGGTCCATTTGGACACCACTTCGGCGATCTCTTCTTCCGTGACGCGATTACGCAACAGCGTCATTTCCATCATTTCCGCCTGACTCGCCATATCCAACTGGCGTTCCAACTCGGGAAT
>JASBRL010000040.1 GCA_030149475.1 Marinobacter sp.
ATGGTCGGGACGGCAGGATTTGAACCTGCGACCCTCTGCACCCCATGCAGATGCGCTACCAGGCTGCGCTACGCCCCGAGATCGCCAGGAGTTGTCGGGGAGGAAGTGAGCTTCCCGGAACTCCGCACCAAAGAGAGATAACTCAATGGCTTAGCGGGAGCGAAGTCTACACCAGCTCCCCGTAAAAATAAACACTCACGGGCGGCTTATTTCAATAACGCGAGTCGGTTAATGAAGAGGACTGTTGAGCACGTCCAGCACTTCCTCCAGCTCGGTGATCATTTGCCGGATCAGTTGCCTGTACTGGGAGGTATCGTCTTTGATCTCATGGCTGCTGAGTTTCTGCTTGGCACCACCGATGGTGTAACCCTGGTCGTAGAGCAGGCTGCGAATCTGACGGATGGTCAGTACGTCCGCACGCTGATAGTAGCGGCGGTTACCGCGGCGCTTGACCGGAGACAGCTGCGGAAACTCCTGCTCCCAGTATCTGAGCACGTGTGCCTTCACAGCACAAAGATCCGCCACTTCACCAATGGTGAAATAACGCTTCCCCGGGATCGCGGGAAGTTCGTTGTTATGACTGGGTTCCAGCATACGTCTCTACTTTTTGCTTTAGTTTCTGACCTGGGCGAAAGGTAACAACACGCCGGGCGCTGATGGGAATCTCTTCGCCGGTTTTCGGGTTCCGTCCCGGGCGCTGTTTTTTGTCACGCAGATCGAAGTTGCCAAAACCGGACAATTTCACCTGCTCGTTATGACTGAGCGCCTCTCTTATTTCATCAAAAAAAGCTTCAACCATTTCCTTGGCTTCGCGTTTATTGAGGCCCAACTCCTCATACAGCCGCTCGGCCATTTCCGCCTTCGTCAAAGCCGTCATGCATCAACTCCTCAGTATTGCCCCTGACTCTTTCTTCAGTGCATCAATGACACCGTCAAAGAAAGAGTGCACCTCTTCCTCGTTGAGCGTCCGTTCCGTGCTCTGCCAGAACAGGCTCAACGCCAGGCTCTTCTTGCCTTCACCCAGGGTTTCGCCTTCATAAACATCAAACGGTCTCAAAGCCGTCAGATGCCTTCCGGCGGCCTGCCTGACAATACGCTCGACCTCTGCAAACGTAACGTCACTTCCGATAATAATAGCCAAATCCCGACGAACTTCAGGGAATTTTGAAAATTCTTTGAAATTAGGCACATATCCCGAAAGGATTGGATTCAAGAATAGCTCAAACATGAGGATGACGCCATTCAGGTCGAGTTTTTTCTGCACGAGGGGGTGCAAAACGCCCAGCCAGCCCACAAATTCGCCCTCCATGGTCAGCTTTGCGGTCTGACCGGGATGCAGTGCCGGGTGCTGGCCAGCCTCGAACGAGATCCTGATACCCAGCAGATCAAAGAGCGCTTCGAGCTCACCTTTGACATCGAAAAAATCGGCGTCACGTCGGCCATTGGCCCAGTTTTCCGGGACCTGGGTCCCTGTAACCACACCGGCGAGCATCGGTGTCTGGTTGATCCCGCCATCCTGACGGACAAATTGCAGCCCGGTCTCAAACAGGCGAATTCGTGGCTGCTGTCGGTTCTGATTATGGGCCAGTGTTTTCAGCAGCCCACTCCAGAGGGTAGTCCGCATGACAGACAAGTCCGCCGAAATCGGGTTGGCCAGCTCAATACCTGCCTGCTCAGGGTCCACCAATGACTGAATCTTCGGATCCACAAAGCTGTAGGTAATGGCCTCCTGATAGCCCCGCGATACAAAATAGCTCTGTACCGCCGAGACCGGTCGCCGGGCCTCAACCTGGGGCCGCATCTCCAGGGACCCGAACGCCCGGGTAACCGGCAGATTATTGTAACCGTAGATGCGACCAACCTCTTCAATCAGGTCCACCTCAATGGTCAGGTCCGGACGAAAACCGGGCACCCGGACACGCCAACCGTGCTTCAGCAGTTTGTCGACATGCAGGCCGAGACGACCAAGGATTTCCTCGATCTCCGTTCGGTCAATAGTCACGCCCAGCACATCACTGATCCGCTGTTCACGCAGATCAATCACCGCTTCGACAGGCAAATCGGGTTCGCTCACCGCTTCCACGATATCGCCGGGCTCACCGCCAACGATATCCATCAGCAACGCTGTTGCGCGCTCCATCGCCTCACGGGCCATGGTCGCATCCACACCTCGCTCGAACCGGTGAGAGGCATCGGTATGAAGCCCATAATGACGGGCCTTGCCGGCCAGCAGGATGGGATCGAAATAGGCCGCCTCCAGCACCAGATCACGGGTTCCGGCGCTGACGCCAGAATGTTCCCCGCCCATGATGCCGGCAATCGCGATTGGCTTCTGGTGATCGGCGATCACCAGCGTGTCGGCGGTCATGGCCACTTCCTGACCGTCAAGGAGCACCAGCTTTTCATCCTGCTCCGCCATACGCACCACGATCCCGCCATCAATTTCGGCGCGATCGAACGCGTGCATGGGCTGGCCCAGCTCCAGCATCACATAGTTGGTGACATCCACCGCCGCATCAATTGACCGGATGCCGGACCGACGCAGCTTTTCCTGCATCCAGAGCGGGGTTGGCACAGCCAGGTTAACGTTGCGCAGAACACGGCCCAGATAACGCGGGCAGGCTTGTGGCGCTTTCACGGCGACGTCGATCACCTCCGCATGGTGCGCGGGAACCGGTTCGATCACCGGCCCTTCTGCCACCAACTGGTTCAACACGCCGACTTCCCGGGCAATCCCACGAATGGACAGGCAGTCCGCCCGATTCGGCGTCAGATCGATATCGATAGTAACGTCATTCAGTTTCAGGTAATCCGCCAGATCCGCACCCACCGGCGCATCGTCCGGCAATTCCATCAGACCGTCATGGCTTTCAGAAAGGCCAAGCTCGGCTTCAGAGCACAACATGCCATTGGACGTCTGCCCTCGCAGCCTGGCTTTCCGTATTTTGAAATCACCGGGCAAGGTCGCGCCAATGACGGCAAACGGCACCTTCATACCGGCACGAACATTCGGCGCGCCACACACGACCTGAACCCTGTCTTCGCCGCCGGCTACCTGGCAAATGCGCAGTTTATCCGCGTCCGGGTGTGGACCGATTTCGGTCACCTCGCCAATAATCACGCCGCTGAACTGGCCCGCCACCGGCTCAACCCCATCCACTTCCAGTCCGGCCATGGTGATCTGGTGTACCAGTGCCTGGGTATCGCTGGCGGGATTGACCCACTCTCGCAGCCATTGTTCGCTCAATTTCATCATCTATGCCCTGTTATGATCGGGTATCGGCTCGTCAGATCCGTCGTTACCATGCAGTCGGAGCTCAACGGAACTGTCGCAAAAACCTCAGGTCGTTTTCAAAAAACATACGCAGGTCGTTAACGCCGTACCGAAGCATCGCCAGGCGCTCGACCCCCAGACCAAAGGCAAACCCCCGGTAACGCTCGGCATCAATACCGCAGTGCTGGAATACCTTTGGATGGACCATTCCGCAGCCCATGACCTCCAGCCACTTGATGCTGCCGTCAGCCTCGCGGCCCCACTCGATATCCACCTCCGCCGACGGTTCGGTAAACGGAAAGTAGGATGGCCGGAAGCGAACCTTCAGGTCACGCTCGAAAAACATCCGCAGGAAAGCTTCAACGGTGCTCTTCAGATCCGCAAAACTGACCTTTTCCTCGACCAGCAGCCCTTCGACCTGATGAAACATCGGGGTATGGGTCATATCCGAGTCACAGCGGTAGACCCGGCCCGGACAGATCATCCGGAACGGCGGCTCTCCGACTTCCATGGTGCGGATCTGGACCGGAGACGTGTGCGTGCGCAGAAGCGTGCCGGGATCAAAATAGAAGGTGTCGTGCATGGCGCGGGCAGGATGATGGCCCGGAATATTGAGCGCCTCGAAATTATGGTAATCATCCTCAATCTCAGGCCCCTGCTCGACGGTGTAGCCGGCGCCGGTAAAAAACCGTTCAATACGCTCCCGTGTCCGGGTGACCGGATGCAGCCCCCCCAGATCCTGCCCTCTGCCCGGCAAGGTCACATCGATGGATTCAGAGGCCAGCTTCTGGTCAATCGCAGAGGCTTCCAGGGTGGCACGACGCTCGCTGAGCGCCTGCTGGACCCGACCCTTTGCGTCGTTGATCTTCTGTCCGGCCGCGGGACGTTCCTCGGCGGACAACTGTCCCAGCGCCTTGAGCTGCTGCGTCAGCAACCCCTTTTTGCCGAGGTAGTCGACACGCACCTGATCCAGGGTTTGCAGGCTATCGGCCTGCTCTACCGCGGCGAGCCCGTCCTGAACGAGTTGATCCAGGTTTTCCATTGACCCTGCTCCAAAACTAAATGGGGCTAATCGGAGAATCGACGAAGCAACACCAGGGGGAGCCTGTGCCTGTCTACCGTCGGATTCCTGTATATCTCCGGGGCTCTGAATGAGCCAAAAAAATAGGGGAAGAGCGCGCTCTTCCCCTATCAGCGGATGCGGTGTTCAGCATCCGGATCGATCGGTCATCGATGAAAGAGCTTAAGCCGTCAGCGACGCTTTTGCCTTTTCGACCACAGCGGAAAACGCCTGCTGCTCGTTCATGGCCAGGTCAGCCAGAACCTTACGATCGATTTCAACGTTCGCCTTTTTCAGGCCAGCGATCAGACGGCTGTAGGACAGGCCGTTGGCGCGGGCGCCCGCATTGATACGGGCAATCCACAGCGCACGGAACGCACGCTTGCGGTTACGACGGTCACGGTATGCATATTGACCGGCTTTGATAACCGCCTGTTTGGCAACACGGTATACACGACTGCGAGCGCCGTAATAACCTTTGGCCTGATTGAGAATCTTCTTGTGCCGACGACGGGCGACGACACCACGTTTAACGCGAGCCATAGCTATATCCCTCTAAATATCCAGTGAGCGCTGTTAAAGCGCGATCATACGCTTGACGGAAGCCACATCCGATTTCGCAATCAGCTTGGTACCACGGAGCTGACGCTTACGCTTCGGGCTCTTCTTGGTCAGAATATGACTGGTGAAGGACTGCTTGTGCTTGAAGCCATTGGCGGTTCGCTTGAACCGTTTCGTGGCTCCGCTCTTGGTTTTCATTTTAGGCATTTTTAAAACTCCGCATTCTCTTTTTAAAAAAACAATAGTGGCCCTGAACGACACGTCCCCCGCACTCGACGGGGGACAGTACAGACCGGTCAGAATCACTTCTTTTTGCGGGGCGCCACAACCATGGTCATCTGACGTCCTTCCATTTTCGGACGCTGCTCAACCTGGGCCTGCTCTTCAATATCCGCCTCGATGCGATTCATGAGCTTCATACCGATTTCCTGGTGTGCCATCTCACGTCCACGGAAGCGAATAGTAATTTTGCCGCGGTCCCCGTTATCAAGGAAACGTACCAGGTTGCGTAGTTTTACCTGATAATCCCCTTCTTCGGTGCCGGGACGGAATTTGACTTCCTTCACCTGCACCTGCTTCTGCTTTTTCTTCGCAGCCGCTTTTGCTTTCTTCTCTTCGAAGATCTTTTTCCCGAAGTCCATTATTTTACAGACGACCGGATCGGAATCCGTGATCTGAACAAGGTCCAGAGAAGCTTCTTCTGCCTGCTTGAGGGCATCCTCAATCGGTACGATACCGACCTGATTGCCTTCTGCATCAATCAGCCGGCACTCGGTGGCTTGAATGTGCTCATTGATTGACGCGCGTGGCGCACGTCCACCCCGATTCGTTCGCTGTTTAATAATCAGTTCTCCGTTTTGGTTCTGCCTTTCCGCTTGATTTCATCGGCCAGCATGGCCCTGAAAGCGTCGAGCGTCATGGTGCCGAGATCTTCGCCCTTGCGGGTTCTCACCGCAACGGCGTTACTGTCAACTTCTTTATCGCCGACAACGACAAGATACGGCACCTTGTTAATAGTATGCTCGCGGATTTTAAAGCCGATCTTCTCGTTTCTCAAGTCAGCATTTACCCTGAAGCCCAAAGAATCGAGGTTTTCGGCCAGTTTTTCGCAGTAATCCCGCTGATTATCGGTAATATTCATGATGGCGACCTGGGTCGGTGCCAGCCAGGTCGGAAATGCGCCCTCGTAATCTTCAATCAGAATACCGATAAACCGTTCAAATGAGCCAAGCACGGCCCGGTGCAGCATGACCGGCGTGCGTCGCTCCGAATTGTCTGCCACAAACTGCGCGCCCAACCGGCCCGGCATCGAGAAATCCACCTGAATGGTGCCACACTGCCAGACCCGCCCAATACAGTCTTTCAGCGAGAACTCGATTTTAGGCCCGTAAAATGCGCCCTCACCCGGCAACAGTTCCCAGTCCACGCCTTCCCGGTTCAGTGCCTGCTCCAGCGCCGCTTCCGATTTATCCCAGACTTCGTCTGACCCGACCCGCTTTTCAGGGCGGGTGGAGAGCTTATAGAGGATCTCGGTAAAACCGAAGTCCGCATAGACTTCATGCAGCAACTCTATAAACCGGGAAACTTCTTCCTGGATCGCATTTTCCTCGCAGAAAATATGCGCATCATCCTGGGTAAACCCACGCACCCGCATCAGGCCGTGCAACGCACCCGAGGCCTCATTACGGTGACAGGAGCCGAATTCCGCCAGACGCAGCGGCAAATCCTTGTAACTTTTCAGCCCCTGATTGAACACCTGGATGTGGCAGGGACAGTTCATCGGCTTGATCGCAAAATCGTGCTTTTCGGACTCGGTAGTGAACATGTCATCCCCGAACTTGTCCCAGTGTCCGGACTGCTCCCAGAGGACACGGGAGACCACCTGCGGCGTCTTGATCTCCTGATAGCCATGACGGTGAAGCTTTTCACGCATGTACTGTTCGATGGTCTGGTACACGGTCCAGCCATCCGGGTGCCAGAACACCATGCCTGGCGCTTCTTCCTGCATATGGAACAGGTCGAGTTTCTTGCCGATCTTGCGGTGATCCCGCTTTTCCGCTTCCTCAAGCCGGTGAAGGTACGCCTTGAGATCTTTCTTGTTGCCCCAGGCAGTACCGTACACACGCTGGAGCTGCTCGTTGCTGGTGTCGCCGCGCCAGTAGGCGCCAGCCACCTTGGTCAGCTTGAACGCCTTGAGCTTGCCGGTGTTGGGTACATGAGGGCCACGGCAAAGGTCAATAAAGTCACCCTGGCGATAGAATGACAGGGCTTCATTGCCAGGAATGTCCTGAATAATGCGCACCTTGTAGTCTTCACCCATACCTTCAAACAACTTGACCGCCTCATCCCGCGAGAGCACGGAACGCGACACCGGAATATCCTGTTTGGCCAGCTCTTCCATCCTCGCCTCGATACGGCTGAGGTCTTCATTGGTGAACGGACGGTCAAACTTGAAGTCGTAATAGAAGCCGTTGTCCACCACCGGACCGATGGTGACCTGCGCCTCCGGGAAAAGTTCTTTCACGGCCATCGCCAGCAGGTGTGCGGTCGAGTGGCGAATAATATCGACGCCGTCCTCGTCGCGATCTGTCACGATCGCCAGGTCAACGTCTTCATCAATCAGGTAACTGGTATCGACCAGGGTGCCGTTTACCCGACCGGCCAGGGCTGCTTTGGCAAGACCGGCGCCAATATCGGCGGCAACATCATGAACGGATACAGATTCTGCAAAACTGCGGTGACTTCCATCAGGCAGGGTAACAACAGGCATTGCTCAAACTCCCAACAGCGGTGGTCAGTACCAGAGACCACGTGCGACATGATCCGCATTACGATTGCGGCTCGACAGCCGGCGACTATAACAGGAGC
>JASBRL010000044.1 GCA_030149475.1 Marinobacter sp.
AAGAACATCATTCAATGTTCTGGATCTGCTCACGCATTTGCTCGATCAGCACCTTGAAATCCACCGCCATACGACTGACGCCAGCATCAATCGATTTGCTGCTCAGGGTATTGGCCTCCCGGTTCAGTTCCTGCATCAGGAAGTCCAGCCGCCGACCGATAGCCTCGTCGCTGGCCAGCGTCTCACGGACTTCGCTGACGTGGGCATCAAGGCGGTCCAACTCTTCCGCCACGTCCGATTTTTGCGCCAACATAACCATTTCCTGGGCCAGACGCTCCTCGTCAAGCTCAACGCCAGCCGCCCGGATCCGGTCACGGAGGTTTTTATCTTGCTGCGAGAGCAGGTCCGGCATCCGCTGACGCAACTCGGCAATGCCTGCGGACAGAGTCGTCAGGCGATCCTCAAAAAGCGGCTGCAATCGTTCACCTTCGCGCTGACGCACCGCAATCAGCTCTTCGACCGTCTGCGAGAACACCTCCTGGGCAACGGATTTTACCGGCTCCAGGTCCTGTTCAGCCGACGTCAGCACGCCCGGCCAGCGGAGAATATCAATCGCATTGATGTGCGCCGGATTATCCAGCATGCGGTTTATGCGGTTGGCCGCTTCGTTCAGGGCTCCGGCGAGCTTTTCATTGACTTGCAGTCCCTGATCCGCGGACTCCGACAATTGCAGCCTCAAGCTGACATCAACCTTGCCACGACGCAGTTGGGTTCGCAGTTGCTCGCGAAAGTCATTCTCCAGATCCCTGAGGGCGTCCGGCAATCTTAACGAAGGCTCCAGATAACGGTGGTTCACAGTCCGGATTTCACACGTAAGGGAGCCCCAGTCAGCCTGGGTGTCGCGGCGCGCAAAGGCGGTCATGCTTTTGATCATAGTGACTCCAGCCAACAGGCAATAGTCAGGCAACCATCCAACGGCGCCTGAGCGCGGACAGTTTAGCAGGCTAGCAACGACATAGGCGACCTCAGCCACAGAGCAACACGCTCGTGCTATACTCCGCGCTCTTAATCGGGGTCCGCCTGGGCCCGCTCATTTACGAACACAACCCTCAGGACACACTATGCGACCTAGCGGAAGAGCTCCGGAACAGCCCAGAGATATCCGAATTACCCGTCATTACACACGACATGCCGAGGGGTCGGTTCTGGTTGAATTCGGTGACACCAAAGTCATCTGCACGGCGTCGGTGGAAAACAAGGTACCCCCGTTTTTGCGTGGCGAGGGCAAAGGCTGGATTACCGCCGAATACGGCATGCTGCCACGCTCAACGGGCAGCCGGATGGGCCGGGAGGCCGCCCGCGGCAAACAGGGCGGGCGAACGGTAGAAATCCAGCGACTGATTGGCCGATCGCTGCGGGCAGCGGTGGATCTGAGCAGGCTCGGTGAACACTCCATCACCATAGACTGTGATGTCATACAGGCTGATGGCGGCACCCGCACCGCCGCTATTACCGGTGGTTGCGTCGCGCTGGTAGATGCTCTCAATACGCTGGTCAAGGAAGGCAGACTGAAGCAATCTCCGCTGGTTCAGATGGTGGCAGCGCTGTCAGTCGGGGTTTACCGTGGAACGCCAGTGGTTGACCTGGACTACCCGGAAGACTCGGAAGCGGAAACGGACATGAACGTAATCATGACGGACCGGGGCGGCTTCATCGAAATTCAGGGGACCGCTGAAGGTACGCCTTTCGAGCAGCACGAACTGGACAGCATGCTTTCCCTGGCCCGATCGGGCATCAATCAGATCTTCGATATCCAGAAAGCGGCACTGGCCAGCGACTGAGCGATAAGGTTCAGGCCCGGCTAACCCTCAACGAGGCTGGTCGGGCACAACTGACCAAGGAAGCCGGGGAAGCCGGACTAGAATCCAATCTCGATGTCGTAATCCATAATGATCGGCGCATGATCAGAAAACCGGGTGGTATCGTCAATCCAGCCGTCCGCCACGGTCTTGCGGATACCCGGCGTCACCAGATGATAGTCGGTGCGGATCCCGGAATGCTGGCGCCAGCCTTCGGCCCACTCCGGCCACCAGGTGTATTGGTTGCTTTGGCGGTTGATTTCCCGGAAGGCATCCACGCATCCCATTTCATCGAACAGGCGATCCAGCCAGGCGCGCTCATGGGGCAAAAAGCCGGACACATCCAGTTTGTGATAGCGTGAACTGGCGTCGGTCACGTGGTGAGCGCTCTGCAGGTTGGCGCAAAAAATGAACTGACGCCGTTTGCGCAGTGTTTTCTGCATGTGAAGGCCAAACGACTCCATAAAGGCATCTTTGTGATCGAGTGCCGTCTCTTCGTTTTCACCGACGATGTCTTCTTCCTGACCCAGGGCGTAGGGGGCCAGCACGGAGGCCACGCTGACTTTGTCGAAATCCGCCTGAATGAAACGCCCCTCCCGATCCGCCTGTTCACTGGCGAACCCGTACATAATCGCCTTGGGGAAATGACGGGTGTAGATGCCCACGCCACCGTCTTCATTATGTTCGCCATCAATGAAATACGCTTCGTAACCCTTGGGGATGTAGCCGAAATCCTCGACCTCGTAGGCGCGCATGCGATGATCCTGTACGCAAACCACATCAGCGTCCTGCGTGGCCAGCCAGTCAAAAAAACCCTTTTCAACGGCCTGTGCCAGCCCGTTGACGCTGATTGATACTACCCGCATACGTGTTCCCTGCTTCGGTTTAGGTGTATGATACCGTTTTTACCCGTTAATAAAAGAACCCGGCCCCGCCAGAAACCTAGCCATGCACGACTACCAGCACGATTTTATCGAATTCGCCATCCAGCGTGAGGTTTTGCGTTTTGGCGAGTTCACTTTGAAATCCGGACGTATCAGTCCCTATTTTTTCAATGCCGGCCTGTTCAATACCGGGCAGGACCTGCTTCAGCTGAGTCTCGCCTATGCTGCGGCCCTGCAGCGCAGTGGGCTGCAGTATGACATCATTTTCGGACCTGCCTATAAGGGCATTCCACTGGCCACGGCCACCGCCATGGCCCTTGCCAGCCGTGGCGATAGCCGTCCCTATGCGTTCAATCGCAAAGAGAAAAAGGACCATGGCGAGGGCGGCAATATCGTGGGCTCACCCCTGCAGGGCAAGGTTCTGATGGTGGACGATGTGATCACCGCCGGCACAGCAATCCGGGAATCGATCGATCTTATCCGTCAGGCTGGCGCCACGCCGGCTGGCGTACTGATCGCTCTGGACCGGCAGGAACGCGGCAACGGCGACCGCTCTGCCATTCAGGAGGTGGAGTCAGAGTTTGGCATTCCGGTGGTCAGCATTATCCGCCTGGACCAGGTACTGACCTATCTGGAAAAAACCAACGGCTTCGGCGAGCATGCGCGCCGGGTCGCCGACTATCGCCATCGCTATGGCCTTTGACGGCACACCACTCTGGCGGCTCTGCTGCACTCTGCCGCCCCTGACGAAAGAGGCCGCGCCGGCACTGGGCGGGCTCAGCCGGAGCCGATTCACCGGCCGCCATGGAATAGTCGGTGGTAAGACAGGACAGGTCTGATATGCTTCTCGTACAATTACCCCGTCTATAACAATAGTTGATCTGTTTTTACTATGAACCGTTCAGCCTCAGCCAGTCTCGTCGTTGTTATCGCACTGCTCTTCAGCGCTGCTGTCGAAGCCAGACTGTATCGGTATACCGATGAGCATGGTCAGACCGTGATCAGTAACACCGTGCCTGCCAGGGCGTCGGTGCGCGGCTATGAAGTGATTGACAGTAAAGGCCGGGTTGTGCAGACCATCGACGCAGCGCCCACTCAGCAGGAACTGGATGCACGGGCAGCGAAAGAGGAACGCAAGCGAGCGCAGGCACAGCAACAAATGGAGGATACCAAGCTGCTCAAGCGCTTCAGCAGCCCGGATGACGCGGTTCGCGCCATGCACCGAAAACTTCAGGAACTGAAAAGCCTCAACCGTCTCAAGCGTGGAAACATCACGGTACTGTCCAGCCAACTGGATGACGAACGCAGCCGCGCCGCCAACCTTGAGCGTTCCGGGCGGGACATCCCCGACAGCACGCTGGAAAAAATTGATCGGCTCCAGGGGCAGATCAACGACATCGAGAAAGAAATTTCGGCTCAGAATAACGAGATTGAAACCGTCCGCGAACGATTCGAGGCGGACATCAAGCGACTGGAAAAACTGACGGACAAGCCACGAACGCTGCCTCTCGAACCTGAAGCTGGCACGCCCGAGAAGTAAAGGTAACTCCTCCGGGGCACACCGTTATTGCCCCGGTTCACCGGGCTCACCCAGCCCCTGTCACAGCGCCAGACAGGGTGGGCGATCCGCGTTCAGAACGACCAATACACAGACGAAAAGACCATCTCGGGATGGTCTTTTCTACAACTACTCTTACCCGCCCTGTCAGGCGGTGGCAGAGGTCTTTCTGGCTGTTGTCTTACGCGCAGCCGGTTTCTTCGGTGCTACGTCTTTCCTGGCGGATTTCGCCGTTGCGGACACGTCATCGGCCGTCTCGGAAATGGTATCAACGCCATCGGCCGCTTCCTTTTCCAGCCGGGTGACCAGATCAGCCGCAAAGCTGCCCAGACGCGCATTCAGGCTGCGAAGCTGTCCGAACAGGCTGTCGCTGTAGCCATCGTAGCGCTTGCGCAGACTCTTTACGCTGTACTCGCGGGCTTCCGCTTCAAGCTTTTCAGCGTAGTCAAAAGGCTTGGCAGAAAGCTTCTTCTGCTGCTCTTCTGCGGCGTTGATGCCTTTGTCCACGATGTCCTGAATCTGTTCCTGATATGATTTGAGCTTACCCATGATGCTTCTCCTTTACCTTATCGATCTGTCATGTTGTCAGGACCTCAACCGGCATCGGCCAACGTCCTTCCCACTTGGTCCAGGATCACAATAAGCTCAGGAATTAGAATATTCATACTAATACGTGACTCTCTTCTGAAAATCCGGCGACCGTGCCGACACCCCCGCAAATTTACATAACCTTCACTTGCAACAGACCGGGGAATTCGCATAATCACGGTCTGAATTTTTTGTAATGTCAGACTCCCCGCATTAGTCAGGCATTCTGGAACGCCCGTTCGGGCATCAAAGGAAAAGCCAATGACCAGCGGCACCCGATCGTCCCGCACTCACTTTCTGAACTGGCTGATATTCATCGCACTGTCTTCCGGGCTGCTGGCGCTTCAGGGTTGCCGGCAGGATCCGGGACTCTCCGGCAGAGGCCAGCCGGGCACATCGGTCAACCCGAAACTGAGTTGGTCAGCGCCTGCCACCCGTGAAGACGGCTCCCGCCTGTACCCCGGAGAAATTCAGGGCTACCGGCTGTATTACCGGCTGCGTCATCAGGCATCGTTCCGGAGCATTACCCTGCCGGGGGCAAATCTCACTTACTTTGAGCTTGACCAACTGAAACCCGGGGCCTACGAATTCTCGGTCACCACGATCGACAACGACGGCCTTGAAAGCCGTCAATCAGGCCTGGTTCCGGTGAATGTCATTTAACGAATTGATCAGCACTTCCTCGAGGAACCTCTGATTAAGCGCTCACCTACCAGCGGAAGATCACCCAACTGGGTATCAGCAACTGGGATTTGTCCTGCTGAATCCAGCCACCATCGGATGGCACCAGGTAGTATTCCGGCCCAACCGACGGCACAACTTTGATCTCCCGCAATTCACCGTTGACCCGGTATTCGTAGAAAGTCGCTTTCTTGCCTGGCCTGATGACAATTTCCGGCTCGCCGGCTACCGGCTGGTAGTCCGATACAATCACCGGTTCATCCGGCTGTTTGGCCGGCTCATCCAGCACTGACTTATCCTTGGCATAGGCCAACACCGGCATCGCGGCAATCAGAACAAGCAACCGGAGGACGCGTGTCTTTTTCATGATAACCTTCTGCGTTGATGACGAGTTCAAGGAATCTCCGGTTGACCCCCGGGCATCATCTGGCGCCCGGAACATCCGCTGGAGTCATTCTTCAAGACTTACACAAGGATTTACACTCTTCAATCACAATCCGGACCCGATTTGATATGAGTCAGCAACAGATCCCGCCAGTCGTACTGGTAGACGGTTCGTCCTACCTGTTCCGGGCGTTTCACGCCCTGCCACCCCTGATGACCAGCCGTAACCAACCTACCGGCGCCATCAAGGGCGTCATCAGCATGATTCGCCGTCTTGAACAGGATTTTCCCGGCTCGAAAATTGTCGTGGTGTTCGACGCCAGGGGCAAAACCTTCCGCAACGATCTCTATGAAGACTACAAGGCCAACAGACCGCCCATGCCGGACGAACTGGCCTGCCAGATCGCCCCCATTCATGACATCATCCGGGCGATGGGCCTGCCGCTGCTGATTGTGCCCGGTGTTGAGGCCGACGATGTGATTGGTACGCTGGCCTACGAAGCGACCCACAAAGGCGTGGACGTGGTGGTTTCCACCGGTGACAAGGACATGGCACAACTGGTCAGTGATCACGTCACACTGATCAACACCATGACCGAGACCCGTATGGACCGTGACGGCGTGGTCGACAGGTTCGGCATCCGGCCGGAACAGATGGTTGATTACCTGGCACTGGTCGGCGACACCAGCGACAACATCCCCGGCGTCAATAAATGCGGTCCCAAAACCGCCGTCAAGTGGCTTCAGCAGTACCAGGACATCGATAACCTGATCGCTCACGCGGACGACATCGGCGGCAAGATTGGCGAGCATCTGCGTGCCGCCCTGGACATGATCCCTCTGAGTCGGGAACTGGCCACCATCAAGACCGACGTTGAACTGGAATTCGGCATTCAGGAACTGAATCCGGCCCCCCAGGACGATGAGCAACTGCTGACCCTGTTCCGGGAATACGAATTCAAGACCTGGGTCGCCGAACTGGAAGACGCAGACGACAACCGATCGACGGACACACCCTCAAAACCCGCCCGCAAGGCCATAGAAAGGCGCTATTCGGTCGTCACCGATCAGGCAGAGCTGGATGGCTGGCTGAAACGACTCGAATCGTCCGGGCTGTTTGCCTTCGACACCGAGACCACCAGCCTAAATTACATGAATGCGGAGATTGTTGGCCTGTCCTTCGCCATTGAGCCTGGCGAGGCCGCCTATGTTCCGCTCGGCCATGACTACATGGGGGCACCGGAACAACTTGACCGCGATTCCGTGCTGGCTCAGTTCAGGCCGCTGCTGGAAAACCCGGAGCAGGCCAAAGTCGGTCAGAACCTGAAATATGACAAAAATGTACTGGCCAACCACAATATCTGTCTGGCAGGCATTGCCGAAGACACCATGCTGGAATCCTATGTGCTGAACTCGGTAAGCTCACGCCATGACATGGATACCCTGGCCGCCAAATACCTCGATGAAACCACCATTACCTTCGAGTCGATTGCCGGCAAGGGCGCCAAACAGCTGACCTTTAACCAGATCGATCTGGCCCAGGCGGGCCCCTACGCAGCCGAAGACGCAGACATCACCCTCCGGCTGCATCACGTACTGCGCCCGCAACTGGCCAGCACCGGACGACTGGCCTCGGTTTACGAGGACATCGATCTGCCGCTGGTGCCGGTACTCTCGCGCATGGAGCAACGCGGCACGCTGATTGACGCCGGCACCCTGCGGCGCCACAGCCAGGAACTGGCGGAACGCATGGCGGAACTGGAAAAAGCGGTTCATAACGAAGCCGGTGAGAGCTTCAACCTGGGGTCGACCAAACAGTTGCAGACCATCCTCTATGAAAAGATGGGCATCCCGGTCACCAAAAAAACCCCCAAGGGTGCGCCGTCCACCGCCGAACCGGTGTTGCAGGAACTGGCCCACGACTACGAGTTGCCCCAGCTGATCCTCGAGCATCGCAGCCTGAGCAAACTGAAGTCCACCTATACCGACCGCCTTCCGGAGATGATTCACCACCGGTCCGGCCGGATTCATACCTCCTACCATCAGGCCATCACCGCAACCGGCAGGCTGTCTTCCAGCGAGCCCAACCTGCAGAACATACCGATCCGTACCGAACAGGGCCGGCGTATTCGACAGGCCTTCGTCGCACCGCCGGGCTACAAGCTGATGGCCGCAGATTATTCCCAGATCGAGCTGCGGATCATGGCGGACCTGTCCGGGGATCAAGGCCTTCTGGAGGCATTCGGGCGAGACGAGGACATCCACAAGGCCACTGCCGCGGAAGTGTTTGGCGTGCCCCCTGACGAGGTCAGCGGTGATCAACGACGCAGCGCCAAAGCCATCAATTTCGGCCTTATTTACGGCATGTCAGCGTTCGGCCTGAGCCGACAGCTGCACATCGATCGCAAAACCGCGCAACACTATATTGATCGCTATTTTGAGCGCTACCCGGGCGTCCTTGACTACATGGACAACATTCGGCGACAGGCGCACGACGACGGTTATGTGGAAACCCGGTTTGGCCGCCGCCTGTATCTGCCGGATATCAATGCCCGTAACAAGCAGGTCCAGCAGGCTGCCGAACGCACGGCCATCAACGCGCCCATGCAGGGAACCGCTGCCGATATTATCAAGCGTGCCATGGTTACCGTGGATAACTGGCTGGAATCCGACCACCCTGACGATGCCCGCATGGTCATGCAGGTACACGACGAACTGATCCTGGAAGTCCGGGCGGACGCCGTGGACGCCATCAGGAAGGGGCTGAGCGAGCGCATGACCAGTGCGGCCAGCCTCAAAGTGCCGCTGATGGTGGATACCGGAGTGGGCGACAACTGGGATGAAGCCCACTGATCCCGGGGCCTGCCGCACTGCACAACGCAGCGTGACCGGCGGGCCAGGTCAGCCCGGGCTAATCCTGATCAAGCATCCCGCTCAGTCCCCCTGGATCGAGAGTTTGTCAACGCTGGAGGACAACTTGTCGGCGCCGTGAGCGTCGGCACCGAGCTTGATCATCAGGCGCAGGTCGTTGGCCGAATCCGCGTGGGCGAGCGCATCCTCGTAGGTGATCGAGCCTTCCGAATAGAGACTGTACAGCGCCTGGTCGAAGGTCTGCATGCCGGACTCGGTGGATTTGGCCATCAACTCCTTCAGCTTGTGCACTTCGCCCTTGCGAATCATGTCCGCCACCAGCGGCGTATTGATCAACACCTCAATGACCGCCCGGCGCCCTTTCCCGTCCGGCGTCGGCACCAGTTGCTGGGCCACAATGGCGCGCAGATTCAGCGATAAATCCATCCAGATCTGGTTGTGCTGATCCGGATTAAAGAACTGGATAATCCGGTCCAGAGCCTGGTTGGCGTTGTTCGCATGCAGCGTGGCCAGGCAGAGGTGGCCGGTTTCCGCAAACTGCACGGAGTACTCCATCGTTTGCTTGGTCCGCACCTCACCGATCAGGATGACGTCGGGCGCCTGGCGCAGGGTGTTTTTCAGGGCCACCTCAAAGCTGCTGGTATCGATACCCACCTCTCGCTGGGTCACGATGCAGCCCTGATGCTGGTGCACGAACTCGATCGGATCTTCAATGGAAATGATGTGGCCCCGGCTGTTGCGGTTACGGTGACCGATCATCGCCGCCAGTGACGTGGACTTACCGGTACCCGTAGCCCCCACAAACAGGATCAGGCCCCGTTTGGTCATCGCCAGGTCCTTGATCACCCCGGGTAATTCCAGCTCATCAATGTGCGGAATCTTGACCTCGATCCGTCGCAGCACCATGCCGCACAGGTTGCGCTGGAAAAAAGCGCTGGCGCGGAAACGGCCGATGCCCCGGGCGCTGATGGCAAAGTTGCATTCGTGGGTCTCTTCGAATTCGGCCCGCTGCTTGTCGTTCATCGCGCCGTAGACAAACTCCCGCGTCTGCTCGGGCGTCAGCGCGTTTTTGGTCACCGGCAGCACCTTGCCATTCACCTTCATGCTGGGCGGAACGCCGGCGGTGATAAACAGGTCGGAACCGCCCTTCTCAACCATCAGGGTCAACAGTTTTTCGAAATCCATGTGCGTTACACCCTTTCCTTAACCTAGAAGTTATCCGGCATTTTGGCTTTGGTCCGCGCAGCTTCACGGGAAATCAGGCCTTTCTGCAGCAATTTTTGCAGTGTCTGGTCGAGGGTCGTCATCCCCAGCGAACCGCCGGTCTGGATGGCGGAGTACATCTGCGCAACCTTGTCTTCACGAATCAGGTTACGGATAGCCGCCGTGCCAATCATGATTTCATGAGCGGCAATACGGCCCCCACCCATTTTTTTCATCAGTGTCTGGGAAATAACCGCCTGCAGGGATTCGGACAGCATGGAGCGAACCATGGATTTCTCTTCGGCCGGGAACACGTCAACAATACGGTCAATGGTCTTGGCCGCCGAGGTGGTGTGCAGGGTGCCGAAGACCAGGTGCCCGGTTTCAGCCGCGGTCAGCGCCAGGCGAATGGTTTCCAGGTCCCGCAGTTCGCCCACCAGAATGATATCCGGGTCTTCCCTCAGCGCCGAGCGCAGGGCCTCATTAAAGCCCAGGGTATCCCGGTGCACTTCCCGCTGGTTGACCAGGCACTTCTTGGATTCGTGCACAAATTCGATCGGATCCTCGATGGTGAGCACATGCTCGTAGCGGGAATCATTGATGTAATCGAGCATGGCCGCCAGAGTCGTGGACTTACCCGAGCCGGTCGGCCCCGTGACCAGCACCAGCCCGCGCGGGACCGAGGACACATCCTTGAAAACCTGCCCCATGCCCAGGTCTTCCATGGTCAGCACTTTCGAGGGAATGGTCCGGAATACCGCGCCGGAGCCACGGTTCTGGTTGAAGGCGTTCACCCGGAAACGGGCCACGCCAGGGACCTCGAAGGAAAAGTCGGTTTCCAGGAACTCCTCGTAATCCTTGCGCTGCTTGTCGTTCATGATGTCATAAATGAGGCCGTGCACCTCTTTATGCTCCATCGGCGGCAAGTTGATACGACGCACATCACCGTCAACTCGAATCATCGGGGGAAGACCGGCAGACAGGTGCAGGTCAGACGCACCCTGTTTCGCCGAGAACGCCAGCAGTTCAGTAATATCCATAGAGTTCCTCGGAAGGCTTATTCTGGTTTTTCACGGTGGCCCGGCTCTGTGCGGCGCCTCCGTACCCCGGGTCCCGGCACAATCACCGGCAGGCCGGCACAGGTTTCGCTTCATCGACGCCGTGGGCCAGAGCGACCGACAAGCCTTGGCATTTCAGGGCCCTGCGGGTAACGTAAAACGCCAGTCAGAACGCCGGATTCACACCATGACCAGCATAGCAGACAACATCGGGGTCGTAACCCGACGCATACAAAAAGCAACATTGGCTGCAGGCCGCCCCCAGGGCAGCGCCCGCCTGCTTGCCGTGAGCAAGACCCACGGTCCGGAAGACCTGCGCGAAGCGATTGCGGCCGGCCAACTGGCCTTTGGCGAGAACTACCTCCAGGAAGCCCTCGACAAACAGACGGCCCTCGGTGATCAGCCGGGCCTGGAGTGGCATTTCATCGGACCCGTCCAGTCCAACAAGACCCGCGCTATCGCGGATCATTTTGACTGGGTCCATAGCGTGGACCGGCTCAAAATCGCCCGTCGCCTGAGCGATCAGCGCAACCCCGACATGAAGCCGCTTAATCTCTGCATCCAGGTCAATATCAGTGATCAGGCCAGCAAATCCGGGGTCACCCTGGCGGAGCTGCCTGACCTGGCCAGAGCGATAGCCGAGTTCCCCCGGATCACCCTGCGTGGACTGATGGCCATCCCCGACCCGACCCTGCCCGAGGGCGAATTGCGCCTTAACTTCCGCCAACTGGCCACCGCGCTGGCCGAACTGCGCCAGGACAGTGAACCGGCCGGCCCTCTGGACACCCTGTCCATGGGCATGTCCGACGATCTCGAGCTGGCCATTGCCGAGGGCGCAACCCTGGTCCGGGTGGGTACCGCGCTGTTCGGAGTGCGTACAACACGGTGATTTGCCGGCGGCGGTACTTTTCCATGCAAAACGGGTTCGTGTCCATGCAAAACGGGTTCGTGCAAGACTGGTCCATATAAGACTGGACCCGCGTTATCCTGTTATCATCAGAGCAC
Source organism: Marinobacter sp. (assembly GCA_030149475.1). Lineage (GTDB taxonomy): Bacteria > Pseudomonadota > Gammaproteobacteria > Pseudomonadales > Oleiphilaceae > Marinobacter. Next base: position 12,032 of record JASBRL010000044.1, read on the forward strand.
ATTTGTTATCAGCCAGGGGGAGCAACGTGTGAGTACCTCGCCAACCATTTCGTTTATCGGTGCCGGAAATATGGCCACGGCCATTCTCGGTGGCATGCTGGACAGCGGCTTCAAGGCTTCCGATGTCTGGGTCAGCGCCCCGGACGACAGCCATCTTCAGGCGATCAAGAAACGGTTTGGGGTCAGCGTTACCACTGACAATCGTCATTGCGCCGAACAGGCCGACCTGGTCATTCTGGCGGTCAAGCCCCAGGTCATGCGCGAAGTCTGTACGGACATTGCACCGGTGGTCCAGAACACGCGCCCACTGATTGCCTCCATCGCGGCCGGCCTTGAGGCCGATACCCTGGACGCCTGGCTGGGCGGCGGTCTGCCGCTGGTGAGGATTATGCCCAACACGCCATCCCTGGTGGGCAGAGGGGCCGCAGGCCTGTTCGCCAACAGCCAGGTCAGTGACGAACAGAAAAATCTGGTGGAGTCCATCTTCAGCGGCATCGGCTCTGCCCTGTGGGTCGGTGATGAGACCATGCTGCATGCGGTCACCGCCCTGTCCGGTAGCGGCCCGGCTTATTTCTTCCTGATTCTGGAAGCGCTGGAGGAGGCTGCGGTCGACGCCGGTATGAATGCCGACACGGCTCGTCAGCTCGCCATCCAGACCATGGCCGGTGCGGCCGAGATGGCGGGCCGCAGCGACCATGATCCGGGACAGCTCAAACGCAATGTGATGTCGCCGGGCGGCACCACCGAACAGGCCATTACTGCATTTGAGGATGGCGGCTTGCGGGCGCTGGTCAAAAAAGCCTACAAGGCGGCCTTCAGCCGTTCAGAAGCCATGGCAAAAGAACTGGCCGCAGGGCCTCACGATTGAAACGGCACGACTGACACGGACAGGCGGGCTGGAAAACCGGCCCGCCTGTCCCTATATCACCAGATGATGATTCACTACGGAGTAATTGCTTCATGCTGGCGCAGATCCTGATAACCATCCTGCAGATCGTTTCCACTTTCTACCTGACGATTGTGCTGATGCGCTTTCTTCTGCAACTGGCCCGGGCCGATTTCTATAACCCGATCAGCCAGTTTGTGGTCAAAGCGACCAACCCGCCCCTTCGTCCTCTGCGCAAAATAATTCCCGGTCTGGGCGCGCTGGATGGCGCCTCGCTGGTGCTGGCCATTCTGGTCCAGATGCTGGCCTTTTTCCTGATCCTGATGGCTCTGAGCAACGGCATCCCGGCGATTAATCCGATCACTCTGCTGGCCTGGTCGGTCATTACAGTTCTGGGCCTGATCGTCAAAATCTATTTCTGGTCAGTCATCGCCATTGTGGTGGTCAGCTGGATTGCCCCAGGCAGCCATCACCCGGCGATACAACTGGTGGCACAGATTACCGAACCGGTGATGCGCCCTGTCCGCAATATCATTCCGGCGATGGGCGGTCTCGACCTGTCACCGATTGTGGTGTTTCTGATTCTCAACGTGATCTCGGTGGTCATTAACCATATGGCCGCCGCCGCCGGCCTCGGGAGCATCGGCGTCGCACTGTGACGCCCGCCTGATTTTTACAGTCCCTTACAAAATGGCACGGGATAACACACTCCGGAATACCGTTCCATTTAATTGATTAGTAATACTTTTTTTATTCATGCGCCCATTTCCTGATATCGGGGTGTATCGTGCGTCAGCAGGGTCGCGGACGATTGGCGAAACATCATCTATGCTCGTCAAAAAGCAAGTCCACCGCGGAACACGGAATCACAAGGCTGGCGCCATGAATGCAACAGGAAGTCTGTCCCAACAGGTCGAGGCGTATCACGCCTGGAAAAAGGAACTGATCCGCCAGATCAGTCGTTACCGCTTGTGGCTGCAGGACAATGACCTGTTTTCCGATGACATCAGCCAGCGAATCCGGCGCGGGCTTGAACTGCTGATTGAAGACGAGCTGACCCTTGCATTCGTCGGGGAATACTCCCGGGGCAAGACCGAGTTGATCAATGCCCTGTTTTTTTCCAGCTACGGCCAGCGCATGTTGCCCTCACAGGCCGGACGGACCACCATGTGCCCGACCGAGCTGTTTTTCGATCGCAACGCGAACCGTAACTACCTGCTGTTGCTGCCCATCGAAACCCGCCGCAGCGAGCAGCCGATGGAACAACTGCGTCGTGAGCCGGAACGCTGGACCCGTTTTGACCTCGACGACTCCGACCCGGAGGTCATGCGGGACGTGTTGGCCGAAGTGGCACGTGTCAAAAGCGTTCCGCCAGCCCGGGCCCGGGACCTGGGGTTCGACGATGACATGCTTGAGCACGATCGCCAGAATCCTGGCCAGGTACTGATTCCCGCGTGGCGCAATGCCCAGATCAGCATTCGCCACCCCTTGTTCGAGCGCGGACTGCGGATTCTCGATACGCCAGGCCTTAACGCTCTGGGCTCTGAACCGGAGCTCACCATCAGCACGCTGCCCAGCGCCCACGCCATTCTGTTCCTGCTGAGTGCCGACAGCGGCGTGACAGCCAGCGACATGGCCATCTGGAACGAGCACATCACCACTGACAATGCGGACCACCGGGCAGGCCGGTTTGCGGTGCTCAATAAAATCGACGTGCTCTGGGACGATCTTCAGGGTGAAGAACACACCCGCAACTCCATTGCCCGCATCCAGCAGTACACCGCCGATCATCTCGGCCTGAGACAGCAAGACATTTTGCCAGTGTCGGCCAAACAGGCCCTGTTGGCCAGGGTCCGTAAGGATGAGGTGTTGCTGCAGCGCAGCCAGTTGCCGGCCCTGGAACAACTGATTATTGATCGCATCCTGATGCACAAGGAACAGTTGATCACCCAGAGCCTGATCAACGACCTGCTGGGTATGCTGCAAAACAGTCAGGCTGCCATACAATCGCGCCTGGACGGACTTCAGCAGGAGTTGGCCGCCTGTTCGGAAACACACATGGATCAGGACGCCTTGCGGCGACTGGCCGAACGGGCACAGAAAGATTACGACTTTTATTACAGGAAACTGATCACCCTGCGCTCCAGTCGGCGGTTGATGCAGTCCCAGGGTGACATCCTGCTGAATATGGTCAGTGCCGGCCGGTTTGAAACCCATGTCGAGAAGGTTCGTGAACTGCTCACAAAGAGCTGGACCACCGCTGGCATGAGTCGCGGCATGAACCATTTCTTCGAACTGCTCGAAGGGGACCTGAATAACCTGATGGCCGAGGGCCAGTTGGCAGAGAAGATGGTCAATGCCATCTACCGGCGGTACAACGAAGACTCCCGCGCGCGTCATCTGGAGCCCATCCCCCTGCGAGCGGGTCGCCATGTGATTGCGGTTCGGGAGCTGCACAAAAAGGCCAACCGTTTCCGCCATAATCCAAAGAATCTGCTGATCGAGCAGTCGCTACTGATTCGACGGTTCTTCAATGTCATGGTGGACGAAGCACGTACCCTCCACGAGCGGGTGCGGAAGGACGTACAGCGCTGGCCGGAGGAGGCACTGCTACCCATCATGCAGTATTCGATGGAACAAAAGCGTTTGCTGGAACATCAGATCCGCCGTATCCGCGACATGGTCCGCAACGAAAAGGGCGCCAAGGTAGAACATCAGCGACTGCTCGACACCATCGCCGACTTGCGGCGACAACTGGAACTGGCGGACAACATGCACCGCCAGATCCGCAAGCCCGCCCCCACACTTATCCAGCAGAAAGTGGTGAATATTTCAGGCATCGCCTAACGCCCCGGAACCTGCCAGACCACCATCGGTTGCAGCAGTGCGATTGCCGCTTTACACTGCTTGGCTGACCGGGTCGCCCGAGTCTTTGCCGTTGCGGTCGCGCGCTCATGACCGCCACATCACCCGAACCACTTTGTCTGATCCAGGAACCTGTCGCATCAATGCCCGATTCCCTGCCGCCGGACTCTGTCGGGATCGTCGCCCCACAGACACTGCACTTCAATGAGCCCCTGGCCCTTGCCTGCGGGCAAACACTGAAGGCTTTTGATCTGGTGGTCGAAACCTACGGCCAGCTCAATGCGGACGCCAGCAATGCGGTGCTGATCTGCCATGCACTAAGCGGTCATCACCATGCCGCCGGCTATCACCGCATGGACGATCGCAAACCCGGTTGGTGGGACAGTTGCATCGGGCCCGGCAAGCCAATCGACACCAACCGTTTTTTTGTGGTCAGCCTGAACAATCTGGGCGGCTGTAATGGCAGCACCGGCCCAAGCAGCATCAACCCCGATACCGACCAGTGCTACGGCCCCGATTTTCCGGTCGTCACAGTCAAAGACTGGGTAACCAGCCAGGCCATGCTCGCCGACCGTCTGGGCATCTCATGCTGGGCAGCAGTGGTGGGAGGCTCCCTGGGCGGCATGCAGGCGTTGCAATGGAGCCTGACCTATCCGGACCGTCTGCGCCATGCTCTGGTCATTGCCTCGACCCCGCGACTGACCGCCCAGAACATTGCCTTCAACGAAGTGGCCCGCAAGGCCATTACCTCCGATCCGGAATTCCACGGTGGCCGCTACTATGATTTTGACGTCATTCCTCGCCAGGGGCTGATGCTGGCCCGGATGGTGGGACACATTACCTATCTGTCCGATGCCTCCATGGGGGAAAAATTCGGTCGTGAAATGCGTGAGCAGGCCTACCAGTTCGGCTATGACGCCGAGTTTCAGGTGGAAAGCTATCTGCGTTATCAGGGCGAACGGTTTTCCGAAACCTTTGACGCCAACACTTACCTGCTGATGACCAAGGCACTGGACTACTTTGATCCGGCCTATGAGTTCAATGGAAATCTGGCCCGGGCGCTCAGCGAGGCACGGTGCGAATTTCTGGTGCTGTCGTTCAGCACCGACTGGCGCTTCACACCGGCGCGCTCCGAGGAACTCGTCAATGCCATGATGGCCGCCCGCTGCCGGGTCAGCTACGCGGAAATTGACGCGCCCTGGGGCCACGACGCGTTTCTGATCCCGACGCCCCGCTACACTGATATTTTTACCGCCTATCTGGATCGCGTGGCACGGGAGGTCAGGGCATGAGGACCGACCTGCAGATCATTGAACAATGGATTCAGCCCGGCAGTCACGTACTGGATCTGGGGTGTGGCGAAGGAGCCCTGCTGGACTATCTGCAGCGGGAGAAACAGGCCACCGGTTACGGTCTGGAAATAAACCCTGACCACATCACCACCTGCATGAGCCGGGGTGTATCGGTCATTGAGCAGAATCTGGACACTCAGGGCCTGCACAATTTCGAGGATCAGACCTTTGACGTGGTACTGATGACCCAGGCCTTGCAGGCTGTGCGGCGACCGGATCACGTGCTGGACGAAATGCTTCGTCTGGGCCGGGAAGGTATCGTCACCTTTCCCAATTTTGCCCACTGGCGCCTGCGCTGGTATCTGATGAGCCGTGGCCGCATGCCGGAATCTGAAACACTTCCCTATAAGTGGTATAACACACCTAACATTCACTTGTGCACGTTCAAGGATTTCGAGGCACTCTGTCATCGCAAGAACTTTCGCATCCTGAATCGCACGGTGGTCGACGGCGAACAGCGGGATCGCTGGCTGAGCCGGCTCTGGCCGAACATGTTGGGACAGGTGGCCATCTATCGTATTGCCCGGCAGGAGGACTGACCATGACCCGATACCGACAGACCCTGTTCCTCGGCTTGCTCAGTGTGTTGCTGACCGTCGCTCCCACCCTGGCGTCTGCCGAGGTTAAGGATTTCGGACAGTACCAGGTCCAGTACAATATTTTCCCGAGCACGTTCCTGCAGCCCTCGATTGCGGCCCAATACAGGCTGACCCGAAGCCGTGCCATTGGCATGATCAATGTCAGCATCCAGAAAAAAGCGGATAATGGCCGCCTGAAAACCATCAGTGGCCAGATCGAGGGTCGGGTCTCCAACGACATCCGCCAGACTGATTTCCTGACCTTTCGCCAAATCACCGAAGGCGAGGCGGTTTATTACATTGCGCAGTTTGCTTACCGCTCGGGAGAACTGCAGACCTTCAATTTCAAGGTGCGGCCGTCGGGTAGCCAGTCCGACCTCCCGGTCCGCCAGGCCAGGGCACTGTTCAACGATTAAAAAACCTTCCAACACTGGCAGAATCATCAAAAGACTCAATCAGAGATTCCGCGATGGCACAAACCGATAAACGCCTGATTATCGCCAGCAACAACGATGGCAAACTCCGTGAACTGTCCGACCTGCTCGCGCCCCTGGGTATCCAGCCGGTGGCTCAGCGGGAGTTGGGCGTTACCGAAGCCGAGGAGCCTGCGGTCACCTTCGTTGAGAACGCCCTGCTGAAGGCGCGGCACGCGGCGCGCAGCACCGGGCTGCCTGCTCTGGCAGACGACTCCGGCCTGGCCGTCAACGCGCTGGGGGGCCGGCCAGGGGTGCGCTCTGCCCGCTTCGCAGGTGATAACGCCAGTGACGCTGACAACATTCACGCCTTGCTCGCTGAACTGGCTGACCGGCCCGACGATGAGCGCCAGGCACAGTTCCACTGTGTGCTCGCCTACCTGCGCCACGCTGACGATCCCACGCCCATCATCTGCCACGGCCGCTGGCAGGGCCGCATCCTGACTCAGGCCCAGGGTGACGGCGGCTTTGGCTACGACCCGGTGTTCTGGGTGCCTGAACAGCAGTGCAGCGCCGCACAGCTGAGCCGGACCGACAAAAGCCGCATCAGCCACCGCGGTCGCGCCCTGCGCTCACTGCTGGAACAGTTGACGGCGGATCACCGCACCTCATGACCGACCTGGACATCACCTCGGGCAAGTTCCAGTTGCCACCCCTGAGCCTTTATATTCACACGCCCTGGTGCGTGCGCAAATGTCCCTACTGTGACTTCAATTCCCACGCGGCGACCGGCAAGCTGCCCGAACAGGCCTATCTGCAGGCACTGCTGGATGACCTCCGCCATGACCTCCCGGTTCTCGACGACCGGCCGATTGAAACGGTCTTTATCGGGGGAGGTACGCCGTCCCTGCTGTCCGCCGACTTCTACCAGCGACTGTTCGAGATGCTCAGGGGTGATCTGCGTTTTTCAGACACCGCTGAGATCACCCTCGAAGCCAACCCCGGCACCCTGGAACAGGGACGTTTCGAAGGCTTCCGGGCGGCTGGAATCAACCGGTTGTCCCTGGGCATCCAAAGCTTCGATCCGGCGCAGCTGGAAACCCTGGGGCGCATCCACAATACCGACGATGCGCACCGGGCGATCGAGGCGGCTTTTAGTGCCGGCTTCGACAACATCAACCTGGACCTGATGCATGGACTTCCGGGGCAGACCCCGGAGGCCGCCGTCGCCGACCTTGAGACTGCCCTGGCCTGGCAGACCCCGCACCTGTCCTGGTACCAGCTCACACTGGAGCCCAACACGGAGTTTTACAGTCGTCCCCCAGCCCTGCCGGATGACGATCGGCTCTGGGCGATTACCGAGGCCGGCGCCGCCACTCTTCGGACCGCGGGGTTTGATGACTACGAAGTGTCAGCCTGGTGCCGACCGGGCATGGTGTCCCGACACAATCTCAATTACTGGACTTTTGGCGATTATCTGGCGCTGGGTGCGGGCGCCCACGGCAAGCTGACTCGTCCGTCCGGCAACATCGAACGTTACTGGAAAACCCGTCAGCCCGAGGCCTACCTCAAACGGATTGGCAGTCGGACATCCGGTCGCCAGGTGATCACACAGGACCAACTGCCACTGGAGTTCATGATGAACGCCCTGCGTCTGAAGGGCGGTGTCGACGAGAATCTGTATACAGAACGCACAGGCCTACCGCTTCACTCCATTGCGGCCATCCTGGGGCGATTGCGACAGGACGCACTGTTACACCCGAGCCGACTGCAAACCACCGATCTCGGGCAGCGCTACCTGAACAGCCTGCTGGAGCGATTTCTCTGATCGGCCAGGCCAATGGCCCGACGGAGCCTCGCCACTGAGCCTCGCAACACCTGCAGAAGAGTCGATAGACTGGCTCCGAAGTTCCCTAATTCGTGCGCCGGAACAGCAAGTCCCAAACGCCGTGCCCGAGGCGGGCTCCGCGCTGTTCAAACTTGGTAATCGGGCGATATTCCGGTCGGGGAATACACTGGCCGGCCTCCCCGGCATTCGCAAACCCTTCCGCGTCGCTCATGACCGCCATCATATGATCCGCATAGCTCTCCCAGTCCGTCGCCAGATGAAAGTCCCCACCCACGCGCAGCTTGTGGCGGATACGCTGAACAAACTCGGGCTGCACGAGACGACGTTTGTGGTGACGCTTCTTGTGCCAGGGATCCGGAAAAAACAGCATCACCCGGTCCAGGCTGGCGTCCGGCAGGCACAGATCAATCACGTCATTGGCATCAATTGCATAGATCCGGACATTCTCCAACCCTCGATCTTCGACCTCTTTCAGCAGCGCGCCGACACCGGCCAGGTGCACCTCAACACCAATGAAATCCTGCTCCGGGGCCGCTTCGGCCATATCCGCCAGGGACCGCCCCATACCAAACCCGATTTCCAGGTTGAGCCAGGCCTCGCGGCCAAACACCTGCCTGGGATCAATCATCCCCTGTTCCCGGGTCAATCCGTATTTTGGCCAGCAACGTTCGTACGCTTTTTTCTGCCCTTCGGTCATGCGCCCCTGGCGCAGAACAAAACTACGGATACCGCGCCGGGTCGTGACGGGGTTTGTGCCGGACTGGTCAGCGTGATCTGTCATGACTCTGGTCACCTTTGGGGGCCCCATAAACCGGCCGCATACACGGCCGGCCCCGGGTACTCACAGTTAAAGGAAATGGCGGTTAAAAAATCAGTTTAACAAATGACGGAGCTGAATGGGGCAGATCACCGATAGCGGACGTCCGATCAACGGCTTTGCTGTCGGTCCAGCTTGCGATAACCCAGGGCCTCAACCAGATGTGTGGTGGCAATTGACGAATCCCCCGCCAGGTCAGCGAGGGTTCGGGCAACCCGGAGTATGCGGTGGAGGGCCCGCGCCGACAAACCCAGCTTTTCCATTGCCCGCGACAGCATCGCTTCGCCTTCGGCCCCGGGCTGGCAGTACCGTTGCAACCCGCTGCCCGAGAGTTGCGCGTTGATACAACCCCGGGCCATCTGGCGCGCCCGCGCCTCTGCCACGCGGTCCCGCACCTGGTCACTGCTCACACCATCGGGCTGTTGACTGAGCAACACGTCGCCTCCCTGGACCGGCACCTCCACATGCAGGTCAAACCGGTCCAGCAGGGGCCCGGACAGCTTGCTCTGATATTTCATGACCTGCTGTGGCGTGCATTGGCAGTCGATACGCGGGTGCCCACGATAGCCGCATGGGCAGGGGTTCATGGCAGCGATGACCTGAAAACGTGCAGGGTAGGTCACTTGCCGGGCTGCTCGTGAAATTACGATCTCACCGGATTCCATCGGCTCCCGAAGCACTTCCAGAACTTTGCGGTCGAATTCCGGTAGTTCGTCCAGAAACAGCACACCCTGATGGGCCAGCGAAATTTCTCCCGGCCGCGGGCTGCTGCCACCGCCCACCAGCGCCACAGAAGACGCAGTATGATGCGGTGAACGATAAGGCGGCTGTCGCCAGCGACCATGCCGCACCGGCAAACCGGCAACTGAATGTACGCTCGCCACTTCCAGCGCGGCGGCGTCAGTCAGCACTGGCAGAATACCCGGCAGGCGGCTGGCCAGCATACTCTTACCCGTTCCGGGAGGGCCGAAGAGCAACAGGTTATGACCCCCAGCCGCCGCAATCTCAAGCGCCCGCTTGGGTACGTGCTGGCCGCGAACATCCGCCAGGTCCGGGCCAACTGCTGGCGGGCCGCACTCGGCCAGTGGCGACACCGGGGGCAGCCGCGTTTTGCCGGCCAGGTGCTCGCAAACCGCCAGCAGGTGACTGGCAGCCAGCACATCGTCAGCGGCAGCCAGTGCCGCCTCGTCCGCATTGGCGTCGGGAATCAGCAGTTGGCGACCGGCCTCCCGGGCGGCCATAACCGCTGGCAGCACTCCGCGCACCGGTCGCAACGAGCCGTCCAGCGACAGCTCCCCGAGACACTCCAGTGCCGCCAGAGGTTCCATCGGCAACTGGCCGGAGGCCGCCAGAATCCCCAGCGCAATGGCCAGATCAAACCGCCCGCCTTCCTTGGGCAGATCGGCCGGTGCAAGATTAATGGTGATGCGCCTGGCGGGAAATTCGAATCCGGCGTTGAGCAGAGCGCTCCGCACCCGGTCTTTACTTTCTTTGACGGCCGTTTCAGGCAACCCGACGATGGAGAGTGCCGGCAGCCCGTTCGACAGATGAACCTCCACCGTCACCGGCGGGGCCGACACGCCCAGGCGGGCGCGGGTGTGAATAATTGCGAGCATAACAACCTTCCGTGGCAAGGGCGCGCCAGCACCCGGTCTTCGCTGTCCGGACCATCCTGATCCGACACCGTGTGGTTTTTTCAACAAACGTCCGAGAACCCCGGGGGGCAACAGCCCCTGTGTCAGGACTTGTCGAGCCGCTCCCTGTCCTGTTCCAGAGCGGCCACCTGCTTTTCCAGCGCCTCGACCTTCTCCCGGGTCCGCATCAGCACGGCCTGCTGGGCATCAAACTCTTCCCGGGTCACCAGTTCCAGACGGGACAGCACGGCCATCACCGTCGCCCGGGCATGGCTCTCAAAATCATCGCGGGCCGCACGCGCCATGTCCGGCACGAACTGTCCAACCTGACTCTGCAACTGAGCCAGGAAATCCTGGGGTCCTTTCACGTTACACCTCTGGAGCGTCAGAACAGGGAATCGAAACAGCAACGTGCCCGGCCTGTTACCCGGTTGGGGAGGACCGGCATCACGGCTGATCACGAACGGAGTGTAACATAACCGAACGACTGCCATACTGGTAGCGTGAGCGCTGGCCCGGCCCACTGCAGTTGCGCACTGTTGTGGTTCAACGCCAGAAGCAATGCGCTATAATGGCGCGCACTGGCGGCCACTTCTGAAACCAGAAGCTGACAAGCAGTTGTTTTAAAGATGTTTTTTTGCGTTGGCACACCCGATGCTTTGAGCCTCGTACGCAATCCGCACAATTGGTGTGCGAGGTGGCAGGCATCCCGAACTCAATACCGGTATCCGATGATCAGATGTATTGGGGCGGTTTTACCAAGGAGAAACCAATGAAACTTGTGACAGCGATCATCAAGCCTTTCAAACTGGATGATGTCCGAGAAGCACTATCCGAGATTGGCGTTCAAGGCGTGACGGTCACCGAAGTAAAAGGCTTCGGTCGGCAAAAGGGGCATACCGAACTCTATCGGGGCGCCGAGTATGTGGTGGATTTTCTGCCGAAGGTCAAAGTAGACGTTGCCATTGGTGACAACCTGCTCGACCAGGTTATCGAGTCGATTACCAAGGCCGCGAACACCGGCAAGATTGGTGACGGCAAGATTTTCGTGACAGAACTGGAGCAGGCGATTCGTATCCGAACCGGAGAAACCGGCGAAGAAGCGGTGTAATCACCGACTGAACCCAGTCTGGCCAGCGCAAAAAACCTATAACCGGAAAAGCCTCGTGCGGAGGGCTTCTTATGGAAAACAATGTTTTCGAATTGCAGTACGCGATGGATACGTTCTACTTCCTCGTGATGGGTGCCTTGGTCATGTGGATGGCAGCAGGCTTTGCCATGCTCGAATCCGGCCTGGTGCGGTCCAAAAACACCACTGAAATCCTTACCAAGAACGTCGCGCTCTATGCCGTCGCCTGCATCATGTACATGGTGTGCGGTTACGCCATCATGTACGCGGGAACCCCTTTCCTGGCGGGCATGGGCGACATCGACAAAGCCAGCGTCCTGAACGATTTCGCAACCCGCGACGGCGGGTTCGATGGTGGCTCTATCTACGCAGGAGCATCAGACTTCTTCTTCCAGGTTGTGTTCGTGGCAACGGCCATGTCCATCGTCTCCGGCGCGGTAGCGGAACGTATGAAACTCTGGGTATTCCTGGGCTTCGCGGTTGCCATGACCGGCTTCATCTATCCGATGGAAGGCTCCTGGACCTGGGGCGGCGCCTCCGTGTTCGGCCTGTACACGCTGGGCGACCTGGGCTTCAGTGACTTTGCCGGCTCTGGCATCGTTCACATGGCTGGTGCGGCTGCGGCCCTGGCCGGTGTCATCCTGCTGGGCGCCCGTAAAGGCAAGTACGGCCCGAACGGCGAAATCCGCGCTTTCCCGGGTGCCAACCTGCCGCTGGCGGCTCTGGGCACCTTTATTCTGTGGCTGGGCTGGTTCGGCTTCAACGGTGGTTCGGTACTCAAGCTGGGTGATATCGCCAGCGCTCACTCGGTGGCCATGGTGTTCCTGAACACCAACGCGGCGGCGGCCGGCGGCGCTGTTGCTGCCCTGATCACCGCCCGCCTGATGTTCGGCAAGGCCGACCTGACCATGCTGCTTAACGGTGCCCTGGCCGGCCTGGTGGTCATCACCGCCGAGCCGTCAACCCCCAGCGCTCTGGAGGCAACATTGTTCGGCGCCCTCGGCGGCGTACTGGTGGTCTTCAGCATCGTGACCGTTGACAAGATCCGTATTGACGATCCGGTCGGCGCCATCTCGGTTCACGGCGTATGCGGCCTGCTGGGCCTGCTGCTGGTACCGTTCACCAATGGCGATGTGAGCTTCTCGGGCCAGATTATCGGTGCCCTCACCATCTTCATCTGGGTTTTCGTTGTGAGCCTGATCGTCTGGGGCATTCTCAAGGCGGTCTTCGGCCTGCGCGTGACCGAAGAAGAAGAGTACGAAGGGGTGGACCTGTCCGAATGTGGCATGGAAGCCTACCCGGAGTTTGTCAGCGGCAAATAGGCTGACAACACGACCCGGGA
>JASBRL010000057.1 GCA_030149475.1 Marinobacter sp.
ATATAGGCCCGGCTGGAGGGCAGCTCGTTGTTGTCCGCGTGGGTGAATACCACCTGGAACAGCTGTAGGGAGCCGGCGCGGAATGCCGCAATGGAGCCGGCCAGGTACATGTGCCAGGCACGGGCGAAATGCTCGTCGTACATGTCCGCTACCGTATGCTGGTGCTCCTCAAAACGTGCCATCCAGTGCTCCAGAGTGCGGGCATAGTGCAGCCGCAGGTTTTCCACGTCCTGCACAGAAAAATCGCCGCTTTCGCACAGGCTCATGAATTCGCCGATGCTGGGCGGGTAGGCGCCGGGGAAAATGCGTTTTTCGATCCAGGCATTCATCAGCATGGGCTGGTTGCGGCCAATGCTGTGCAACAGGGCGACGCCGTTCGGTGCCAACGAGCGTTTGATGACTGCGGCCATTTCCGGATAGTTCTCCTTCCCGACGTGTTCGAGCATGCCAACCGAGACGAACGCATCGTATTGGCCACTGATGTTGCGATAGTCGTCCTCCACATAGTCGATCAGGTGGTCCAGTCCCTGCCGGACAGCCTCGCCACGAGCGTAGCGAATCTGTTCGGAGGAAATGTTATAGGCATGCACCCGGACCCCATAATGCCTGGCCATATAACGGGCCAGACCGCCCCAGCCGCAGCCGGCCTCTACGACGGTCTGACCGGGCTGGAGCCTGAGTTTCCGGCAGACATGTTCCAGTTTGGCCAGTTGGGCCTGCTCGAGGGTCAGGTCGGAGTTTTCGAAGTAAGCGCAGGTGTACTGCATCTCGGCCTGGTCCAGCCAGAGTGTGTAGAAATCGTTACCCAGATCGTAGTGATGGTGAATATTTTCCCGGGCGTCGTTCAGCTCTGTGGAGCGTGGCGCGTGATTGCGCCACAGCGCTTCGAGCCACTTGGGCCACTGCTGACGGGCCTGGTGGATTGAGCGATACAACAACGTCATCAGGTCGGGCAGGTCGCCGTCGATGACCAGGCGACCACTGCTGTAGAGATCACCGAACGCCAGGTTGGGGTTGCTGACGAGCTGGTACAGAGCCTTTGGGTCATTCAGTTGCAGTGTAAAATCCACCTTGTTGGCGTCCGATTCCACGACGTCGCCATTCCACAACCGGAAACAGATGGGTGGCGATCCCGCCATGCGCATCAGCTTTGTCAGCAACCAGCGCTCATAACTGTAAGGCTCCCTGTCTACCTGCTGCTGCTCGACGGGGATAGACAGGACATGCGGTCGGTCGTTCCGGGATTCCGGCAGATTTTCCACTTTGCCTGTACTTGAACTCATGGACGCTTCCTCCCTGGTTGGCGAATGTACAACGGCAATGGGAACATGGGGCACAACAGTAAGACGCCGGAGCCACCCTGAGCCCTGGCTTGTAGCCACAATGATGACGGCGGTTTCCGGTCAGGCCAACCGGTTCCGGGCCGATTGGCTGGCCACACGAGTCCACATTTGCCTGTTATTTCCAGTATAGGAACTCAATCGCGTTTGTCACGTCCCGGCGGGCTGGGGGCAACGCTGTGAAGGTGGTAGTCTGTGCGGCCACGTTACCATGGGATGATCCCACAGGAGTTGTCATGAACCGACTGGATGCCGTCAGAAATCTACCGCTGCATCGCTATCTGGGGGTGACCCGGCTGACGAGTGACGAGGGCACGGGGACGCTGGCATTCGAGGTGGGGGAGCATACCGTGAATCCTGCGGGTGTGCTCCACGGCGGTGTGGTTTACGCACTCTGCGATGTGTGCGCCTATGCCGGGCTGCTGAGTCTGCTGAAGCCCGACCAGGAAGCGGTGACTCACGATCTGCACGTTTCGGTGATGCGGCCAGCGCAATACGGTGACACCGTGGTGATTACGTCGAGGCCGGTGAGACTGGGCCGTCGTATCGGATTCTTCGAGGTGACCGCGGCCGTGGACGATACGTTGATCGCCACGGCGCGGGTGACCAAGTCGATTCTGGGCTGATCAGCCACCCATACCGAACAGGGAGGGGAACAGTAGCAGCACGATGAGTACGGCGGCCTGAAGCCCGATAAACGGAATGACGCCCCGGTAGATGTCGATCGTTCGCACCCCTGGTGGCGATACGCCCTTGAGGTAGAACAGCGCAAAGCCGAACGGTGGCGTCAGGAAGCTGGTCTGCAGGTTCATCGCAATCAGAATGGCGAACCAGAGCATGTTGATGCCCATGGACTCCGCCACCGGCGACAGAATGGGCACGATGATGAAGGCAATCTCAACAAAGTCGATGAAGAAGCCGAGGATCATGATGACCACCATGGCTACGATCAGGAAGCCCCATTTCTCGCCAGGCAGCGACATCAGGAAGTCTTCCAGGATGTAATCACCACCGGTGTAGCTGAAGGTCATGGAGAACGCCGTGGCACCCAGCAGGATCGCGAAGACCATGGCAGTGACTTTGACCGTATCCTTCGAGCTGTCCCACAGCATCTGGAACGAGAACTGCCGGTAGATCAATGCCAGTACGATGGCGCCCACGCCACCCAGGGCGGAGGATTCCGTGGGCGTGGCTATGCCGGTGAAAATCGAACCGAGCACGACCGCAATCAGTGCCAGGGGCGGAATGACCGCGATCAGTGCCTTGACGATTTCCTGGCCCCGGCTATCGTCATTGTCGCGCCTCATGGGGGGCGCCAGTTTCGGATTGATCAGCGTCAGCACGATGATATACGCCACATAGAGCCCGACCAGCACCGCGCCCGGCCCCACGGCGGCGCGGAACAGATCGCCCACCGGCAGCCCCAGCACATCGCCCAGAATGATCAGTATGATTGAAGGCGGAATGATCTGCCCCAGGGTGCCGGACGCGCAGATGGTGCCGCAGCTCAGTTTCTTGTCGTAGCCGTGGGACATCATCACCGGCAGGGAGATCAGGCCCATCGCCACGACGCTGGCGCCGACCACGCCCGTTGACGCCGCCAGCAGTGCGCCGACCACAATTGTCGACATCGCCAGGCCGCCGGGCAGACCGCCGAACAAACGGCCCATGGACTCCAGCAGTTGCTCCGCCAGGCGGGTTTTCTGCAGGACAATGCCCATGAAGATGAACAGGGGAATGGCCATCAGGGTTATCCCCTGCATGACGCTGAAAATCCGGAACGGCATATAAGCAAACAGGTCCGGCCCCTGGGCAATGAGGCCAAAAATGAGTGCCACGCCGCCGAAGGTAAAGGCGACCGGAAAACCCAGCATCAGCATGAGCAGGGCCACGCCAAACATGATAATACCGATCATGCCAGGCCTCCCTGAGTGCCGCTGGAGGTGTAGCTCTCACCCAGAACCAGAACCCGGATCGCCTGGGTTGCCATGCCCAGACCGCTGGTGGCGATAAAGAAGGCAGAAAAAGGCACCAGGCCCTTGATCAGCCAGCGGTAGGGCAGGCCGCCCGGATCACCGCTGGTTTCACCCAGATCGAAAGACTCCATGGTGAAGCCCCAGCCATACCACGCAATCAGGACGGCAAAGGGAATAGCGAAGGCCAGGGCGCCGCTGAGGTTGACCCAGGCCTTGGTGCGATCGCTCCAGCGATCGTAGAATATGTCCACACGCACGTGACCATCGGTGCGCATGGCATAGGGAATACCGAGCAGGAAGACAATGGAATAGAAATGCCACTCCAGTTCCTGCATGCCGATCGAGACGTCATTGAACGCGTAACGAGCCAATACATCGTAAAACACGTTAAGCAGCATCAGAATAAAGGCGACTGTCGCCACCCAGCCACAAATGTAGGAGAGGCGGGCCAGACCCTTGTCCAGCGATATGATCCAGCGCATGGGTTATCCTCGTTCCGGCCTCGCAAAGCCGGTTGTTTCAGGGTGGGTCAATGTTAATGCGTACGTGAGTGAGCGAACAGGTTTTTGCAAAACACGCTATTCATACGTCCCTGTACGCCTGGGCTCCGCCATTGCCGGTTTCGCACGGTCTTGCCAAAACCTGCCCGCTTACTGTGTTGCTTGTTAGAAGCTGTGCCGGAGCGGTCCTGTTCAGATCACTCCTCAGATCACTCCGGCACAGCGTAACGCAGGGCTTACTGGGTCTTGTTCAGTTCGTACATCGTGTTCAGATAAGCACGATCGGAGATGTTCGTGTAGGCACGGGCATCTTTCATGTACTTTTCCTGGGAATCGATGATTTTCCGGGCCAGTGGATCGCCAGCGGCAGTCTCTGCCAGTAGTTCGTTGTTGGCTTTATACATCGCCTTGATCACGTCGTCCGGAAAGGTCTTGACCTTTACGTTCGGGTAGTCCTGCTGGATGGTGGCCCAGGCCTTGGCGTTCGCATCGGTCGACTGGATATACATATCGTAGGCGGCGGTGCGCATCGCTACACGCAGAATTTCCTGCAGATCCTTCGGCAACTTGTTCCAGGACTTCTCGTTGATCAAAAACTGCAGTTCAGTGGCCGGTTCGTGCCAGCCGGTGTAGTAATAGTCGGCGATCTGCTGAAAGCCGAGACGCAGGTCCAGGGCCGGACCAACCCACTCAGTGGCGTCGATGGTGCCGCGCTCAAGGGCGGTGTAAAGCTCACCCGGAGCAATGTTGGTCGGGTTGACGCCCACTTTCGAGAATACCTCACCGGCAAAACCGGGGATCCGCATTTTCAGACCTTTCAGGTCGTCGAGGGACTTGATTTCCTTACGGAACCAGCCGCCCATCTGAACGCCGGTGTTGCCGCCAGGGAAGGAAAGAAGGCCGTGGGGCTCATACACTTCCTTCATCAACTTCATGCCATCGCCGAAATAGAACCAGGCGTACTGTTCGGTCGCCGTCATACCGAAAGGCATGCTGGTGAAGAACAACGTATTGGGAACTTTGCCTTTCCAGTAGTAGGAGGCAGAATGGCCCATGTCGTATTGACCGGCCTTGACCATATCAAAGATGCCCAACGGTGCCTTGTGCTTGTTGGCGGAGTCGATGCGGATCTTCAGGCGGCCGTTGGACATTTTTTCGGCCATGGCCGCCATGTTTTTGGTGGTGTCACCGAAAATCGGGAAGTTCGGGCCCCAGGTTTCGGCCAGTCGGAGGGTATAGGTTTCGGCTGCGGTCGCCGGAGCGCTAGCCAGCACGGCGGTGACCAGAACGGCTGCGGCCGTTGCGATCATAGAACGAATCTTCATGAGTCAGCGTTCCTTTATTATTTGTCTGATTTTGCTTTGAGTATTTTACTAACTTACTCCGGGCTGCCGCTATTGCTGGTTAGTCCAGGGCGGCACTCGAAATGCGAGAGTCCGAAGTTTTCCGGGGAAATTTAACATAGTTCAGGTCCTGACAGAACTAAATTGCCAGTCTGCCCGACTTAAGTCTCAGACGCTTGTAACGGCCTTGTCGGCGGTTTTTGAACGGCTGATCGTCGGCCAGCAAGGCTGGCTCGGTTATGCCGGTTTTGCGCTGCCCCTCGTCTTTTCAAAGCTCCCCGGATGCTGTAAAAAAACAGCATTGCGGGCATGGCCTGTTGTGTCCTCCTGCCGCAAGCAAGATAGTACCAGTGTCAGGCAATGTTCGCGGACCGGCCGGACGGGTAATCGACCAAGGGGAGTCTGATATGCAGGGGGCGACCAAAGAGCCTGCGCGGCCCGAGGATCAACTGGTGTACGCCGGGTTCTGGATACGGGTGTGGGCGTTCGTAATCGATTCCGTGCTGATCATGGCCATCATCTGGCCACTGCTCACCATGATTTATGGCTCGGATTATGCGTTCTCTGGTCAACTGGTTCAGGGCACCTGGGATGTTCTGTTGTCCTGGGTATTTCCGGCCATCGCAGTGGTGGTGTTCTGGATCTATCGTTCGGCAACCCCGGGCAAGCTGGCCGTGGGGGCGAGAATTCTGGATGCGCGCACCGGGCAGTGGCCTTCGCCGCGGCAACTGGTGATCCGTTACCTGGCCTACTATGTCTCTGCGATACCACTTATGCTGGGTTTCCTGTGGGTCGCCTTTGACGCTCGCAAACAGGGCTGGCATGACAAACTTGCCGGGACGGTGGTGGTGCGGGACAAGCACCGCACCGAACCGGTGCGGTTCAGCAAGCCTGATGGCGCCGGTTAACGGGGAGCGACATGAACGGATTCAGACACGGTCGATGCTGGGGTGTGATCATGCTGTTCGCCGGGCTGACCGCCTGCGTGTCCACACCGACGGCACCGGCAAAAAAACAGGGCGATGGCTTAAAGCTGACCTACCATTGTGGCGAGATGCCACTGGTCGTAAACATGGCGGATAACACCGCGCGGGTGACGGTGGCGGGCGAGCAGTGGACGGTGCCCCGGGTTGCTGCGGCCTCCGGCGCCCGCTACGAGGCCGGCACCGGCTCCGGACACCGTCTGTTCTGGAGCCGGGGCAGTGATGCCCGGGTGATGGTGGGCGAGCAGGTCTTGCCCGCCTGTGTACTTGACCGGCCGGTGACCCCGGCGGCAGGCAGTGACGTTCTGGCCACCGGCCGGGACTGGGTCGTTGAGGATATCAACCGCACCGGGGTGACTGATTTCGCCCGCCTGACCCTGAGTTTCGGCGCTGATGGCCGTCTCAGTGGGGAGGCCGGCTGCAATCATTATCAGACCCGCTATACGCGCAGCGGACTGGCGCTCACCACCACCGCCATCGCGACCACGCGAAAGGCCTGCCCCGAAGCCCTGATGAATCAGGAGCAGCGGATGCTGGATGTGCTGGGCAACGTTGAGGCCTTCACCGTGGACAGCACCGGCGCACTGATACTGTCCACCGGTGACGGACGTACATTGACAGCGAGGCAGTCCGGACATTGAATCCGGGCGCTGAGTTGCCGTGCATAACCCTCGATTCGGCCAGATACCAATAACCGGCCTGAACCAGGGAATCATAACCTGACCAGAAGGAATCAGCAGAATGATCGGATACGTAACGATTGGCGTGAGCGACATGAACCGGGCGAAACAGTTCTACAGCGACCTGCTCGCGGACCTGGGCGCCAAAGTGTTGCTGGATATGGAGCGTATTGCGTTCGTCGGCAAGAGTATGAGTGAGCCGATGCTGGCGGTGTGCACACCCTACGACAAGAAGCCCAATCATCCGGGCAACGGCAACATGGTGGCTATTCACCCCGGGTCCAAGGAGGGCGTCGATGCCTTCTACAAGAAGGCGATTTCACTGGGTGCGACCTGTGACGGCGAGCCCGGTCAGCGCATCCCCAACCAGTTCTACGGGGCCTACATCCGGGATCTGGATGGCAACAAGGTCGCCTTTTTCCACTTTGGCTGAAGGCGGCGGGCGCAGGTTGGCTTGTGATGCGCCCGCTTCTGTCATCTGAACAATCGGAACGGAGTGCCTGAACCATGGATGAATTTTTTGCTGCTGCCCTGGATGAGGCCCGTAAAGGGCTCGCCGAGGGCGGAATTCCTATTGGTTCGGTGCTGATGATTGATGGCCGGATTGTGGGGCGCGGGCATAACCGCCGGATACAGCA
This sequence comes from Marinobacter sp., assembly GCA_030149475.1. Taxonomy (GTDB): domain Bacteria; phylum Pseudomonadota; class Gammaproteobacteria; order Pseudomonadales; family Oleiphilaceae; genus Marinobacter. The sequence continues at coordinate 7,461 of JASBRL010000057.1, forward strand.
GGGCAGTGTGATCCGGCATGCTGAGATGGATTGCCTGGAGAATGCCGGTCGTCTGCCTGCCTCCGACTACCAGCGGGCCACCCTGTATTCCACGCTGTCTCCCTGCGATATGTGCAGTGGCGCAGCCCTGCTGTACGGCATTCCGCGGATAGTGATCGGTGAAAATGCCACCTTCCGGGGGCCTGAGGCGTACCTCCGGGAGCGCGGTGTCGAGGTGGTGATGGTCGACAGCGAGGAATGTCAGCAACTGATGAGCCGGTTTATCGAACGTCATCCGCAGTTGTGGCATGAGGATATTGGCGGGTGAGACACAGGCACGCGTGATCCATTGATCGCCAGGGTGCGACGGTTATCACCTTTGCGGCTCATGATTGCGCCGGGCTGCGGTCCTGCGCTGTTGAGCGTTCATCAGGCCGCAGCGACCTGCGTTCGCCCGGTCTTGATGAGCGCATACCCGCCACCGATCACCAGCGAACCGACGGTAATTGACAGCAGATAGGGTAAGGCGGCACTGACGGCGTTGGGAATCAGCAGCACGAACAGGCCTCCGTGAGGTGCCAACAAGGAGACGCCAAAATACATGGACAGGGCGCCGGTAATCGCGCCGCCGATCATGCATACCGGGATGACCCTCAGCGGATCCTTGGCCATGAACGGAATGGCCCCTTCCGAGATGAAGCACAGCCCCAGGATGAACGAGGCACGACCGGCCTGACGCTCGCCTTCGGCGAACTTGCCCCGGGCCAGGAAACTGGCCACACCCATGCCGATGGCGGGCACCATGCCGGCAGCCATGATCGCGGCCATGGGGGCAGAACCACCGCTGCTCTGCGACAGCAGACCGACGCCAAAGGTGTAAGCGGCCTTGTTGACCGGCCCGCCGAGGTCAAAGCACATCATGGCGCCCAGAATGGCGCCCAGCAGCACTGCATTCGCCGTACCCATGCTTTCCAGAAAGCCGGTCATCGCCGCCATGATACCGGCCATGGGCGTACCGATGACGAACACCATGGTCAGGCCGGTGACCAGGCTGGCCAGCAAGGGGATGATCAGGATCGGTTTGAGCGCTTCGACACTCTCCGGCAGCGGAAGCCGGCGATTGATCAGCCGGGCCGTGTAGCCGGCCAGAAACCCGGCGGCAATCCCGCCGAGGAAGCCCGCCCCGAGTGTGCCGGCCAGATAGCCACCGATCATGCCGGGCGCCAGCCCGGGCCGGTCGGCAATGGAATAGGCGATGTAACCTGCCAGCATCGGGATCATCAGCTTGAACGCAGTGCCGCCGCCGATTTGCATCAGTGCCGCGGCCAGACTGCCTTCGTCTTCGTAGGCCTTGATCCCGAACACAAACGACAGCGCGATCATCAGACCGCCAGCCACGACCATGGGCAACATGAATGAGACGCCGGTGAGCAGATGTTTGTAGGGACCGGCCTGACCCCGGCTGTCACTTTCCGTCCCGGAGCTGGTAGTGCTGCCCGCCGGAGTGCTGACGGTGGCGTTACTGAAGGCGTCCTGAAGCGTCTGCACCGGTTTTTTCAGCGCCGTGCCGGTGGATGTCCGCCAGACCCGCTTCCCCGCAAACCGGGTGGGGTCCACCTCGATGTCGCAGGCCAGAATAACCACCTCGGCACTGGCGATTTCCGCGTCAGTCAGCTCGTCCCGTGCGCCCACCGAGCCCTGGGTTTCGACCCGCAACCGGACGCCCTCGGCTTGCGCCGCGCCGACCAGTGCCTCGGCGGCCATAAACGTGTGAGCCACCCCGGTCGGGCAGGCGGTGACGGCGACTGCGAACCGGCTATCGGCTGCCGCTGCCGTTTCACGGCTTTCGGACTGGCGCGGCTCAAACGGTGTGGCATCCTGGCTGGCGCTCTGGAGTACCTGTCCGGGGTCGGGCAGGGCGTCGGCGGCCGACAACTGATACAGTCGCTTGCCGGCAAAGCGCTCCGGATCCGGGAGCTGATGGCAGGCGGCGACAATCAGGTCTGCGTTGCGGATATCATCGGCCGCCAGCGGCGTGTCCGGTGCTTTACCGCTGTGCATTTCGACGGTGGTGTGCCAGCCCTGCTCCCGGCCCGCGCGCTCAAGCGCGCGGGCCGCCAGGAAGCTGGTGGCCAGCCCGTGAGGGCAGCAGGTAACAATGATCAGGTTCATAACGGTAACTCCCCGTTGTTGTTCCGTCCGGGCCTGGGGTGGACTCGGGCCTGTTGTCTGAGGCGTTCAAAGTCGCTCGCGGCCGGGTCGCCCACGCCCACGTGACGCACTGATTCGGCCGCCAGCGCCGTTGCGTAGCAGAGCGTGTCGCGGTCCGTCTGGCCGGTCATCCGGCCGTGCATCAGGGCGGCGAGCAGGGTATCGCCGGCGCAGACCGTGCTGAATACCGGCACCGTCGGAGAATCTGCCCAGAGCCCGCCTTCGGGGCCCAGCCAGAACACCCCGCGCGGGCCCAGCGATACCACCACGTCATCGACACCGCCCAACTGGATGTTGCGGGCCGCCTCGGCGATGGCGCCGGGTGAGTCCAGATCGTGGCCGCACCAGTCGGCCAGTTCCTCCAGGTTGGGTTTGACACCAGCGGGTCGCGCGGTCAGCCCTGCGGCGAGCGCCGGCCCGCTGGTGTCGAGCCACACCGGCTTGCCCGTCTCCCGCAGCCGGGTAATCAGCCGGACCAGCTGCTCTGGTGTCAGGCCGTCGGGCAGGCTGCCGCAGACCATCACCGCTTCGCAGTCAGTGATCAGCTCCGGAAGGCTGTCCAGCAAGCGTTCAAAATGGTCGACCCCGGCGGTAAAGGCGGGCCCGTTCAGTTCGGTGACCCGGCCGTTGTGTTCGGTGATTTTCAGATTGGTTCGCGTCTGGCCGGGTACCCGGACAAACTGATCGTTCAGGCCCGAGGTCCTGAACAACTGCTCAAACGGTGCCGCGTTATCGGCACCCAGCAATCCGGAGACGGTGACGGTGTGTCCGAGACGAACCAGCACCCGGGCGAGATTAATGCCCTTGCCCGCCGGTTCGAGTTCGCAGGTCAGCGCCCGGTTGACGGCTCCGGGCATCAACTCGGCGGTGGACTGGGTCAGATCCAGGGCCGGATTCAGGGTAATCGTCAGCAGGTGGGCCATTAAAGTCCCTCCAATGCGTCACGCACCTCGGCCGCAGTGCCCCTGGACAGCGCCACTTCTGCCTGCTGACGGGCCTGGTCGAGCGTCAGGCCACGGATGCAGGCCTTGACCAGCGGTACCCGGCGGCTGGTGACCGACAGTTCGTCGACGTTTAGCCCCAGCAAAACCGGAATGGCCTGGGGATCGGAGGCCAGTTCGCCGCAGACCCCGACCCAGCGCTGGTGAGTGTGGGCGGCCTCGACCGTCAGCCGGATCAGGTGCAGCACCGCCGGGTGCAGACCGTCGGACTCGGCCGATAGCTGCCCGTGCCCCCGGTCGATGGCCAGGGTGTACTGGGTCAGGTCATTGGTGCCGATGGAGAAAAAGTCCACGTCCGGCGCCAGGGTATGGGCCAGCAGCGCGCTGGATGGCACTTCAATCATCACGCCAAGCTGAACGTCACTGGCGCCGACCTCGGCCTGTACCCGGTCCACGATTGCCTTGGCCGCCAGAAACTCGGCCCGGTCCTTGACCATCGGAAACATCAGCCGGAGTGGGCGGTCGCCGGCGGCGGTCAGCAGCGCGCGGATCTGGGTTTCCAGAATGTCCGGCCGGGTCAGGGACAGGCGAATGCCGCGCAGGCCCAGGAAAGGGTTGTCCTCGGCGGGCAGGGGCCAGTAATCCAGTGGTTTATCGCCGCCCACGTCGAGGGTTCGGGCCACCAGCGGCAGGCCATTGAGGGCATCGAACGCGGTCCGGTATTCGCGAATCTGGGTGTCCGCGTCCGGGGCGTCCGGGTGGGCCATGAAAATGAACTCGGTGCGCAACAGACCGATACCGTCCGCTCCGCGTTCAACCGCGTCCGGCGTGTGAGCCGTATTGCCCAGGTTGGCACATACTTCAATGGTGTGACCATCCCGGGTGGTTGCCGGTAACCGTCTGTTGTCGTAGGCCTCGGCCTGCAGAGTCTGCAGCTGATCGAGGCGCTTTGCTATGCGGTCACGGCGTTCGGTACCCGGTTCCGGGACTATACAGCCACGTTCGCCATCCACCACCACGTCGATGCCGTCGGCCAGTGTCAGGATACGTTCGCCGGCGCCGACCACCGCAGGGATGCCCAGCGCCCGTGCCAGGATCGCGCTGTGTGCGGTGGCGCCGCCGCGGGCAGTCACCAGGCCGCGAACCCGCCGGGTATCCAGCCGGGCCACATCCGACGGGCCCAGATCGTCGGTGACCAGCACGTAGGGCGCGTCCGGCGGCTCCGGCATCGCTGCTCCGCACAGGTTGGCGAGTACCCGGCGGCCAACATCCCGCAGGTCGGCGGCACGCTCGGCCAGCAGCCGATCCGTCAGCTTCTCCTGGGCCCGGGCGGCGGTGCCAATGGCCAGCCACCAGCCGGCTTCGGCAGACGCGCCCTCGTTGATGGCCTCCACGGCCGCCTGATACAGGTCATCGTCCTGCAGCATCTCCGCATGGACCGACAGGATGGGCGCGGCTTCCCCGCCCTCGGCCTGACGGATCAGCGCGGTCAGTTGGGTGCCGGACTCGGCGATAGCCGTTTCAAGACGATGGATCTCCCGCTCGGGGTTGTCCGCCGTCCGGGGGTAGTCCAGGGTTGGCATCCGCAGCACAAAAACCGGCGCCAGCGCCAGCCCGGGCGATGCTGCCACGGCCTTGAGGGGCTGGTCCGCAGGCAACGGTTCCGGCGTATCGCCCGGCTGAACATTCCGGCTGGTGGCGGGCGCCTCCCGCAGCGCCGTGACCGCTTCACCCAGCCCGTCTTCAATCGCCGCCCGCAGCTGGGCAACCGACGTTTGCGCACCTTCGCCGCTGGCCGAGATGACCAGCGTCTGGCCGCGTCGCGCGCCCAGACCAATCACCCGGATAAGACTGGTTGCCGGGACCGCCACGCCGTCGCCATCCTGCAACCGGATTTTCAGTTTTGCCGGCTGTTGACGGGCGACCTGTATCAGCTGTTTGGCGGGCCGCGCATGCAGACCGTGGGTATTCAGGACCCGTACCTCGGCGGTACAGGCGTCCGCAGATTCACCGGCCAGCAGAGCCAGCGCCAGATCACTGTTCAGCGGCGCCGGTGGCGAGTAGGCGGTGATCATATGATCGATCCGCTCCAGCAGGTCCTCGCTACCGTCCTCACCGCTGGCGAGGCAGAAGACGCCACTGAGCGCGTCCGTGGGGCGGGCCGGTGCCGCCAGCGCCAGGGCCGGCTGATGAACGCCTTCGCGCAGATGCGCAAGCCAGAAACCGCGGCCGATGTTGATCGGGGTCTGGGCGCTGACGCCGGCCACAAAACCGGCCTCCACGCAGCCCAGAGCACGCAGGCGTGCCGCGCCGATGAGGGCGAGTTCGGCGGGATCGGAGCTGGAGCTCCCCAGGCATAGAGTCTGCGCGTCGCAGCGGCCCGCGACGGGCTCCCGTGACAGCGCTGCCAGCAAGCGGTCGGGCTCGGTGGCGCTGGCCAGGGTGTCGGCCAGCCCCGGTTGATCCAGCACGCGGGTCAGTTGACGCAGTATGTCCAGGTGCTCATCGGACTGCGCGGCGATCGCCACCAGCACCGAAACCCGGGCGCCGTCGTGCCAGGTGATTGTCTGTGGAAACTGCAGTACCCGCACACCGGTGATCCTGACCGCGCTGCGGCTGTCAGGGGTGCCATGGGGAATGGCGATGCCCTGACCGAGCACGGTCGAGGACTGCTGCTCACGCTCAAGCATGCCGTCGTGGTACGCCGGGGTGACGCAACCGGCGCTTTGCAGGTCATTACAGGCCTGGGCCAGCGCGTCCTGCCAGTCCCGGGCCTGGCAGCCGAGGCGGATATCGCTGCGGGTGAGGGTGAGCATAATGAAATCCCCTGAACTTGTTTTTATAGCGGTTTCAGCGCTTGCTGAATCGTGTCAGCAGTGCTAAAAATGATCATGGAACAGAATTGATCAGAAATCAAGCGCCTCATTTGGCATACTGCGGATCACGAACCAGGCCTGTTTCAGAAGTTTCGGAGGAGCTTATTCAATGACTTTGGCCGAACTTGCGAGGCTGGCGGGGGTCTCCCGTACCACAGCCAGCTATGTGATGAGCGGGCAGGCCCGGGAACGGCGCATCCAGCCCGCTACCATAGCCCGGGTGGAGGCGGTTGCCCGGGCCCATGAGTTCCAGATTGATAGCCAGGCGGCCGCCCTGCGCGGTGGCGCGAGCCGCACGCTGGGGTTCATCCTGCCCGATCTGGAGAATGCCAGTTATGCCCGCCTGGCAAAGCTGCTAGAGTCCGGCTCCCGTGCGCACGGCTATCAACTGCTGATTGCCGGGTCCGATGATGACCCGGACACCGAAATGCTGCTTGCCCGTTCGATGCTGGCACGCCGTTGCGATGTGCTGATGGTTGCCAGCGCGTTGCCGCCGGACAGTTCGTTTTACCTGGATTTGATGGCCCGGGGCATGCCCGTCATTGCCGTCGACCGCAGCCAGATGCCGGATCGGATTGCCTGTGTGGTGAGTGATAACCGCAGAGGTGCTGACATGCTGACTGACTCACTGCTGGCACAGCCGGGGATGACCGTCGTCTGGATGGATGCTTTGCCTCGTCTGGCGATGACCCAGGAGCGTCGCGCCGGTTTTCGTGACGCCATTGCCCGTCATCAGTGCCTGGCGCTTGAACTCAGTGGTGAACGCTACGACCGTGGGACGGGGGCGAGGCTGATGAAGCGTCTGGTCAGCTCGGGCCCACTACCGGATGCCCTGATCACTGCCTCGTATACCCTGTTGCAGGGCGTGCTGGATGTACTGCTGGAACAACCGGGAGGGCTGCCGGGCGGGCTGCGCATGGCCACCTTCGGCGACCACCGCCTGCTGGATTTTTTGCCGGTGCCGGTCAATTCCCTGCCACAACAGCATGAAGTGATTGCACACCAGACGCTGGCTCTGGCGCTGGCCGCGGTGAACCATCAATACACACCGGGCAAGGTGGTGATCGACCGGCGGTTATGTCGGCGCGGCTGATCCAGGCAGACGAAAAAACCCGCGCCAGCGGTTGCCGGGGCGGGTTTTTTTAAGGCATCGGACTGATCGTAATCAGGACAGCGTGATCAGGACAGAGCCTGAACCACGGCCTTGGCCGCCCCTTCGGACGACGCCGGGTTCTGCCCGGTGATCAGCTTGCCATCCACCACGATGTGCGGTGCCCAGTCGTCGCCGCAGGAATAGTCGCCGGCGTTTTCCTTGAGCATGTCTTCCACCAGGAAGGGCACGACCTTGGTGAGCTGGACCGCTTCTTCCTCGGTATTGGTAAAGCCAGTGACTTTGCGGCCGCCGACAATATTCTGCCCCGGTTTGATCTCGACGTGACGGAACACAGCCGGCGCATGACAGACCGCGCCAACGACCTTGCCGGATTCCCACGCCTTTTTGATCAGGGCGATCGAAGTCTGGTCTTCCGCCAGGTCCCACAGCGGGCCATGTCCGCCGGGGTAGAAGACGGCGTCGAAATCGTTCATGTCCACGTCAGCGAGCTTCCTGGTGCTGGCCAGAGCTTCCTTGCCGTGAGCGTCTTCACTGAAGCGTCTGGTCGATTCGGTCAGCGCGCCTTCGGCCTCGCTGTTGGGATCAACCGGTGGTTGCCCACCTTTGGGAGAGGCGAGGGTGATGTCGGCACCGGCATCGCGGAAGACGTAGTAGGGCGAGGTGAACTCTTCCAGCCAGAAACCGGTCTTGTGACCGGTGTCCCCCATTTGGTCATGGGACGTGAGAACCATAAGAATCTTCATAAAGCCTGTCCTTTCTGTGTGATGGGGAAATGGACGTATCGGGCAGAGGGTCTGCAGCACTGACCGCGAGTGCGCTAACAGAAGCCTCCAGCGCGTAACTGAATGATTGTGGTGGTTCGGGATAATTCAACCAGCAGGCTGGAATTACGTTCTGGCCATGTGTGACGGCCTTCGTGGGTAATCAGAGGTTCCTCAGATCAGTTTTTTTGAAAGATGCGGTCGAAATCTTTCGGTTTCGGGGGTGACCGGCCCTGGTTTAGGCTGAATGAGTTGATGTTTTGTTGATTGCATTCATTCAGGAGGAAAAAGGTATGGCGAAGGTTCTGGTTCTTTACTATTCAATGTATGGCCACATGGAAACCATGGCGAACACCGTGGCTGAGGGAGCTCGCAGTGTTGCGGGTGCAGAGGTAACCGTCAAGCGGGTGCCCGAGACCATGAACGCTGAGGCGTTTGCCAGCGCCGGGGGCAAGGCTGATCAGCAGGCGCCGGAGGCGACACCGCAGGAACTGGCCGACTACGACGCGATCATCGTTGGAACGCCCACCCGTTTCGGTAACATGTCAGGTCAGGTGCGGACCTTCTTTGACCAGACCGGCGGGCTCTGGGCCAAGGGAGCGCTGTTCGGCAAGCTGGCCAGCGTATTCACCTCAACCGGCACCGGTGGCGGCCAGGAACAGACCATTACCTCGACCTGGACCACCCTGTCCCATCACGGCATGGTGCTGGTGCCGATCGGGTACGGAGCGCCGGAGTTGTTTGATATCTCGCAACCCGGAGGTGGAACACCCTATGGCGCGTCAACACTCGCCGGTGGTGACGGCAGTCGCCAGCCGGATGATCGTGAACTGACCATTGCCCGCTTCCAGGGACGTCATGTGGCTGAACTGGCGGTAAAACTGTTCAGTTGATCCAGACGTTTGCTTCGGGGAACGCGCATGAAGAGCCGGTTCTGCGGGCTCAATCCTGAGCGTCGTCGCTATCCGGCTCAGGCGGCTGGAAGGCGTCCCGGTGAAACGCCGCAGCCGCCTTGACCTCCGCGACGCCACACACGCCGGGCTCGGGCGGCTCGCCGCCCGCCAGCACCTGCAGGACGGCGTGCACGCCATGGGAGAGTGAGTCCAGGTTGTAGCCGCCTTCCAGCACAAAGACCAGACGGCCGTCGCAGTGCTGTTGTGACAGGTCCCTGAGGATGCCGGCCATGGCAGCAAAGCCTTCGTAGGACACATTCAGTGCCAGGTCGTACCAGTGGGGGTCGAATCCGGCCGACACCAGAATGAGATCGGGTTTGAACCAGGCTGCGGCCGGCGTGACGATGTCGGTGAACGCGCGGATGTACGCCGTATCACCGGCGCCGGCGGGCATCGGGATATTGACCGTCGTACCTTCCCCCAATCCGGCACCGGTGTCTTCGAGTCGGCCCGACCCGGGGTAGAAGGGCGCTGAGCGGTGCAGGTCGATGAACAGTACATCCGGGTCTGCCCAGAAAATGTCCTGGGTACCATTGCCATGATGGGCGTCCCAGTCGACGATCATCACCCGCTCACAGCCCAGTTCCGCCTGGGCGTGGGCTGCCGCCACCGCGACGTTGTTGAACAGACAGAAGCCGCGGGCCCTGACCGGTTCGGCGTGGTGGCCCGGTGGGCGAACCAGGGCGAAGGCGCTGCCGGTCTCGCCACGGACCACGGTCGACACTGCCTCAATGGCCGAGCCCGCGGCAACCAGGGCGGCCTCAATGCTGCCGGTCGAAACGGCGGTGGTATCCACATCCAGCCAGGCGTTTTTGCCGCGCAGACTGACCATGTGCTCAAGGTAGGAGGTGGTGTGTACCCGGCCCAGTTCGTCGCGGGTGGCAGCGCGCCCGGCTTTGAAGCTCAGGCCGTCGATCGGTTCGGCATCAAGCAGCGCTTTAATGGCGATCAGCCGTCCCGGGTGTTCCGGGTATTTCCAGGGCACGCCCAGGCCCGTCAGTATCTGGCGAATACGCTTGTCCATCCGACCGGGGAGAAAGGCCGCATCGGTATCGGGTTTATGGGCCAGCATTCGCTCATCATAGAAAACCGTCACAGTATCTCGCGTGGTCACAACTGCTCCCTGCCAGTCGGTGAGAACAGGCCTGCTGGCCGGTCCCGAAATCGTGATAACTCCCATTTCACCATGATAGACCAACCCTTGGGAAATGGATCAGCGCGTCCCCGGACAACAGCGGGTCGCGAAGCCTTTTACGATGGCCTATCATGGCGAGCATGACAACATTCGATCATGAACCACGCACTTGTTCAGCGGACAGTCAACGTTCTGACCCGGGCCATGACAAGCCGGTGGTGGTGTTTGATGGTGTCTGTCGCCTGTGTAATGCGTGGGTGCGTTTTCTGTTGCGATACGACCGTCAGGCACGATTCCTGTTGTGTCCGGCGCAGTCGAGGGCGGGGCAGCGGCTGCTGACGCGGTTTGACCAGCCCACGGATCACTACGAGAGCGTGTTGCTGGTCCGGGATGACCGGGTCTGGCTACGCAGCGACGCGGTGCTGGAAATTCTGCGGGGGCTACCGGCGCCCTGGCGCTGGCTGTCGGGGCTGCGGGTAATTCCCCGGGCGGTCCGGGATGCCGGCTATAACCTGATCGCCCGTCACCGTTACCGGCTGTTTGGCCGGTATCAACGGTGTATGGTGCCCGACGCCAGTGACCGGTGGCGTTTCGTGGACGACGGTGTCTGACCGGTCTTCCGGATGGCCGGGTCTGCCGAACCGTAACCTGCTCGCAATAAGGTCGGAATAGATGAAATAAATTCATTTTTCAGTTAGTTGGAAGATTTTATCCGGGATACTACCTATCATTCATGTGAAAAATGCCGAATATAGATAATATAAATTTCAATTATGAAATCTCAGCCTCTACAGTGGTCGTCAATATCAGGTGTCTGCTCGTTTTTTGAGCGGTCGTGCTGATTGGCCGATGACCTTTAAATCTGAAGAGACAGGACAGCTCATGCCATACTCCAACGACGTTCTTGCCGCCAAATCCCTGATCGAGACCCAGGGTCCGTCCTGGGACAACATCAATCCGGAGCATGTAGCCCGCATGCGCGCCCAGAACCGTTTCAAGACCGGTCTGGACATTGCGAAGTACAACGCGAAAATCATGCGCGAAGACATGGCCGCCTACGACGCCGACACCGCTCAGTACACCCAGTCGCTGGGTTGCTGGCACGGCTTCATCGGTCAGCAGAAAATGATCGCCATCAAGAAACACTTCGGCAGCACCAAGCGTCGCTACCTGTACCTGTCCGGCTGGATGGTTGCGGCCCTGCGGTCCGAGTTCGGCCCGCTGCCGGACCAGTCCATGCACGAGAAGACCACCGTTTCCAGCCTGATCAAAGAACTGTACACCTTCCTGCGTCAGGCGGATGCCTGGGAACTGAACCACCTGTTCCGTGACCTGGAAGAAGCCAACAAGGCCGGCGACAGCGCCAGGGCCAAAGAGATCGAGAGCAAGATCGATAATCACGAAACCCACGTGGTACCGATCATCGCCGACATCGACGCAGGCTTTGGTAACCCGGAAGCGACTTACCTGCTGGCCAAGCAGATGATTGAAGCCGGTGCCTGCTGCATCCAGATCGAGAACCAGGTGTCTGACGAGAAGCAGTGTGGCCACCAGGACGGCAAGGTCACCGTGCCTCACGCCGACTTCCTGGCCAAGATCAACGCTGTACGTTACGCGTTCCTGGAACTGGGTGTGGACGATGGTGTTATCGTTGCCCGTACCGACTCCCTGGGCGCTGGCCTGACCCAGAAGATCGCCGTGACCAATGAGCCGGGCGATCTGGGGGACCAGTACAACAGCTTCCTCGACGGTGACGTGATCGACAAGGCCGAAGACATCCAGAATGGCGATGTGGTGATCAAGCAGGACGGCAAGCTGGTCAAACCCAAGCGTCTGGCCAGTGGCCTGTTCGAGTTCAAGAAAGGCTCCGGCGAAGACCGCGTGGTGCTGGACTGCATCACCAGCCTGCAGAACGGCGCCGACCTGCTGTGGATCGAAACCGAGAAGCCGCACGTCGGCCAGATCGCCAAGATGGTGAACCGCATCCGTGAAGTGGTGCCGAACGCCAAGCTGGTGTACAACAACAGCCCGTCGTTCAACTGGACCCTGAACTTCCGCCAGCAGGTGTTCGACGCCTGGAAAGAGGAAGGCAAGGATGTGTCTGCCTACGAGCGTGCGGACCTGATGAACGCCAGGTACGACGAGACCGAGCTGGGCAAACTGGCAGACGAGTGGACCCGTAACTTCCAGCGTGATGCGTCACGTGAAGCGGGTATCTTCCATCACCTGATCACTCTGCCGACCTACCACACCGCGGCCCTGTCTACCGACAACCTGGCCAGGGGCTATTTCGGCGACGAAGGCATGCTGGCGTATGTGGCCGGTGTTCAGCGTCAGGAAATCCGTCAGGGTATTGCCACCGTCAAGCACCAGGACATGGCCGGTTCCAACATCGGTGATGACCACAAAGAGTTCTTCGCCGGTGACGCCGCGCTGAAGGCCGGTGGTAAAGACAACACCATGAACCAGTTCGGTTAATCGAACGGTCTGGTGAGTTGAACCGCTCCGGCGGGTTGGCCTGATGGCGACCTCCTGGACGGACAAAAAAACCGCGATCTTGCTCGCGGTTTTTTTGTGCCTGCCTGAAAGCCGGCCGGGTTCAGGCGTTTTCCTCTTCGCGCTGCTGGATCCGCCACAGGTGGGCGTAGGTGCCCCGCCGGGCCAGTAGCTGATCGTGGGTGCCCTGTTCCACAATCGCGCCCTGGCTCATCACCAGAATCACATCCGCATCGACGATGGTCGACAGCCGGTGGGCGATCACCAGGCTGGTCTGTCCCGTGGAGATTTCCCGGATGGCCTGCAGAATGCCCCGTTCCGATTCGCTGTCCAGGGAAGAGGTGGCCTCATCAAACACCAGAATCGGCGGACGTTTGAGAATGGTCCGGGCAATCGCCACCCGTTGTTTCTCGCCCCCGCTGAGCTTGAGGCCACGTTCGCCCACCAGTGTGTCTGCACCCTCCGGAAGATCGACCATAAAGCCATCAAGGTGGGCCAGCCGTATGGCTTCCATGACCTCCGCCTCAGTCGCGTCGATCCGGCCGTAGCGTACGTTTTCATACAGCGATGAGTTAAACAGGACAGTGTCCTGGGGCACGATGCCGATGGCTCGGCGCAGGGAGTCCTGAGTCACCGAGCGGATATCCTGACCATCAATGCGGATAGTCCCGCCGGTCACGTCATAGAATCGGAACAGCAATTTGACCAGGGTTGATTTGCCCGCGCCGCTGCTGCCGACCACGGCCACTTTCTGCCTTGGATTCACCCGGAAACTGACATCATGAAGCATCTGCCGGCGGCCGGAGTAGCCAAAACTGACCTGATCAAATTTAATCGCGCCGTCGGTGACGGTCAAGCCGCGAGCGCCACGGTCGTCGTTGATGCCCGGCGATTGTTCAAGCAGGTCGAACATCCGTTCAATGTTGGTCATGGCGCTTTTCAGTTCCCGGTAGACAAAGCCCAGGAACCCCAGGGGAATGAACAACTGCATGGTAAAGGCGTTGATCAGTACGAAGTCGCCGATGGTGATCGCACCGGCGAGCACCTGGCTGGCGGCCAGCACCATCATGGCGGTGACCGCCAGCGCAATGATCAGCGCCTGGCCGCCATTGAGCATGAACAGGGACAGGCGGTTCTTGCGCCGGGCCTGCTCCCACTGGGCCAGGTCCTCCTCGTAGCGGTTGGCCTCGAACCGCTCATTGCCGAAATACTTGACCGTTTCGTAGTTGAGCAGGCTGTCCACTGCCCGGGTGTTGCTGGTCGAATCGGCCAGGTTGGCCTCGCGAATGAACGACAGCCGCCAGTTGGTGACGATCACCGAGAAGCCGATGTAGGCGATCACCGCGACCAGGGTGATCAAAGCGAAGCCGGTGTTGTATTTGACCAGCAGAATGCCGGTCACCATGACCAGTTCGAGCAGGGTCGGTACGATGTTGAACACCATGATTCGAAGCAGGAACCCGACGCCGGTGACGCCCCGTTCGATATCCCGGGAGAGACCACCGGTGCGGCGGTTAAGGTGAAAATCGAGCTCCAGGGCATGAAGATGCTCAAAAACCTTCAGGCCGATGCGTCGCATCGCCCGCTCGGTGACCCGGCCGAACACTGTATCCCTCAGCTCGCCGAACAGGGTGGTGGCAAACCGGGCGCTGCCGTAGGCCAGCAGCAAAGCGAGCGGCAGTGCGATGGCGGTATCCGGCATCGATTTGCTGTCGAGGCCGTCAACAATGTGTTTGAGAATAAACGGCACCCCGACCGTCGCGAGCTTGGCACCGACCAGGCACAGCAGGGCAATGACAATCCGCGTGCGGAACTCCAGCAGGTAGGGCCAGAGTTTTTTCAGGGTGGCCCAGCTGATCCGTGCCGAGTCCGCGTCCGGTGGGGTTCCCATGCTTCGCATAGCGTTGGCGCCCTAGGCTTGATCGGCGAGCTGGTCGCGGGTGTTGAGCCGGCCTTGCCGGCGAATCTGGGCATCCCGGAAACGTCGTTCCTCGGTGTGGGTGTCTGGCTGCACCGCTGGCACCGGCACCGGTCTGCCATGGTCATCCAGTGCCACAAAGGTGTAGTAGGCGGAAAGAATGTGGCGGGTGTCGCCGTTGTAGCTGTTCTCGGCCATTACCCGGGCGCCGATCTCCATGGAGGACCCCCAGCTGCGATTCAGCGACAGGCTGAACAGCAGCGTGTCATTGCCCTTGGCGGGCGCCCGGAAGGAGATGGAATCCACGGCGGCGGTGACGCACACGTGTCCCGAATGACGTTCTGCGACCACCAGGGCCAGGCGGTCGCATTTGGCCATGATCATACCGCCGAATACCGTATTGTGGGCATTCATGTCGTTGGGGAAGACCTTGTAGACGTGATTGTCGATCGCCGATCTGGACACGGGTCGGGCGGGCTGTTCACTCATGGTTATGAACTCACTGTGCTGGAAAATGAAACCCCGGTCATGGATCAGGGGAGATACGAGTCGTTGTGGGAACCGTATGACCAGAACGGCCTTGATTCCGTGTTTCAGTGAGCACCAGAATCAGGCAGACAGAATGCTCCGATGCTGGTCCGTCTGGCGGTTCAATTGAGGCATACTGTGGTTCGGTGTAACGTCACAGACAACACCTCACGGAATTGCGCCTGGCTGCCATTAGCCGGGTGCGACCGTCGCGGTGGTGCTATGAACGTGCGTGACGATGTCTACCATACTATAACGGCGCTGGTTTGCAGACCCGCAGGAGGCCGTTAGTGATCGGGAGAACGGGATGCGTATTGGGGAATTGGCTCGCCGGACCGGTATCAGTCAGGAAACGATCCGTTACTATGAGCGGATCGCGTTGCTGCCGGCCCCGGAGCGTAATCCGGCAAACTACCGGGACTATGCCCCGGCTGAGGTTGAGCGGTTACGGTTTATTGGTAATTGCCGGTCGCTGGATATGACGCTCGACGAAGTGCGGCAGTTGCTGGAGTTGCGTGACAATGCCGACGCCCGCTGCGGTGAGGCCAATGCCTTGTTGAGCGAACATCTTTTGCACGTGCAGCACCGTATTGATGAACTGACCCAGTTGGCGACGCAGCTTGAGGGCATTCGCCAGCAATGCCAGACCGACCAGGCGACCCGTGACTGCGGTATCCTGAATGAACTCAACCGGATGGAGCCGGTTCAGGCGGACGCCGATTCTGAGGCCCGACACGTGCCGGGCAGTCACGGCCATCGTCCGGGCTGATGGTGGTTGGTCGCGTTGGAGAGATACAAGAGGTTCCCTGATCGCAAGGCGAGGTACTATGGTTAACATCGCAAGGCGAGGTACTATGGTTAACAGAGAAAGCCTGCTTGAGACGCTGGCGGCAACCCGGTCGAGAACGCTGGCGCTGATCGACGATCTGAGCGAGGCGGAACTGATCGTACCTTATCACCCGGGCGTGAATCCGCCGCTGTGGGAGCTTGGCCACGCCGCCTTTTTCTATGAGGTGTTTGTGCTGGCCGAGCTCGCCGGACAGCCCAGTTTTGACCCGGCCATGGATGATCTCTGGGACTCCTTTCATATCGATCACCGCGATCGCTGGCAGCCCGGGCTGTTTCCCGGTCGCCAACACACACGGGACTATGCCCTGCAGGTCTACGACCGGGTTGAAACCTTGATCCGCACGGCCGGACTGACCGAGCAGGCGGCCTACCTGTTGCGCTATGCCATCTGTCATCAGCATATGCACATTGAGTCGATGATCTGGTGCCGCCAGACCGTCGGGTATCCAACGCCGGCAGACGTCCGTGCCATGCCGGCCGCCGCACCGATCGAGGAAGGGGATGCGGCGATTCCTGCAGGCATCTACCAGTTGGGGATGCCGGCGGACAGCCCGCGCTTTGGTGGCCGTGATTTTTCCTTTGATAATGAAAAACCCGGATTCGCCCGGACGGTGCCTGCTTTTCGTATCGCCAGAACCCTGGTCACCAATGCCGAGTTTCAGGCCTTTGTGGACGCAGGTGGCTATGACCGGCCTGAGCTGTGGTCGTTCGGTGGTCGCAAATGGCTCGCCACGGAAGTGGATGTCGCGCTGGTGCACGGCGCCCCCGAGCCGATCATGCGTCGTCCCCGGCACCCGCTGTACTGGCGTTTTCACAAAGGCGAGTGGAAGGAGCGGCTGTTCGACCGCTGGCAGCCCCTGCAGCCGGACTTTCCGGTCACCCACGTCAGCTATTGGGAGGCCGAGGCCTGGTGTCACTGGGCAGGTCGACGCCTGCCCACGGAAACCGAGTGGGAAGTTGCGGCTCTGGGCAATCGGCCGCAGCAGCCTCACCGGCGGTTTCCCTGGGGCGACGAGCCCGATCCGGAACGGGTCGATATGGACGCCCGGCTGATGGCGCAGTTACCGGTGACCGCCTTGCCGGAGGGCGACAGCCCGTTCGGTTGCCGCCAGATGCTGGGTACGGTCTGGGAGTGGACCAGTAACCAGTTCCTGCCCTACGACGGCTTCCGGGTGGATATCTACCCCTACATGTCCACGCTGCAGTTTGGCGATCATAAAGTCAGTCGGGGAGGCAGTTGCGCAACCTCGTCGTACCTGATCCGGGGCACTTACCGCCAGGCCTATCTGCCCCAGCGCAATGATGTCTATACCGGCTTCCGCAGTTGCGCCCTTTGAGGACTATGCCATGAACCCCTATGAAACCGATGAACTGCTTGGCCAGTACATGGCTTTCCACTACGGCGAGAGCCACTTTGGCGTCGGCAATTACCCGGCCAGATGCGCCGGCGTTTGCCAGGAACTGATGGCTGGCCGCGAAAAGCGCTCGGCGCTGGATCTCGGCTGTGCGGTCGGTCGAACCACCTTCGAACTGGCCCGGGTGTTTGAGCAGGTGACCGGTGTGGACCTGTCCCGGCGGTTTATTGAAGCCGCCAACCAGCTCAAGACACAGGGCATCAGTGAGTACTTCCAACCGGATGAAGGCGATCTTGGAACCAGCTGCCAGGTCTCCCTGGCGGAGAGCGGCCTGGCCAATGCCGCCCAGCGTGTCCGGTTTGAGGTGGCCGATGCCTGCAACCTGAGCGGGGAGCACCGGGGTCACGATCTGATTTTTGCGGGTAACCTGATTGACCGTCTGCAGGATCCCCGGTCGTTTCTGTCCTCGGTCCACCAGCATCTGGCGGACGACGGCATCCTGGTGATCAGCTCGCCCTATACCCTGCTGGAGGCCTACACGCCCCGATCGGCCTGGCTCGGCGGATTCCGGCGTAATGGTCAGCCGTTCACGGTGCTGGACGGCATGAAGGAAATTCTGAACAGTCACTTTGAACTGATTCGTGAGCCGGTGGATGTGCCGTTCGTGATCCGTGAAACCCGCCGCAAATTCCAGCATACCATTGCCGAGCTGACGGCCTGGCAGCGTATTCGCTAGCCTTCTGAAGGCGAGGGCTTGTGGGCAGGTGTTCGTGAATAGCCAGACGTTGCGCAGGTGCTGACCCGGACCGTTATCGGCGTCGGGTAAACACGGCGGTCTGGGTAGGGTGGCCGAGCTCGGGGTGCTCATCGCCGATACCGCCAATGCGAACCTCATAGCCATTGCGGCTGGCAACACCCTGTACCCATTGCCGGAACCGGTTCCGGGGCCACTCGAATTTGTGGTCGGGCTCGCGAAACTCGCCCGGCGCCAGGTCAAACAATGGGTTGTACTCACGATTCGGCGTCGTCAGCACCAGAGTCTGCGGCTGGTATGCGCCGAATACGGCGCGTTCCACCTCGGACAACTGCTGAGGCGGCACATGCTCGATGGTTTCCACCATGGCTGCGGCGTCAAACCCCTGCAGACTGGCGTCGACGTCGAGGTAGGAGCCACGGATCAGCGTCAGGCGACTGGCTAGCTCGGGCTGATGCAGACTGGCCAGCATGTCCCGGACCTGCATCAGCGATTGGCCGGACTGTTCCAGGCCGGTGATGCGCTCGAACTGGCGTTCGCGAAGCAGGCGATAGATCAGTGACCCGGAACCGCAACCCAGATCCAGCACCGAGCGTGCCCCGCTGGCCTTGAGCATCTGGCAGACCCGATCGAGACGCTGCTCATGCAGCGACGTCATCTGGGTCATCATGCCCCGGTCGACGCTAGAATGTCCCATGGCGGCCCGCTCCCTCGACGAACCGGCTGGCGTCGGGCCGGTTCAGAATGATGGTGCAAACCGACCCGTTGGTTTCGGTGTAGACCGCGTCCGTCATGATGTCACTCGCTGTGTCGGGGCAGTGCGCCGGTCACAAAATGATCGACCAGGGCTGCCGTGCGTTCCGGGTCTTCCACCATAGCGGCGGGCCCGATCCCATCAAGTACGATTTTCCGCGCATCGGGAATCAGGTCAACAAACAGCTCGGCGTTGCGGACATTGATCACCCTGTTGGCCGCTTCGTTGGCCAGCTTGGCTCAGCGCAGGATGACCAGCGGCTTCCGCGCCGTTTTCAGCATGTTGGTGGTCGTGCTGCCCACCAGGAACTGGCGGATACGGGAGTGGCCGTAGGCGCCCATTACCAGCAGGTCGATATTATGCTCTTCCTGATAGGTGTGCAGGGACTGTTCCACGTCGCCGGCACGAATCGCCACGTGCACATCGATACCCGGCCCTGACAGCTTTCGTTCGGCGCGGCTCAACTGCTCACGGCGATCATGGGTGTCAGGGCCGATCATCACCAGATGCAGAGGCATGTCACGAAACACCGGGCTGCCGGCGAGCAGTTCGACGCCGGCAAACGCGGTAGCGCTGCCGTCAAAGGCCAGCATGGCGCTGTGAGGCTCGGTGTAGTCGTCCGGGACCAGCATGATTGGACGATGAACGCTGCGAATGATGGTTTCCAGCTGGCTGCCGATGTGCAGGTCACGATCCGAGCTGCTCTCGCCGTGCAGCCCGATGACCAGCAGCCGCGTTTCCTGCTCCAGCGCCAGCAGGGACTCGGTCAGATCACCGTGACGCTGGCGCTGAACGATATCAGTCGCCCCCTGTTGCTCCACGCGGCGCTGGGCATCGTTCAGCATGTGGTGGCCATGCTCCAGGGCAAGTTTGCTGCGCTTCTGGTCGAGGTCTGCCAGCTCCTCCAGCAGGTGCTCGCGGCTGCCCAGGCCGATATTGCCGGTCATGTCTGGCGCTACCGGATAGCGTTCCTCGTCCAGTACGTGCAGCAGCATCAGGGGGCAGTCCATGCGCTGACCGGCCCAGGCCGCGTAATCGCAGACCGCCGGTGCAGCCCGTGAGCCATCAATACAGGCTACGACTCGTAACATCTCAACCTCACTGTGCGCATTGGGTACGTTGTTATTGTTCGCTGATCCGGGCCCGACGGCTGTTGTTGTACTCACATCAATGCCCCATCAACTGGTCGACCGCATCGGGCTTGTCGTGCACGCCAAAGCGGTCGACGATGGTGGCGCTGGCTTCGTTCAGGCCGATCACCTCGACATCGGCACCTTCGCGCCGGAACTTGAGTACGACCTTGTCGAGTGCGCCAACGGCGGTAATGTCCCAGAAATGGGCCCGACTGAGGTCAATAACCACCGCATCCACGGCCTCTTTGAAGTCAAACGAGGCGATAAACTTCTCCGAGGCGCTGAAAAACACCTGGCCCACAACACGGTAGGTGCGGGTGTCGGTCTGTTCATCGTGATCCGAGGTAATCAGCATAAACTGGCCGACCTTGTTTGCGAAGAACAGTGACGCCAGCAATACGCCGCTGAGCACGCCGAACGCGAGATTGTGGGTGGCCACCACGACAATCACCGTGACCACCATCACAATGTTGGTGGACGGCGGATGCTTGCGCAAATTGCGCAGCGAGTCCCAGCTGAAGGTCCCGATCGACACCATGATCATGACCGCCACCAGCGCGGCCATGGGAATACGGACCAGCCAGTCGTCCAGCACCAGCACCATGATCAGCAGGAAGATGCCTGCCGCCAGCGTCGACAGCCGGGTGCGGCCACCGGACTTCATGTTGATGATCGACTGGCCGATCATCGCACAACCGGCCATACCACCGAGCAGACCGGCGCCGATATTGGCAATGCCCTGACCGCGGCATTCCCGGTTGCGGTCGCTCGGTGTGTCGGTAATGTCGTCGACAATGGTTGAGGTCATCATGGACTCCAGCAGTCCCACCACGGCCATGGCCAGGGAGTAGGGCAGAATGATCTGCAGAGTTTCAAGGGTCATCGGCACGTCGGGCCAGAGGAACACGGGCAGGGTGTCGGGTAACTGGCCCATGTCGCCGACCGTGCGTATGTCCAGGTTCAGGGCCATGGCCACGCCCGTGAGCAGGGTGATACAGATCAGTGGCGAGGGGACCAGTCGGCCGACCACGGGTATCAGCGGGAACAGGTAGATAATACCCAGACCGGCGGCGGTCATGGCGTAAACGTGCCAGGTGACGTTGGTCAGCTCCGGCAGTTGGGCCATGAAAATCAGGATGGCGAGGGCATTGACGAAGCCGGTGACCACCGAGCGGGAGACAAACCGCATCAGGCTGCCAAGCTTGAGAAAGCCGGCCACGACCTGCAGGGCTCCGGTGAGCAGGGTCGCGGCCAGCAGGTACTCCAGCCCGTGATCTTTCACCAGGGTGACCATCAGCAGAGCCATGGCGCCCGTGGCGGCGGAAATCATGCCGGGCCGGCCGCCAACAAAGGCAATAACCACAGCGATGCAGAACGAGGCATAAAGCCCGACTTTGGGGTCGACGCCGGCGATGATAGAGAACGCTATGGCCTCCGGGATAAGCGCCAGGGCGACGACCAGCCCCGAGAGCAGGTCCCCCCGCACATTGGAGAACCAGGTTTTCTGAAGTGATTTAAGCATTGAATCGTCCGGTTAGTCAGGCGCGACCGGTAAGCCGCTATAAAAAATGAGTTTCAACGATGAAGGACCCGATGCGGGCATCGGGTCACGTCGAGAGGGCTGACCCGACGGCTACCGGGTCAGACTGAGGCGTGTTCAGGCGTGGCATGTCGAGCGTGATTATTGCTCCCGGGCGATCGCACGATAGGCAATGTCGCGGCGACAGAACACGCCGTCCCAGTGGATAGAGTCCGCGAGCCGGTAGGCGCGTTGCTGGGCGTCTGCCACGGAACTGCCCAGGGCCGTCGCGCAGAGCACCCGGCCACCCTGGGTGACCACCCTGTCGCCGTTGATCACGGTGCCGGCATGAAAGACCTTCTCGCCGTCGGTCTCGCTGTGCGGCAGTCCCTTAATCGGGTCACCCTTGCGATAGCTGCCCGGATAACCTCCGGCGGCCAGCACGATGCCAACCGCGGCACGGTCATCCCAGTCTGACGTGCACTCATTGAGACGTCCGTCCACCGCCGCATTGCACAACTCGACCAGGTCAGACTGCATGCGCAGCATAATCGGCTGGGTTTCCGGATCGCCAAAGCGGCAGTTGAATTCGATCACTTTCGGGGCGCCGTCCGGGTCAATCATCAGGCCGGCGTAGAGGAAACCCGTGTAGGGATGACCTTCGGCTTCCATACCCCGGACCGTCGGATAAATCACCTCGTCCATGATGCGCTGATGCACAGCGTCGGTGACCACCGGGGCAGGCGAGTAGGCGCCCATGCCGCCGGTGTTGGGGCCGGTGTCGCCATCGCCGACCCGCTTGTGGTCCTGGGACGTGGCCATCGGCAGCACATGCTGGCCGTCGACCATCACAATGAAGCTGGCTTCCTCGCCTTCCAGAAACTCCTCAATGACCACCCGGCTGCCGGCGTCCCCGAAGGCGTTGCCGGACAACATGTCGCGGATGGCCTCTTCCGCCTCGGCCAGGGTCATGGCCACAATCACACCCTTGCCGGCGGCCAGGCCATCAGCCTTGATCACAATGGGCGCGCCCTGCTGGCGAACGTAGGCCAGTGCGTCATCAAGATGGGTGAAGTTGCCGTAAGCCGCGGTCGGAATCTGCTGACGTTCGAGGAAATCCTTGGTGAAGGCCTTGGAGCCTTCCAGTTGAGCCGCCCCCTGTGTCGGGCCGAACACCCGCAGGTTACGACGACGGAACAGATCAACAATGCCGGCCACCAGCGGCGCTTCCGGCCCGACGATGGTCAGCCCCACGTCGTGGGTTGCGGCAAAGTCCGCCAGGGCGTTGAGCTCGGTGGCTTCAATCGCCACGTTTTCCAGGCCGGCATCCCGCGCGGTGCCGGCATTGCCCGGGGCGACAAAAACCCGGTCAGCCAGTGACGACCGGGCCGCTTTCCAGGCCAGCGCATGTTCACGTCCGCCGCTGCCGATGATCAGAATGTTCATGGGTGTGAACTCCTCAATGGGTCAGGCCTCAGTGGCGGAAGTGCCGCATGCCGGTAAAGACCATGGCAATGCCGTGTTCATTGGCGGCGTCGATGACTTCCTGGTCACGCATGGAACCGCCGGGCTGTATCACCGCGGTAATGCCGGCGGCCGCGGCGGCATCGATGCCATCCCGGAACGGAAAGAACGCATCGGATGACATTACCGAGCCCTTGACTTCAAGGCCCTCATCAGCAGCCTTGATGCCGGCAATCCGGGCGCTGTAGACCCGGCTCATCTGGCCCGCGCCAATGCCAATGGTGCGCCCGGACCGGGCGTAGACGATGGCGTTGGACTTGACGTACTTGGCCACTTCCCAGGCGAACAGCAGGTCGTTCAGTTCTTTTTCGCTGGGCTGGCGCTCGGTAACCACCTTGACCTCATCCATGGAGACCATGCCCAGATCGCGGTCCTGAACCAGCAGGCCGCCGGTGACCCGTTTAAAATCCAGCGCAGGTGCACGGTCGCCGTCGAGATCGCCGCAGGCCAGCAGACGTACGTTTTTCTTGGCAGCAACAATCGCGACAGCCTCATCGGCGATGGAAGGCGCAATAATGACTTCCACAAACTGCCGATCAACGATGGCTCGTGCCGTCTGTGCGTCCAGTTCCCGGTTGAAGGCAATAATGCCGCCGAATGACGACGTTGGATCGGTCGCAAAGGCCAGATCGTAGGCCTGGGTGATATCGGCGCCAATGGCCACGCCGCAGGGGTTGGCATGCTTGACGATCACGCAGGCCGGATCAGCGAAGGGTTTGACGCACTCCAGGGCGGCGTCGGTGTCCGCCACGTTGTTATAGGACAACGCTTTACCCTGCAGTTGACGGGCGGTGGCGACACTGGCCTCGCGGGGCGAGCGCTCCGTGTAGAACGCAGCCTGCTGATGGGGGTTTTCGCCGTACCGCATGTCCTGAACCTTGATGAACTGGGTGTTGAACGTGCGGGGGAAGGCGGGATTGCTATTATCGGCGGTGCGCCCGCCCAGGTAGTTGGCGATCGCGCCGTCATAGGCGGCCGTGTGTTCGAAGGCCTTGACCGCCAGGTCGAAGCGGGTGGCGTGACTGAGTTGGCCGTCATTGGCGGCAAGCTCGTCCAGCACGGTCTGATAGTCTGCTGCGTTCACCACAATCGCCACGTCCCGATGGTTCTTGGCCGCGGCGCGCACCATGGTCGGTCCGCCAATGTCGATATTCTCGATGGCCGTGTCCAGGCCGCACTCAGGGTTTGCCACGGTGGCCTCGAATGGGTAGAGATTGACCACCACCATGTCGATCGGGGCAATGCCGTGTTCGGCCATGATCGCATCGTCGGTGCCCCGGCGTCCCAGAATGCCACCATGAATGGTGGGATGCAGGGTTTTGACCCGGCCGTCCATCATTTCCGGGAAGCCGGTGTGGTCACTGACCTCGATCACCGGAATCCGGTTTTCCTGCAGCAAACGGAAGGTGCCGCCGGTGGACAGCAGTTCTATGTTGTGTGCGGTCAGCTGGCGGGCAAAGTCGACGATGCCGGCTTTATCGGAAACGCTGATCAGCGCGCGACGGACGGATGTGTTGGCCTGGTTTGACATAGCTCACAGTTTCACTGGGTAGGAACGAACGAAGGCCTCGCAGATGGTGTCCGGGAGGCCCTCCTGATTCGGGTCGCTGAATTATAGCAGACCGTATTGCTTGAGCTTCTTGCGCAGCGTTCCGCGATTGAGCCCCAGCATGGTCGACGCTTTGGTCTGGTTGTTGCGGGTGTACTTCATTACCTGCTCAAGCAGGGGTGCCTCGACTTCCGATAACACCAGTTGGTAGACCTCGGTCACCGGTGCGCCGTCGAGCTGGGCGAAATAATGTTTCAGTGCCACTTCCACGCTGTCCCGCAGGGTGACGGACTGGCCGTTGCTGGCGACAGTCTGCAACTGATGGATGTCATCATTTGCCGGTTGGGTGGCGGTGGCCATGTTGTCGTCTGACAGTGTCTCAGCGGTCATGCTGCGAATACCTCTCCATTTCGTAAGCCTGCAAAGTACTGTTGAATACTGTGGGTCTGCTCCTGCGCGCTGTCGATGGCGTTGAAGCGTTTCCTGAACTGCTTGTCCGGATCATGGGCCTGCAGATACCAACCGACATGCTTGCGGGCGATGCGCGTGCCCATCAGTTCGCCGTAGAAATCGTGCAGTGCGTGCAGATGTTCCGTCAGAATCGTCTCGACCTCCCTCAATGGGGGAGGCGCAAGCGACTTACCGGTTTCCAGGAAGTGCAGCATTTCCCGGAAAATCCAGGGGCTACCCTGGGCCGCGCGGCCAATCAGCAGCCCGTCGGCGTTGGTGTATGTCAAGACATCCCGGGCCATGGCGGGGGATGTGATATCGCCGTTGGCGAACACCGGAATGTTAACCCGGGATTTGACCTCGGCGATGGTGTCGTACTCCGCCTCTCCGCGATAGGCATCCGCCCGCGTTCTGCCGTGGACTGCCAGTGCCTGTATGCCCGCGTCTTCGGCCATCCGGGCGATCCGGGTGGCATTGCGGTTGTCGCGATCCCAGCCGGTGCGCATTTTCAGCGTGACCGGGACGTTCACCGCCGCGACCACGGCCTGCAGAATCTCGCCGACCAGGGCTTCGTCTTTCATCAGCGCGGAACCGGCGGCCTTGTTACAGACTTTCTTGGCCGGACAGCCCATGTTGATGTCGATGATCTGGGCCCCGTGCTCGACGTTCAGTCGCGCCGCGTTGGCCAGCATCCCGGCGTCGCCGCCGGCAATCTGTACCGAGCGTGGTTCGGGCTCGCCGGCATGGTCAAGTCGCAGTCGTGACTTGCGCGTGTGCCAGAGCCGACTGTCGGCAATCACCATCTCTGATACCGCCAGGCCGGCCCCCAGACGACGGCACAGCAGCCGGAAAGGCCGGTCAGTGACGCCCGCCATTGGCGCGACAATCAACGGGTTCGGCAGCGTGTAAGGACCGATTCTGGCGGTTGGCAACATGATTCATTCCGGATCGTAACTGGTTAAATGATCACCAGGTTCCAGCGGGCGACAATGATACCGCCGAGGGCAGAGGGATTGAAGGGGCAGAGGGGTGAAAAAATTGATTATTTTTCGTTCTTTCCGGTTGACTTCTGCAGGGCGTGCGCGCGGCCGCTCATTCCGTCGGATGCCGGGTTAATTCCGCTTCAGGGCTTGCGGGGGCGAAAAATGATGTTGTAATTCACCGCATCACGACCTGGGTCGCGAATGCTGATGGCGATATGAACGGGCTTGCCCGGGGGCATCATGGTCAGTGATCTGGCGTCACCATTGAGGTAGTCGTCGGGTTCGAAAACGCTCTGGGCGACCACGTCGCCGTTGAGATTCGAGAAGGTCAGGCCAATCGCCGGGAAGGGTTGCTCGAATTCGGCCTGGTTGACGATTTCCGCATCCACCACCAGGGCGTTACGATCCCCGGGGGCGGTCCGGACAACCAGTTTGCGGCTCTGGATCTGATCAATGGCGATCAGCGGTTTGAGTTTGCAACCGGCCAGTTGACAGCCTTTCTCATAGAGCGGGCGCAGTTCCGGCACAGCCGACAGGCGGTCAAACTGGAAATAGGTGACCTGGGAGATCAGGCCTGCCAGCAGGGCGAGAATAATCACCGACCAGACAATACGCCGAAAGCCACTGCGCTCCTGGCGGTCGACCAGGGCAATGGGCTCGCGGCCCAGGTCGTCGTAGGGCGTGGCCGGACCGTCGGTGGCCCGCAACCTGGGGTCGGGGTCGAGCGCGGGCCCGGTGCGGGCCGGTGGTTCGTCCCATTCGGGCTCCGGGGCCGGAACTGGCCTGGATGTCGGCGGGGGCGCTTGCGGTTTGTGCGGTGCCGGTGACGGCTCCTCCAGTTCAAACGGTACCGGTTCATCCGGCATGGCAGGTTCAATGGGCTCTGCTTCAGCCTCAGGGCCGGACCTTGCGGGTTGCGACGAACGGGTGTTGCGGCGTGTTAAAGGCCGGTCGTCCGCGAGCATGTCTTCCGCCCAGCTCTCGTCGATCTGCTCCCGCAGGTCATCGTCGGGCGTCTCATCAAACGCCGCTGGCTGATGCGTATCGAAGTTGCGGAAGCTGTCGCTCAGTTCGTCCTCGGAAAAGGCGAGTCGGGTGCCAGCGTAATGTCCTTCCGCCGCGTCAACATCCGGGTCATCCTCGAAAACCAGGTCGTCGTCGAGGTCATTGGTGCCCGGCGAGGTTGTCGCTGCCGTGCCGGGCGGGCTGTGGACTGGTTGTGCCGTGGTGTTGTCTGTCTGCCGGTGCTCAACGGCGTTGAACACCTCCATGCAATTGCCGCAACGCACCTTCCCTTTTGCAACGCCAAGTTGTTCATCGGTCACCCGGAAGCGCGTTTCACAATGGGGGCAGCGAGTCAGCAGCGTGCTATGGGTCATCCTTCATTCCTGTCATGGGACCAAGCGGGACACCAGGACAGCGGCGCCCTTTCGTGTCAGCAGTTTAGTCGCTCAATACCGGTTCGTCATCTGTCGCGTCTGCGTCCGGTCAGGCGTACCCATTCGTCACGGACGTCAGGCTCTTCCATGACAAACCAGGGCTCGTAGGCCTCCATGACAGTGCGGGCCTGGTGGGCCAGAATGCCCGAAAGCACGATGTCGCCGCCGGAGACGACCTTGCCGGCCAGTCTGGACGCGAGGTTGATCAGAGGCTGGGCGAGAATATTGGCAAGCATGATGTCCGCCTGGGTGTCGGGCTCCTGCCCGGGCAGGTACAGGTCGAGCTGGGCGTCGGGCACCTCATTACGCCGGGCGTTTTCGCGACTGGCTTCCAGCGCCTGGGCGTCGGTGTCTACACCGGTGACATGGGTCGCGCCCAGTAGCAGTGCCGCCAGGCCGAGGATGCCGGAGCCGCAGCCATAATCGATTACCTGCTTGCCGGCAACGGTGTGGCCATCAAGCCACTCCAGACACAGGGCGGTTGTCGGGTGAGTGCCGGTGCCAAAGGCCAGCCCGGGGTCCAGCAGCAGGTTGGCCGCGCCGGGATCAGGCGCATCGTGCCAGCTCGGCACGATCCACAGGCGCTCGCCAAACCGCAGAGGGGTAAAGTCGTCCATCCAGGAGCGAACCCAGTCCTTGTCTTCCACGAGGGTGACGTCGATCTCCGGCAGGGATTGCTGGGTCTGCTGGTGCCAGGCGCTGCGAAGCTCGCCGGTCAGTTGGTCGATGTCCCGGGTGGAATCAAACAGTCCGGTGACGCTGGTCTGGTGCCACAGTGGCGTGGTGCCAGGATCCGGCTCGTACAGTGGCTGATCCGCCGCATCTGCCATGGATACCGCATCGGCACCCATCTCCATCAGCAGGTCTTCCAACTGGTCGGCGTTATCAGGGTCAGCCGGAATCTGAAGCTGTATCCACGGCATTCATTAACTCCGCAAGAGTTTTTCGAGATAATGAATGGTGAACTCAACCTGTTTGAAACCACCGTCCCGGATCAGATCATGATGCAGGGGCTGGTTGGTCTTGATACCTTCGACGACCAGCTCATCCAGCGCATTCTTCATTCTCCGGCGGGCAATCTCACGGTCATCTCCCCAGGTGATCAGCTTGCCGATCAGGGAGTCGTAATAGGGCGGTACGGTGTAGCCGTTGTACAGGTGTGAGTCCACCCGGACACCGTTGCCGCCAGGCGCATGGAAGTGTTTGACCTTGCCCGGGCTCGGGGCAAAGGTTTTCGGATCTTCCGCGTTGATCCGGCATTCCATGGCATGACCGGAGATGGTGATATCACTCTGGGCATACAGCAGCGGCATGCCGCTGGCAATGCGCAGTTGCTCACGGACGATGTCCACGCCGGTCACCATCTCTGACACCGGGTGCTCTACCTGAACCCGCGTGTTCATTTCAATGAAATAGAACTGCCCGTCCTGATACAGAAATTCGAATGTGCCGGCGCCCACATAGCCGATTTCCTTGCAGGCGTCGACGCATGCCTTGAGCGTTTGCTCACGAGCATCCGGGTCGATGTTGGGTGCCGGGGCCTCTTCAAGCACCTTCTGGTGGCGACGCTGCATGGAACAGTCACGATCCCCCAGGTGAATCACGTTGCCGTGGGTATCGGCCAGAACCTGAACTTCCACGTGCCGTGGTCGTTCCAGGTATTTTTCCAGATAAACGGTTTCGTCACCGAAGGCATTGCTCGCTTCGGTCTGGGTAATCTGAATACTCTTGAGCAGGGCGGCTTCGGAATGTACAACCTGCATGCCCCGACCACCGCCGCCAGACGCCGCCTTGATGATCACCGGGTAGCCGATCTTGCGTGCGATCTCCAATGTTCGCTGGTCATTGTCATCGATGGGTCCGTCGGAACCCGGCACGGTGGGCACGCCAGCCTTGATCATCGAATTGATGGCGGCCACCTTGTTACCCATCAGGCGAATGACGTTGGCTGAGGGGCCAATGAAGCGGAACCCGCTCTTCTCGACCTGCTCGGCAAAGTCTGCGTTTTCTGCCAGGAAGCCGTAGCCGGGATGAATGGCGACCGAATCGGTGACCTCCGCGGCGCTGATGATCGCCGGGACATTCAGGTAGCTGTTGGTGGCACTGTTCGGTCCGATACAGACCGATTCATCGGCCAGCCGGACGTGCATCAGTTCGCGATCAACCTGCGAATGGACGGCGACGGTTCGAATGCCGAGCTCCTTGCAGGCGCGCAGTATCCGAAGCGCAATTTCGCCGCGGTTTGCAATCAGCACTTTCTCAATCATGGCCATGGGTCGCCTACGCTATCAGGTTATGATGTACAGGGGCTGGTCGAACTCGACCGGCTGGCCGTTCTCTACCAGAATTTCGGAGATGGTACCGCTCGCGTCGGCCTCAATCTGATTCATCATCTTCATCGCTTCGACGATGCAGATGACATCGCCGGCCTTGACGCTCTGGCCCACGCCGACAAAGGCCTTGGCCGTCGGCGACGGCGCCTCGTAGAAGGTGCCCACCATGGGTGATTTCACCACATGGCCGCGGGAAGCCGGGTCGGCGGGTGTTGCGTCTGCAGCGTCGCTGGCCGGTGCAGAGGCTGGCGCTGGCGCGGGAGCTGGTGAGGGTGACATATGCTGGGGCTGGGCGTAATGCATCATCATGCCGCCGGACGGTTGTTCCCGACGGCGGGAAATTCTGACGGAGTCATCCCCCTCCCGGATTTCCAGCTCCTCAACGTCTGATTCGTCAATCAGCTCAATCAGCTTTTTGATCTTGCGAATATCCATAGGTCAGTCCCGTTAGTCTGTGTTCAGTGGATTCGGGTCAAAGCTGCCTGCAGTGCCAGGTCGTAACCGGTGCTGCCCAGGCCGCTGATAACGCCTTGGGCGATATCGGAAAAATACGAATGATGCCGGAACGATTCCCGGGCGAATACGTTGGAAAGATGGATCTCGATAAACGGAATGCCCGACGCCAGCAGCGCATCACGCAGCGCAATGCTGGTGTGGGTGAATGCCGCCGGGTTGATCAGGATAAAGTCCACCTGCTCTGCCCGGGCGTCGTGGATACGCTCAATCAGTTCGTATTCTGCGTTGGATTGCAGATGGAGCAGGTGATGACCCTGGCTGGCCGCCTGCTGGAGCAGCCGGTCGTTGATGTCGGCCAGGGTTTCATGGCCGTAGACCTCGGGCTCCCTGACGCCGAGAAGATTCAGGTTGGGGCCATGAAGGACCAGGATCGTGGCCATGGGTTACTTGCGCCTTTCTTGTGTTTAGAACAGGATCGCCGAAATTAACGACATTTTCCAGTCATCGTGCGGGTAACCGGGTTGCGATTCAATACTTTTTAACAATCGGCGCCGGTTCCGCGTGCACTGACGATGTATTGTCAGTAAGCATAGCAGTTGAGTCCATAAGACGTTGGTTTCATAGTGCGGGGCCGGAGCGGGAAGGCCAGCGCCGGTGGTCTGGCGGGATCAGTCGGTGACGTCAGTTGTCGCTGGCCAGGACGCAGTTGCGTCCCTGTGCCTTGGCCTGATAAAGCGCACGGTCGGCCCGTTCGCAAAGCGACTGGGAAGACTCGCCTTTCCAACTGGCGATGCCGCCGCTGAAGGTGACGCTGAATTCCCGATCCCCCGCCGGCTGCTGGAGTTCCTGGAAACGTTCGCGGATTTCATTGAGTACAGCCCGGGCGTCACTTTCCCGGGTATCCGGCAGGATGATGGCAAATTCTTCGCCACCATAGCGGCCAACGTGGTCGGATTTTCGCAGACGCTGCTTGAGAAACATCGACAGGCTGCGCAGAACCCGGTCGCCAATGGGATGGCCGAAGGTATCGTTCACTTTTTTGAAGTAGTCGATGTCGAGCATGGCAAAGCACAACTCGTGGTTTCTCTGACGCGCCTTGACAATTTCCTGGTCCAGCAGATACAGCGTGTGAGTGTGGTTGTACAGGCCGGTGAGGCTGTCGCGAATCATCAGCGCCAACAGAGATCGTGCCCGCCGTCCGCGGTTATGAATGGTGCCGATCAGATGCTTCGGATCGATGGGTTTGGTCAGAAAGTCGTCGCCGCCGAGGCTCATGGCATGAAGTTGCTTGCCCACGTCGTCTTCGGCTGACAGGTAAATGATGGGGACGCTGTGGTAGCGGTCCTGCTGGCGAATCACCCGCGCAATTTCCATTCCTGTGCAGCCCGGCATGTACATGTCGAGGATGATGATTTCCGGTGCAAAAGCATCCAGTGCCTTGATGATCTGCATGGGGTCCGTGATGACGTGAGCGATCAGGCCGGCTTTTTTCAGTACGGTTTCCATGAACTTGGCCTGGGCCCGGGAATCGTCCAGTACCAGCACCCGATAGGGCTCTACATTATTGCCGTGCGTGTAGGTCTCGATTTTTTCGATAAGTTGGCCCGGGTCCACCGCCGGATAGAAAAATTCTTCGCCACCACAGCGTGAAGCACGCAGCCGGGTTTCGATGGTCCCGTCCTCGTCGCTCATGAAGACCACGGGAATAGGCGTATCATGACGGGTCTGGAGCCGCTCCACGGTGGCGATGCCTTCATGGGTGTCACCGCCGAAGTTGACATCCATCAGGATCGTTTCCGGCTTGTGCAGCGAGCAGGCGTCGGTCAGGGCTTCAGCGCTGCCGAAGGCGGATGCCCGGAAGCCGAAAAATTCCAGTTGCTTGATCAGGCGGGCAGCTATCTCGGCGTTGCTCAGGGCAATGTAAACGGGTGTCCGCCGGAAAGTGCTGGGTGCATCGTCGCAGGCCTGGTCGGTCCGGCGCAGTATACTGTGTCCCAGATTGTCGATGGCCTGTTGCAGGGTTTCCCTGTGCCGGGCCGAGAGCGGTTCGCCGGGGGGGCAGTCGTTCAGGGCATCGAGTAGCGCCTGCCCGGCACTGGCGTGCCTGTCCATCTCGAAGCGCTGGGCGTAGCGGACCAGTTTTTGCGTGGCGTTGACGAGGTCGTCCCGGAATGAAGCTGCCGCTGCGGGCTGTTCACCCAGCCTCTGCCAGATGTCCAGCACCACCCGGGCCTGCGTTGTTACCCGCCG
The DNA here is from genome assembly GCA_030149475.1 of Marinobacter sp. Taxonomy (GTDB): domain Bacteria; phylum Pseudomonadota; class Gammaproteobacteria; order Pseudomonadales; family Oleiphilaceae; genus Marinobacter. The sequence goes on from JASBRL010000057.1 coordinate 39,721, forward strand.
GGCGAAATGCTGCCTGAGCTTGTCTTTCTGGTTTTCATCGTTCATGGGGGTAGGGCTGCTCTTTTGTGGTGTTTCTGGTGCCCGTCGCCCGGGCCGCCAGCGTTCACTCGACTATATCCGGGGCCCCGGCTCAGTGCAGGTTCAGCGATCCCCGGAATTCACCTTACCGCACACGACCGTCTCTGCAGAGTCTATAGTGTTTACTGTTGTCGGCGTAGATGACGCTGTGTAAATGTTTGTCAACTCTGCTCCCCGGGCGGGGCCGGAATGCAATGCGCATGCTGACCACAATCGCGGAGCGGTGTGATGCGGTTATGGTCAGCCGCCAGACTGATCGCAGTGATACGTGTAGTGCGGTTGGTCAACGGCTTCGACCGGTTCCGCCATCATATCCCGACTCAATTCGAGGGGCATGCACGGGATGCTGTGACTGCGGCCGGGTTATCATTTTCCAGCGCTTTATTGGACAGTTGACGCGATCACCATGATCGCTGAAGACCGTCGAGCGTCTGGCCATCTTTGCATTGATTGCACCCCGGGCCGGAATCCTTCATGGTAACGAGGCCGGCCCGTGGGGGTAGACGGCCGGATCTATGCAACAGCACTTCTCACAGTACTTCAGGAAGACCAGATTATGATGAGTCGTTTTAAAAACTATTTCCGCGACCGCACGGATGATGTCCGGGATTTCACCGGTGGCAGCAGATTGGGCAAGGTCATCGCGTTTCTGGTGGTCCTGTATCTGATTGTCACCACGATTCTCGGTATTTACTGGAGCAGCGAACCCGCTGTGTTCTCGGTGCGGGATCACACCCGGCAACTGGCTCAGCAGATGGGGCGCGAGCCGGTCACCGGGTTTGCGACCACCGCGACGACCATCAAGCTGGCCGAAACTCTGCTCGATAAGCCCGGCGGCTTTATCTCCAATGATATTTTCCCGCCGGGCCTGTGGATGGATAACATGCCGTCGTGGGAATACGGTGTACTGGTCCAGTTGCGCGACATCACCCGCGCCCTGCGGCAGACCATCAGCCGTTCCCAGAGTCAGTCTGGGGAGGATGTCGATCTGACCGTGGCCGAACCCCAGTTCAATTTTAACAACGACAGTTGGGCGATCCCCTCCTCGGAGGCGGAATATCGCCGTGGTATCACCGCCCTTAAACGCTACCTGGACCGTCTCTCCCGGAATGACAAGCCGGACGCCGAGTTTTTTGCCCGGGCCGACAACCTGAACAGCTGGCTTGCGGATCTGGAAACCAGACTTGGCAGCCTCTCCCGCTCCCTGGGTGAGAGTGTGGGTAAAGCATCGGTCAGTGATTCCCTGACGGATGTAAACAATGCTAACCCGCTGGATGAGAAGACCACGGCCCAGGCAGCGGAAGTGAAGACAGACTGGACCCAGCTGGACAACGTGTTTTACGAGGCCCGAGGCACCGGTTGGGCATTGCTGCACCTGTTCCGGGCCATCGAAATCGATTTCCGGGACGTGCTGGTCAAGAAAAACGCCCTCGCCAGCGTGCGGCAGGTGATCATCGAGTTGCAGGGCACCCAGGGCGAGATGTGGAGCCCGATCATCCTCAATGGCAGCGGCTTCGGTCTGCTGGCCAACCATTCGCTGACCATGGC
>JASBRL010000058.1 GCA_030149475.1 Marinobacter sp.
TATTGGCTCATCGCAAATTAGCATGAGCAATCTGTTACCGAATAATCAGTGATATCAAACTCCAGCCCCCTCTCCCCGGCCCTCTCCCACCAGGGGAGAGGGGGAAGCAGGGGGGAGCGGTTGACTCCCGGTCCTGCGAAGGGCACCTGCCGGCGCCACCCCTCTCCCCGGCCCTCTCCCGCATTGGGGAGAGGGGGTTATCTGGTCTGGTCCTGGGCTTCGTTGGGGAAACAGCGTTAGCTGCTCCGGCCCTGGCCTCCGTTACGGAGAGGGAGCACAGGTCTGTGCAATGCCCGCATGGCTACTGGACCTGACTCCGCCGTCTCGTCATTGCCTGTGTAGCCCCTCGCCCCTGGCGGGAGAGGGGTTGGGGAGAGGGGGAAGCAGGCAACTGCAAGGAATCAGGCAATAGTGACTGCGTCCGAAAGGCATGATATCAATATGAAGACCGGTCCCTCCAACCCACGATGAACCTGTTTATTGCCACTGACAAATCCGTGACGCCTCCCCGAAATGAAGAAAGCCCCGATAGGCGGGGCTTTTCAGGAACAGGAGCCGGGCTAACCCGGTCAGCGACCGCTCAAAGCTTGCGCCCCTTGCTGGCGGCAATGCGCAGACGAAGCGCGTTCAGCTTGATAAAGCCGGCAGCGTCCTTCTGATCGTATGCACCCTGATCTTCTTCAAACGTCGCAATTTTTTCATCAAACAGCGAATCACTCGACTTCCGACCAACGACATCCACGTTACCCTTGTAAAGCTTCAGTCGAACCGTCCCATTAACGTACGTCTGGGTCTGATCGATCAGCGCCTGCAGAGCCTCTCGCTCGGGTGACCACCAGTAGCCGTTGTAAATCACTTCGGCGTAGCGGGGCATGATACTGTCCTTCAGGTGAGCAACTTCCCGGTCGAGGGTAATCGATTCAATCGCCCGGTGCGCCTTCAGCATGACCGTGCCACCCGGAGTTTCATAGCAGCCTCGGGACTTCATACCAACGTACCGGTTCTCGACAATATCCAGGCGCCCGATACCGTTATCGCCGGCGACCTTGTTCAGATAGGCCAGCACTTCGTGGGCCTTCATGGCCTGACCGTCGATGGCGACAATGTCACCCTGCTCATAGCTCAGTTCAATGTAGGAGGGCGTATCCGGAGCCTTCTCCGGTGAGACGCTCCAGCGCCACATATCTTCCTCAGCCTCGGCCCAGGGGTCTTCGAGAACCATGCCCTCGTAGGAAATATGCAGCAGGTTGGCATCCATCGAATACGGTGACTTGCCCTTCTTCTTCTCAACCGGAATATTCCGCTCGTCGCAGTAGGCCAAGAGCTTTTCCCGGGAGTTCAGGTCCCACTCACGCCAGGGTGCAATCACGTGAACGCCCGGCTTGAGCGCATAGGCCCCCAATTCGAAACGAACCTGATCGTTGCCCTTGCCTGTGGCACCGTGGGAAATCGCATCCGCGCCGGTCCGGTTGGCAATATCAATCAGTTTCTTAGCGATCAGCGGCCGGGCGATTGAGGTGCCAAGCAGGTACTCACCTTCATAAACGGTATTGGCGCGGAACATGGGAAAGACAAAATCGCGAACAAACTCTTCGCGCAGGTCTTCGATGAATATTTCCTTGACGCCTAGCGCCTCGGCCTTGGCGCGGGCCGGTTCGACCTCTTCGCCCTGCCCCAGGTCGGCGGTGAAGGTCACCACTTCGCACCCATAGGTGTCCTGCAACCAGCGCACGATCACGGAAGTGTCGAGGCCACCGGAGTACGCAAGTACCACCTTTTTGATATCAGACATGCCCTTGCTCCAGACGGATCAGAATGAGTGAAAAAGAAAGACCGGCATTGTACGGCAGTCGCACGCGAACGACCAGAATGGGCCGCTATCTGGGTAACCGGAAGATCTCGTCCAGTTCGCCGCTTTCCCGGAGTTGCTGCATCGCAGCCCTGACCGGCTCCAGCAATTGTGGATGCTTTGCCCGGCGGGACATATAGAGCCAGGCAGCCTGACTGGCAATTACTGTTCTGGTGTGGAATGCGGCGACCGGAAGATCCATCGCAGCGAGCGTGTGGTAGAGTGCCTGGTCGCTGGATACCAGCGCATCAATACGGCCAAGCCGGAGCATTTCTACAGCCTGCGTCAGACCGTCTACCGGAATTTTGTCAACCCGGTCCGCCTGCTCAAACGCCGGACCATAGTAAGTACCGCGAATAAACCCCACGGCCTGCCCGGCAAGATCATCCATTGACGCTGGCGGATGATCGCCTGCAAGGCTGGTAAGCAATATCCGCACCCGGGTAATCAGCCCGACCCGGATACCGGCCTGATCGTTGACCGGGCTCTGAAACAGGGGAACAAAATCGGCCTCACCCGTCTCCAACTCACGGATTGCGCGCCGGTGCGGGCGCAGGCGATTGTTCACCGGAATACCAGCAACCACAGACAGTCGTCCGATCAGGTCGGGAAGCATGCCGGCCGGCTTGCCGCCCTGCCCCGAATAGCCCCACGGCCAGACGTCCGGCGTCGAGAACAGAGCGACGACACCGGGGGCATAGCCAGCCTCGGCGGCATTAACGACCGGAAGCAGGAAGCTTCCGGCGACACCGGTCAATAGAATGAATCGCCAAAAAAACCTGAACGACAACATAGAAAGAGCCCGGTTCGTGACGGGTAACAGGATGGCAGTTACAGTCGGTTGGGGGACAACAGACAGGTATAGCCCCTGACAGAAGGGTTCCCTCAGATCGTAGCCTGATGCTGCTGGGTGACTTCCTCACGTATTCTGTCCCAGCCATCTTTGACCTGTCGCAACAGACCGGAAACTTCATCCAGTTTGGCGACACTGTTCTGGGCATTCGCCTCAAACAAGGTGCGCTCCATGTAATCATAGAGGCCTTCGAGGCGCTGAGCCAGTTCGCCGCCTCGCTCGAAATCGAGAAATCCGCGCAAGCCGCCGATGATTTCGATTGCCTTGCCAATCAACTGGCCTTTACCCGCAACATCATTTGCCTGCATGCGGGCTTTGGCCATGTTGATACGCTCCAGAGCGCCATTATAAAGTAACTGGATCAGCTTATGCGGGTCCGCATCGGTGATGCTGGTCTGGGTGTTTACGTTCTGATATGCCTTTAAACCGTTCATACTCAACCTCGTTACGCGCGTTCAGTGACTAAAAACCGGCCCGATGGCCCTCACTTGCCACTGCTAAGCTGTGGTGACAATGCAGCAAGCTGCTGACTGATGTAATCCCTTGTGCTGTTCAACTGCGAGATCACCGAGTCTGCGGCGCTGAACTGCTTGACCAGCCGGGCACGATAGGAAGCCAGGCGATCATTGAGCTGTGTACGCTCCGTGGCAATCCTGTCAAGCTCCTTTTGAAGGCCACTGGTTCTGCTCTCTATCGAACCGGAGGCCCCGACGATGTCGGTAACCAGATTAACGGCGCGATCGCCAATACCTTCGATAAAATTGAGTGTCCCCCGAGCACCAACACGACCACCCGTCACGCTGACCTGAAGCCCTGACGCCGGGCCATTGCCGCCGACAGTCAACAACTGACCGTCGCCCGTGGCAGACTGACCACCGATGGTACCCGCAACGTCCTTGCCTGCAACCCCGGTCGCGACCGACAGCCCGAGCGTGGATGTCGAATTGGTATCAACAGCCGTAATACTGACATTGGAACGACTACCAAAGGTTGCCGAGTTAAACTCCAGGCTACCGGTTGTCGCGTTAAAGGCGACTTTCACTGATTGACCGGCCGCCCCGAGGGCGCTGTTGCCATCAAGCCTGGCCTGAATTTCGGCGGCCAACTGGTCCCGGGTATAGGTGCCAGCCGTCAAAACGATACTGGCCGTCGTGGTACCATCCACCTTGAAGGTCAGGGCATCATTCGTGCCATCAACCGTCACGCTGCTGGTACCGGCATTTGTCCCGCTCAACGAACCCTGAGTGGCTAACTGGTCAATATTTATCGCATAACTGCCAGCTTGTGTCGTATCTCCCCGACCGACATACTTCACCAGGCTATCACTGCTACGACCCTGTTCGGCGAATAGTGCCGTGACATCGTCGGGGTTCGCTGCGAGTTGCGACTGAAACCTGGCGGAATCAAAGGCAAGCTGGCCGGTCCGAAAATCGGTCGTAATGCCAACATCCGCCAGGCTTCGCACTGACGCATTCTCAAGTCCGGGCACGACGCGGGTGAGCAGGCTACGCAACCCATTCTGCACGTTCCGGACCGTCGAGTCACCGGACAACAGGCCGCCGGTACCGGACGCCGCATCATATCCGGCCAGGGCCTTGATCGTAGATTGCAATCCGTTGAACTTGTCTACAAAAGCCTGAACCCGGTCAGAAACAGCACCGGTGTCCTGGGAAATCGATACGGTGGAGGTCACACCCGCAGCCTTCACATCAAGGGTCAGACCTTCGATGGCGTTATCGATCGTGTTGGTCGGCCGGGTAATGGTTATACCATTGATACTGACACTGGCGTCTGCGGCGGATACTGTCTCGGTCAGATTCCTGGCGGTGCCATTAAAAGCCAGCTGTGACAGTCCGGTAACGTCAGTGTTCGTGCCGTCGGAATCGTTTACCGAGAGCGTAATCGCGTTATCCACTCCTGATTTTTCCGACGAAAGCACCAGACGAAAACCGGCTCCGGTATCGACCACGCCCGCATTCACCCCGGCCTTGCTCCCGTTAATCGCATCAGCAATACCCTGAAGCGTGTTATTGGAACTGTCGATCGTAATGTTCGTGACCGCACTACCCGCCAGCAAGGTGAGTTTCCCGGTGCCGACGGTCGTCGTACTCTTATCCGCAAACGAACCGGAGGCCAGGGATTGTGCCTGGGCAAGGCTATTGACCGTTACCGAATAGCTGCCGCCGCTGACTTTTTTACTGTCAACGGTGGCCACGACATTGTCATTGGTTGAGGATGCCGAAAAGGCCTTGAGACTGTCAGGGGAGCTCAATTGTCGTAATGGCAAGCGCAAATCAGTAACGGCACTGCGAAGCTTACCGTAGGCCGAGATCAGTGCCTCGGTGCGTTTCTGAGTGAAATCCAGTCGATCCTGAGCTGGCTTTCGCTCAGCGCTCACCAGCTTGTCAACCAGGTCGGATGACAGGACGCCTGAGCCAATACCTAACGATGAAATAGCGGCCATACTTGCATCTCCTCAAAGGAGCTTTCCATTCGGTTACTGTTGCTATCGGCTGGAAGCGGCAAAACTTTGCCATCCCGTCAGACCTATTTGTAAAAACATGTAACGCAACCCAGTCACCGGGAACTCCAACGGACAAAGCCATGCGGAGATCCGATAACGCGCTTCTTCATTTCCTGCGCAAAGTCTCTTAACAGCATCATCTGCCGTGCTTTCAGCGTATTTAATCGCCGATGAAACCACTGCCCTCAAACAAAGAGCACCGCCGGTCCTTGTGGGAGCGGCGGTGCTGAAAACCCGTTGTCCAGTCTGAATTAACTGTGCAAGCTAACTACACTTTCACGTCAAACAGGCTCAGCGGTTCATCTTGCTGCAAATTATCTGCCAACCTCAACGCAACTTCATCGGGAATTTGACGGATTACTTCCTGGGTCTTTTGGTCGACGACCCGGACGATCGTCCTTCCACGCTCATTATCAACCTCAAACTGCAGGTCTCGTTGAACGCTTTGTACAAAGTCATTCAGTTTGGTCACGGCGCCGTCCAATTTCTCACGCTCGGACTGATTTTGCGATGCCAGTCGTTGCGCTTCGGAGGGCTGCCGCGGCGATACCGCATTGACCTGTACAACTCCCTGTGATGTGACGGACTGAGCGGAAGCATTTCTGCCATCTGCCTGAGGTGACGCCTTACCCCTGGCTGAGTCGTCTGGACGAACCAGCCTCAGATCCGGGCTGCTGAAATTAACGTCATTCATAGTTCACCTCACTTCCTTCCCTGAAGGGTTGGCCCTGCGCTCGGAAACCGGCGCCCTGAGGCGCCGGTTTCGATCGGGCGTTACCCTTAACGCAGGAGGGACAGAACCTGCTGGGGACGGGCATTGGCCTGCGCCAGGACCGAGATGCCGGCCTGCTGGAGCACCTGAGCCTTGGACAGTTTGGCTGTTTCGGCGGCGAAATCAGCATCCAGGATACGGCTCTGGGCCGCTGACAGGTTCTGGGAGGTCTTTGCAATCGCATCGATGGTGGACGAGAAGCGGTTCTGTATCGCGCCCAGGTCGGCCCGCTGGCTATTGACCGTCTGCAGCGCCGCGTCGATCGACTTGATCGCACTATTGGCACCACCGGTAGTGGTGATATCAATCGCCGCGACCGACTGGAGCTGACCTGCCTTGGCGGCACTGACGATGTTCGCTGTACTACCCTGAAGGGTGAACGCATCGGATGAACTGAATTCGATACTGCCAGTCACCCGGGTACTGTCATTCGCAGTGCCGGCACCAGCCGTCGCATCACTGGTCAAGGTCACTGCCGCGCCGCCGGTCGGTGTAACCGTTGCCGTATTGTTGGTGGTATTGCTGGTGAAATAGTTGTCAATCGCAATATCCCGTCCGGACTCATTGGTCAACGTAAGTGCGCCGTTCTCGATCTTGGCGGTTACACCGGTTGATGCAGAGGCGTCATTGACTGCTGAAGTGAGTGCTTTGAGATCCCCACCCGATACGGTTGCCGCAATGTTGATTGCTGTTCCGTTGTCGCTGGACAAGGCAAAACTCACCGAGCCATCACCAATCCCGGAAATACTCAGTTCAGTTCGGGCGTCAGCGGTCACCCCGGTGCTCGAGGAAAATTTGTTCAGCCCCGCCGCGATTGCGTTTGCGGAATCGCCGACTGCTGTGGTGTATGTCTTGGACTGGCCGTTGCCCGAAACCGTCACCGTTTCGCCTGCGGCCACCGGATTAGCTGCTGCCACCGTGCCCGGCGCTGTCGCGAACCGCAACTGACTGCCCTTGGCATCCGTGGAGTAATTACCAATGTCGGTGGCGCGAGCGCTGCCCAGCGATACGTTGATTGTCTGATTAGCGTTGGCGCCCACCTGGAACTGGGAGTTTGTGAAGTCGCCATTCAGCAGCGTCCGGCCGTTGAAATTGGTGGTGTCCGCAACCCGGTTCAGTTCAGCCTGCAACTGGGTTACCTCAGACTGCAGTGACTTACGATCCGATGCGGAGTTGGTATCGTTGGCCGACTGAACAGACAGTTCACGAATCCGCTGGAGCAGATCCCCTGCCTGGCCCAGGGCACCCTCAGCGGTCTGCGCCAGAGAAATGCCATCATTCGCGTTGCGCTGGGCAACGTTGAGGCCGCGAACCTGCGACTCAAAGCGCGAAGAAATCGCCAGGCCGGCCGCGTCGTCCTTGGCAGAGTTGATGCGCAGACCAGAAGAAAGACGCTCGAGCGCCTGATCGGACAGTGACTGGGACTTGCTCAGATTGTTCTGAGCGGACAGTGACGCGACGTTCGTGTTAATTCCGAGAGCCATGATGCTTCTCCTACAACCGTTAAGTTTTCATTGGTAAGCGGTCTGACGCCCGTGTGTTGCGTTGGATGCGCCGCCCTGCTGAAACACTTAACGACCGCCGCACATATTCCTTTAGAAAAAAAACGGGAAGTTTGTTAGCAGTTGTAACTATGGAACGTCTTTACAGCCCTATAAGGCTCGCCAACCGGTATAGCGCCCTGACTGGCCGGAAAACCGGCAAGTAACTGCCAGGAACCGGAGGCGCACGACCGCCCACAGCGCCACAGCCTCTACAACCATCAAATATTTTAAATATTTATCAGATAGTTAGAAATTCATCTGAAAGCTGGCATACCCTTCGCTTATCCCAGTTTCAACGTGGCTGAAACAGCATCCGCCGGCTCGGTTTCCTGTCAATCGGATACAGGTTCACCGGCATCTCTTTTCAAGGGGAAACAACATGCCTCAGATAATCAACACCAACACAGCGTCACTGAATGCCCAGCGTAATCTCAACACGTCCCAGCGCGACT
>JASBRL010000070.1 GCA_030149475.1 Marinobacter sp.
ATGTACCGATGGACGGTGAATTGTGGATGGGTCGCGGGACCTTTTCCGAGCTGTCCGGGGTGGTGCGCAAGCTGGAGCCGGTGGAAAGTGAGTGGCGGCAGGTGCATTACGAGATTTTTGATCTGCCCGGAAGTGACCGCCCGTTTTCGGAGCGGCTGGCGCGAATGCGATCACTGCTCGAGTCCTCACCGTCACCCTACCTGGTCATGATCGAACAGACGCCAGCAACCACGCGGGCGGCGCTGATGGTGCGGTTGGATGAGGTCGTCGATCAGGGCGGTGAAGGGTTGATGCTGCACCGGGGCAGTGCCCGGTACGAAGCGGGGCGGTCTGATGATTTGCTGAAGGTGAAGCAGTATCAGGATGCCGAGGCCACGGTCGTGGGCTATTCGCCCGGTCAGGGGAAATACGAAGGCCGGTTGGGTGCGCTGGTGGTTGAACGGGCGGACGGCCGTCAGTTCAAGCTGGGGAGCGGGTTCAGCGATAAGCAGCGTGCCGATCCGCCGCCGCTTGGCGCGACGGTGACCTACAAATACTATGGGTTGACGTCGACCGGGTTGCCGCGGTTTGCCAGTTTCATGCGGGTTCGGGATGAGGAGCCGGTTGGACAGTAAGGCGATATCGCCGATGCGGTTCGCCTGGCTCACCCGCCTCCTGCGCTTGCCTTAGTCGAGACTTTCGAGGGTTCTGAGCCACTGCTGGCCGCGGTTGGAGGCCAGCCCGTCCGCCCAGCGGGTGGTTTCCGGGAGGCGGTAGCGGGTGACGCAGGCCATCACATAGTCGATGGCGGTGGGCAGGCTGATGCGATGGCCGGGTGAGATGAACAGGGGCTTCACGCCAGATCGGGTACGCAGCACCGCACCGATGGTTTCGTTGCCATCCATCAGCGGCGTCCAGTCGCCTTTGTCGTCCGGCACCGGGCCGTGGGTGCCGGTGAGGCGGCTTTTGCCGACGCCGATGCTGGGCAGGCCGGTCAACAGGCCAATGTGTGTGGCGATGCCCAGCCGGCGGGGATGGGCGATGCCCTGGCCATCGCAGAGTAGCAGGTCGGGCCTGGTCTCCAGCTGTTTTAACGCATCGAGAATGACCGGGCATTCCCGGAAGGACAGCAGGCCCGGGACATAGGGAAACCGGGTCGGCAACCGGGCCAGTGCGTAATCGACCGGGGTCAGGTCGTTCAGGTTGAGGACGACGATGGCCGCCCGCGTTGTCTGGCCATTGTTCTCGACCCCTACATCAACGCCGGCCACGGTCCTGATATCGGGCAAGTCATCCTCCGTGTTGACCTGCGCCCGTAATGAGTGCTGAAGGGCAATTGCGTCCCTCGGCGTAAGATCGGCCCACTCGGTGCTGAGATCCGGAAGCATGACCACTCCTTGACGATTCGTTAATGGCACGTTGAGCGAAATTCCGACAGAGTATCGGGCTGGTGTCTGGGCTTCCTCTATAGGAGCCGGGAAAAATCGATTCGCAATCATAGGAGTGTGCCGTGATGGCAGGCGCTGGCGCAATCAGGAGGACGGGCCCGCGGTTTGTTGTAATCATGTTGGTATTGCTTGCGCTTAGCTCACCCGTATGGGCGGATGACGGTGGTCAGTGCAACCGCCGGGTCGCGACGGGTGACGACGTCCAGTTGGCCCTTGATGGACTGCCGGACAATGGCAGCCATCAGACGGTCTGCCTTGATGCCGGTACCTTCCATCTGCAGGATATGGTGACGCTGGAACGCAGCAACGTGACGCTGCGAGGGGTGGGTGCCGAGAAGACCATCCTGCAGATGGCTGCCGGGACCTCAAGCCCGGTTCTGGTGCTGGGCGATGCCCGCCATCAGCAGCCCGGACACCTGATCAAACAGGTGACCGTGGAAGGCCTCGGTATTCGCGGTGGTGGCCACAGCGACAGCGAATTCCGGCCGGACCGGCCTTACCTGAGCAACAGTGGTCTGATCGTCCGTCGCGGCGAACGGGTCACGTTGCGCAATCTGGATCTGAATGACTGCCGCAGTGCCTGCCTGCTCACCGAATACCATAGCCGGGATGTGCTGATGGAGAACAATCACGTCAGCGGTGCTCAATGGGACGGGATTTCGCTCAACCGGGCGGGGCCGACGCGAATTATCGGTAACACTATCGAGAACAATACCGCCGCTGGTATTACCGTGGAATTCATGGAAGCCGGTGAGGTCGTAAATAACCTGATTGCCAACAATGGCTCCCACGGCCTCTATCTGGCGGATGCCGAGCACAACCGGTTCGAACGGAATGTGATCCGGGCCAATGCTGGGGCCGGGGTGTTCCTGACGTGTTCAGTGCGTGATCGCGATCCGGTGCTGTGCTGGGACAACAGTTTCAGCCAGGACAATACGTTTGTGGATAACCGGTTCGAGCATAATCGATTCGGCTTTCAGGTTGCCGTTGACAAGGCGGCGAACTGCCTGGGGTTCCCATCGCCGCCAAACGTGTCCCGGGGCGATACCTTCGTGGGCAACCCCAATCATGAACCGGTCTGGGAGCAATACGGTCACTGCCTGGCCTACGATGGCAGCATAACGCTGGAAAATGTCAGTCAGACGGAATCCGCAGTCCGATAACCGATCGGCTCCGGGTCCGGAGTGCGGTGCCCTCAATGGGACTGAGCCCGGGGACGAGTCCTGGCCTGTCTGCCCCCGATCTTCCGCCTGATCCGGACGGACCTTCAGCAGCCCGCATGCAGGCGACTGCGACGGCTTGATACCCGCAGCTTGAAGGTTCAGTCTTGAGTGTGGGCGCTATTCAGGAGGGTCTATGACTTACACTTCAATTCCGGATGCGCAGGCCATCCGCGACGCCGAAGACCGTATCCGGCCCTATCTGTCTGAAACACCATTGCTAGAGGTGCCCGATCTGGATGCGGTCATGGGGGCGCCGCTGCAGGTCAAACTGGAAAGTCTGCAGCGCACCGGCAGCTTCAAGGCCCGGGGTGCCCTCAACTGGTTGCTGACAGCCGCGCCCGGAGAACTGCGCCGGGGGCTGGTGACAGTCTCTGCCGGTAATCATGCACTGGCGCTGGCCTGGGCCGCCGCGATGCGGGATGTCCCGGTGACTGTGGTGATGCCCGAGGGTTCCAGTCCGCTGAAAGTCCGTGGTACACAAGCGCTTGGCGCGCAGGTGATTGTCCAGGGCACGATCCAGGAGGCGGTGGCCTATTGCCATCGTTTGCGCGATGAATCCGGCCTGTCGCTGGTGCATCCCTACAACGACCCCCGGGTGATGGCCGGGCAGGGCACAGTGGGACTGGAGTTGCTGCGCCAGTGTTCCGCTATCGGACGCGTTCTGTGTCCGATTGGGGGTGGCGGGCTGATCTCCGGCCTGGGGCTGGCCTTGAAAGCCGCGCGCCCGGAGGTCGAACTGATCGGCGTGGAACCGGCGGGTGCAGCCACCATGCGCCATGCCTGGGATTGCCAGGATCCAACCGCGGCACTGGACAGTGTGGACACCTGGGCTGCGAGTCTGGCACCGGTGGTGGTGGGCGAGAACACCTATGCGGTGAGTCGGCAGGTGGTGGATGACATCCTGACGGTCAGCGAAGAGTCGGTCCGCCAGGCAACCCGCTGTCTGCTGTCCAATGCGCATCTGGTCGTGGAGCCCGGGGCAGCCGTGGGGCTGGCGGCGCTGATCGAACATCGTTTGCCGGAGGTTACCGGCGACACTGTGCTGGTGCTGACTGGCGCCAATCTGGATCTGGAGCAGGTCGACCGTTGCTTGACCCATTGACGGATGCCACCTGATATCCCCAGCGCCCGATCTCATCGCGCCCAGAGTTCTTTCCTCTTACACTACGGTAAACCCATTTGCCGATCCGTGACTCGCCATCGTGTTCAGGTTCTTACATTTTGATTCCCTGCAGAAGGCCGCCAGAACCCTTTCTCAGCGTCAACGCACCCTATTGACCGGCGCTCTGGTACTGATCCTGTTTTCGGTGGGCGTACTCTGGGTGACCGCCAGGGTCACTGAGGCCTCCTCGCTGGCGGCACTGCTTAATCGTGGCGATCAGGACCTGCAGCTGTATATCGCCAATATTCGCCGCGAACTGGACCGCTACGAATACCTGCCGAAGGTGCTCGTAGACGACTACCGCGTGAGCCGGACCCTTCATAATCCCGAAGACAAAGACGCCAGGGCAACGCTGAACACGTACCTGAAATTTGTCGCCCGATCTTCCGGGGCCTCCGATATTTACCTCATGGACACCGCCGGAATCACGCTCGCCGCCAGCAACTGGGATCAGCCGGATAGCTTCATTGGTGATGACTACAGCTTTCGCCCCTATTTCAAACAGGCCATCAAGGGTCAGCCCGGAGACTATTTTGCCCTGGGGATGTCCTCGGGGCAGCGGGGTTATTACTTTGCCTATCCGGTGCGGGAACATGAGAAAGTCATCGGTGTCATGGTGGTCAAAGTGCCCCTGGCCTCACTCGAAGAAGAGCGTGGTGGCGGTCACTACGAGTTCCTGGTGACTGATCCCGACGGCGTGATTTTCCTCGCTACCGAGCCCCGGTGGCGTTATCACACACTGACCCCGCTGGCGGAAGACCAACGCAAACGGATTGAGGCCGGCCGGCGGTATCTGGATTTCCCGCTGGTTCCGCTACCAGCGACGCACGTGGCCCCCTTCGCCGGTAATGCGCAACTGATGACGCTGACTATCGACGGCCGGGGTGTCACGTATCTGCTGCGTGGCGTGGAAATGCCTCAGGCCGGCTGGACGGTCTACATCCTGCTGAATATCGCGCCGGTCGCCACGGATGTGACCCACGCAGTGTTGCTCGCGGCCTTCAGTCTGGGCGTACTGGTACTGCTGTCATTGATCCTGTTGCAGCGTCGTGCCCGACTGGACGAGCGGGTGCGCTACGAACACGCCGCCATGGAAGCCGCCGAGGCAAGTGAAGCACGGATACGGGCCACCATCGCGAGCACGCGCGCCGGTCTGGTTACCCTGGACGCCCGGGGCCACATCGAGTCTTTCAACCCCACCGCCGAGAGCCTGTTCGAGCGGCTCTCGACGCAGGTCACGGGGCTGACACTGGGTGACTTGCTGACGCCTGAGTCTGCCTCTGTTTTCAGTGCCATGGTGCGCGCTGCGAGCCACCCCCACGCCCAGCCACACCCGCAACCTCTGGTGGAGCTGACCGGACGCCGTGATGGTGGTGAGACCTTTCCCCTGGAGGCTGCGATTAACCGCATGACCAGTCTGGAGGCGATGCACTTTATCGTCACCCTGCACGATATCAGTGAGCGGAAAGAACAGGAGGCCGCCCTGCAACAGGCTCACGATCAACTGGAGCGCCGGGTTGCCGAGCGCACAGGCGATCTGCTGGATACCAATCGCCGCTTGACTCATGAGATCGAGGAGCACCGCCGAACTGAGGCCGAACTGCGCCATACCCGTAATGAACTGATCCAGACCGCAAAGCTGGCGGCCATTGGTGAACTGGCGGCGGGAATCAATCACGAGCTCAACCAGCCGTTGACAGCCATTCGCTTCTACGCCGGCAACGCCAAGACATTCATGCATAAGAGCCAGGTACACAAGGTCGAGGAGAACCTGGATCATATCGACGGGCTCACGGAGCACATGGGCCGTATCATCAGCCAGCTCAAGCTGTTTGCCCGCAAGAGCTCTGGCAAGCCGGTACCCGTGTCGATGAATGCCGTGATCGACGGAGCCCTGACGCTGCTGGAACCTCGCTTGCAGCGGCAGCAGGTGGCGGTAATCCGCCACTTGCCCGTCCAGGAGGTCCTTTGTCTGGGCGATATGGTGCGCCTGGAACAGGTGCTGGTGAATCTGATCGGCAATGCGCTGCAGGCTATGGAATCAGTGCCCGACGCAGCTCTGTATCTGGAGGTGACCACCGCCGAAGGCCTCGTCATGACAGCCATTCGCGATCGCGGTCCGGGTATTCCCGAGGATCAGCTCGCTCAGATATTTGATCCCTTCTTCACCACCAAGGAAATCGGAGAAGGGCTGGGACTGGGCCTGTCGATTTCCCTGCGCATCATCGAGGAACTGGGTGGCACACTACGTGCTCACAATCACCCCGAGGGTGGCGCCGTTCTTACTCTGGAGTTAGCCACCGCTCCGGCACATGAGGCACACAATGACTGAACCGGCACAGGTGATTTTCATCGACGACGAGGCCCATATCCGTAGGGCGGCAACCCAGACACTGGAGCTGGCTGATCTGTCGGTGACGGCGTTCGACAGTGCGGAAGCGGCCCTGAAGCGTCTCGGTCCCGATTTTCCCGGCGTGGTGATCTGTGACATTAAAATGCCGGGTATGGACGGGCTGACCTTTATGGCAAAGGCTCTGGAGCAGGACCGGGACCTGCCGGTGATCCTGGTGACTGGCCATGGTGACATTGCCATGGCGGTCGGCGCCATGCGCGACGGCGCCTACGATTTTCTCGAGAAACCCTATGCCCCGGCTACGCTCAAGGATGTGGTCCGCCGTGCCCTTGATAAGCGCGCTCTGACCCTGGAGAACCGCGTTCTGCGCCAGGAGCTGGAAGCACAGAGCGTACCCGGGCCCCGCATTATTGGCCGCACCCCGGGTATTCAGCGCCTGCGGGCGTTGATTCGCCAGGTTGCCGATACCGATGCGGATATCCTGATTCTCGGAGAGACCGGCACGGGTAAGGAGTTGGTGGCGCGCTCCCTGCACGAATACAGCCGCCGCCAGCGCGGTAACTTTGTAGCGGTCAACTGCGGTGCAGTGCCGGAGCAGCTTATCGAGAGCGAATTGTTCGGTCACGAGGCCGGCGCCTTCACCGGCGCTCGCAGCAGGCGCATCGGCAAGATCGAGCATGCCTGCGGGGGGACCCTCTTTCTGGATGAGATCGAGAGTATGCCCCAGGCACTGCAGGTACGGATGCTGCGTTCCCTGCAGGAGCGAACGATAGAGCGCCTGGGTTCGAACCAGACTCTGCCGGTGGACCTGCGTGTCGTCGCGGCGACCAAGACAGATCTGCGCGACGCGGCTGATCGTGGCGAATTCCGGGAGGACCTTTACTACCGCCTTAACGTGGTGGCCCTGGAAGTCCCGCCGTTGCGTCAGCGGCGCGAGGACATTCCCCTTCTGTTCCAGCATTTCACCCTGGTTGCCAGTGCTCGCTATGAGAAAGAAATTCCCTCGCTCTCGGCTGAACATCTGCCCCTGCTGATGGCCCACACATGGCCTGGCAATGTACGGGAACTACGCAACCTGGCTGAGCGCTACGTCCTGCTGGGAGAACACCATGGGTACGACCTGGAACGTATGCTGCCTGGCGCGATTAAGGGTGGCGGAATGAACTTGCGTGGACAGGTGGAAAGTTTCGAGAAAGCCTTGATCGAGCAGGCTCTCAACGCCTGCAGGGGCAACATCAGTGATGCCACAGGTGTGCTGGGCTTACCCCGCAAGACCTTGCACGACAAAGTGCGCAAGCACGGATTGGACCGACGCCTGTACCGTTGAGGCCGCATTGCGCGGATGCCTGGGGAAGGGCACCAAAAGCAGGTGCGGTATGGTGTTGATTGACGTCCCGAGGGGTAGCGTGATTCGACATGGGTGTTGTTTTTCTCGCGGACGCTGGCGGAATTCCGCCATAACGGTCTTTCAAGCTGTGCTGAATTCCGCCATACCCAGACCCGAATAAATTATAACCTACTGTAATTTATAAATATTATATCCTGGCATTGTTGTTGCGAGGTAAACCTCAGGGCGTATCAATACGCGCCCGATAGCACAGCATAAAGACAACAATGTTCCGCCAGGAGTCACCACGCACCTTCTTCGCCAGCGCATCGGGCCCTGCCTCGTGTTTATCGACTGGGGACAGGAGCCTGTGCACCCTGCGTGATTACGTCCAGTCCGGAGCATCCCGATTCCAATAAACAAAAGGGTTGAACTCATGAACAGACTCGCTTTAAGCCTGCTGGTCTCCGCCAGCCTCGTCAGCGCGCCAGCGATGACCTACGCCAAAGATATCGTGATTGGCTTCACCACCTCCGAGACCGGCAAACTTAACGCCGATTCTGCCCCGCAGATGCAGGGCTTCGAACTCTGGAGAGACCAGGTCAACGCCAAAGGCGGTATCAAAGTTGGGGGCGACAAGTACCCAGTGAAATTCGTCAAATACGATGACCAGTCCACCTCTGGTCGGGTGCAACAGCTTTATGTGCGCCTGGTTACGCAGGACAATGCCGATTTTCTGTTCAGCCCGTACTCGTCTGGCCTGACTGCGACGGCCGCCATTATTTCCGAGCAATACGGCAAGGTCATGATCACCACGGGCGCTGCCGAGGGAAAAACCTACGAGCTGGGTAACCAGCACCTGTTCCAGACCTACACCCCCGCCAACCTGTATCTGGCCAGTGCACTGGATGCGGTCAAGGCAAAGGCGCCCAAGTCCAAAATCGCCCTGATCTACGAGAACGGCGGTTTCGCCAAGGCTGTAGCCACTGGCGCCAAGGCTTACGCTGACAAGCTGGGCCTTAATGTTGTTATCGATGAGGCCTATGATGCGTCTACCACGGATTTTAGCCCGATACTCAACAAGGTCGTATCCTCGGGTGCCGATGTCCTGATCGGTGGCGGTCACTTCGCTGACGGTAGCACGCTCGCCCGGCAACTGCGCGAGCAGAACATGAAGTTGAAAATGATCTCTCTGCTGGTCGCGCCAGACGTGCCCAAGTTCGCCGGGTTGGGCAGTGCGGCCTACGGCGTTTCCGTACCTTCCCAGTGGGAGTCCGATGCCTCCTATACGCCGGACTTCGGTCCCACGGCTGCGCAGTTCACCAAGGACTATGAAAATCGCTTCCATGTGCACCCCGGTTATCATGCCGCAGGGGGTTACGCCTCTGGTCTGATTCTGCAGCATGCCATCGAGCAGGCAGGCAGTCTGGACACCGACAAGGTGACCGCACAGTTGAACAAGATGGACGCAACCACGTTCTACGGCCATATCCGGTTTGCCAACGATGAGAGCAGGCATGGCCTACAGGTCGGACACGACATGGTGCTCGCCCAATGGCAGAAAAAAGGCGGCGAGTTGGAGAAAGAAGTGGTCTGGCCGGAAGCGGCCGGTACTGCGCCGTTGATGTTCCCGATCAGTCAGTAACGGCAGTGGCCATCTGCGCGGCGCCCGTCGCTGCGCAGATCCGCCGATTATCTCTGCCATGTCCGGGTGACGTAATCTAACGAGGATGCTTTAACGTGACTGGTGTCATAGTTTCTATCATCAATGGCCTGCTATTGGGTGCCATCTATGGGCTGGCTGCCATCGGCCTGACCCTGATCTTCGGCGTCATGAAGGTCATCAACCTGGCCCACGGGGCCATGATCGCACTGGGCATGTTTGCCCTTTATCTGCTGGTAAGCTGGCTCGGAATCAACCCCTATCTGGCAGTGCCGGTGGTGGGTGTTGGTGGCTTTCTGATGGGGTTCTGCATCTATTGGATCGCCGTTCATCGGGTGATTGGCCGCGCCGAATTGATGAGCCTGCTGGCGACCTTCGCCGTTAGCATGATCATCGTTGGGGTTGGTACGGTGCTCTGGAGCACCAGTCCCTACAACGTGCAGGTCGATATGCCGGGTCTGAGCATTGGTCGCTATACGATTCCGGGGAATCATATTGTTGCTGCTGTGGTGGCGATCCTTGTCGCCGTGGCGCTCTACCTGTTCCTCTACTATACCCGGTTGGGTAAGGCGATTCGGGCAGTGGCGAGTAACCGCCAGGCGTCTGAACTGATGGGCATTCCCTCCACTCGCGTTCTGGCGATTGCCTTCGGCATCGGGATCGGTATTGCTGCCGTGGCGGGATCACTGATTGCGACGCTGTTCCCGTTCACCATTCTTTCCGGGGCCAGCTACGAGCTCAAAAGTTTCGTGGTGACCGTGCTCGGCGGTCTCGGCAACCCGGCCGGCGCCCTCCTGGGGGGACTTCTGCTGGGATTGATTGAAGGCTCGGTAAGCCCGTTCGTGAGCGTGAGCTGGACTCCGGTCATCGAATTCAGTCTGTTTGTGGTGATCCTTATACTCTTCCCGGCGGGCCTGTTCCGGGTAGGGAGAGGTAGATAATGATGATCAAACGTCCTTTTTTCTGGATGATCGTCGCGACAGTCGCTGTCTTTGCGATCGCCCCGCTTGTCGGTGGTATCGGCGTACGTGAAAGCCTGTTCCTCGCGGCGATCTATATGATCCTGGCGCTGAACCTGAATTTCATGATCGGCTACACTGGCTACGTGAATTTCGGAAGCATCGTCTTTTTCGGCCTGGGCGGCACCCTGGGCATCTTTGCCATTACCGTCTGGGGATGGCCGCTGTGGGCCGCCCTGATCGGAGCTGGCGTGGTGGTCGCCGGGCTGGCTCTGCTCCT
Source organism: Marinobacter sp. (assembly GCA_030149475.1). Classification (GTDB taxonomy): domain Bacteria; phylum Pseudomonadota; class Gammaproteobacteria; order Pseudomonadales; family Oleiphilaceae; genus Marinobacter. The sequence goes on from JASBRL010000070.1 coordinate 10,395, forward strand.
GGGTCTGGGCATTCTTCGTCTGCGCGGTGCCTATTTTGCCCTGGCCACCATCGGCGTGGTGGAGGCCACCAAGGCTTTTGTGTCCAATTTCGATCCGTTTGGCGGCTCGACCGGCATGTACATATCGTTCTCTGCCTACAAACCTTTGGGTGGTGCCCGTGAAGCTCTGTGGGTAGCTTACTTCCTTTTGGTCGCTGTGCTGGGCATTTCTTTGCTCCTGAGTTTCTGGATCAAGCGTTCACGTTTTGGTCTCGGGCTATTCGCTATCCGTGAAGATGAGGATGCGGCCATGGTGCTGGGCGTGAAGGCGCCCCTGTTCAAAGCCATCATCTACAGCGTGTCTTCGGTTTTGCCAGCCATCGCGGGTGTTCTGTTTTTCTTCAAGAATGGCGTCATACAGCCAGAGCAGGCATTCGACCTGACCCTGTCCATCGAGGCGATTGTCATGTTGATGCTGGGCGGACAGGGTACGGTGATCGGCGCCGCGCTGGGTGGTTTCGCCTATGAGCAGTTCCGGGGTTATCTGCTGACCTCGTCGACCTTCTCCAGCTTCCATCTGGTGATTGCCGGCGCGCTGCTGCTGTTGATCGTGCTGTTCGCACCGGGCGGCCTGATTGGTTGGGCTCACGAACGTTGGGCAATCACGCGGAAGGTGCTGGAATGAGTCGATTAATGGATGTGCAAAACGTCAGCAAGCACTTTAGCGGCGTGAAAGCGGTCAACGATGTCAGCTTCTATCTGGACCCGGGGGAGATTCTGGGGCTGATCGGCCCCAACGGGGCTGGCAAAACCACCCTGTTTAACCTGGTGAGCGGTGTCATACCACCGGATCACGGCCGGGTCGTGATGCGGGGTGAAGACATCACCGGCATGGCACCTTACCACGTGGTGGATCGGGGTCTGGCGCGCACGCACCAGATTGTCAAGCCTCTCAACGACATGACTGTACTCGACAATGTAACCGTCGGGGCCTGTTTTGGCAGCGAAAAGATGGGTCTGAAGCGGGCTCGGGAAAAAGCTCTCTCGGTCATTCGTATGGTGGGCCTGGAAGACCGCCGCAATCTGCTCGCCAACCAGTTGACCATTGCCGGAAAAAAGCGGCTGGAGGTCGCCCGCGCCCTTGCCGGTAATCCACAGTTGCTGTTGCTGGACGAGGTGCTCGCGGGACTCAATCCCACCGAGGTCCAGGGGATGATCAACGTGATCCGCACGATTCGTGAGGACAGCGGGATTGCCATTCTGATCATCGAGCATCTGATGCAGGCCGTCATGAACCTGTCTGACCGGGTTATGGTCCTCAATTTCGGGTCAACGCTGGCGACCGGGACGCCTGAGGAAGTCACCCGGCATCCGCAAGTGATCGAGGCGTACCTGGGCGATCCGGATATGGCCGAAAAGCTGATGAGGAAATGAGCCTGTGAGCGACACTATTTTACAAATCAGGAATCTGGAGGCCGGCTACGGTGAAGTCCAGGTTCTCTGGGGCACCAATCTGCAAGTCACCAGCGGCCAACTGACCACCATCGTCGGCGCCAACGGAGCTGGCAAGACGACCACCCTGCGCAGTATTACCGGCTGGGTGCGTCCCAGCGGCGGCCAGATTATTTTTGAAGGCGACGACATCACCCGTCTTCCGACCTATCGCAAGGCGGAGTTGGGCGTGGTGATGGTACCGGAAGGGCGACAGTTGTTCGGTGATATGACGGTGCTGGAAAATCTCGAGATGGGCGCATTCAGCGCTCGGGCCCGCGCTTACCAGGCGCGCAATCTGGAAAAGGTCTGCCACTATTTTCCGCGGGTGAAGGAGCGTCTGGAGCAGAAGGCTGGCACGCTCTCAGGTGGCGAGCAGCAAATGGTGGCCGTGGGCCGTGGATTGATGTCCGAACCCAAGGTGCTGATGATCGATGAAATGTCCCTGGGCCTCTCTCCGCTGCTCGCCCAGCAGTTGTTTCAGACCCTCAAGGAGCTTCGTGAGGATGGACTCACCACCTTGCTGGTGGAACAGAACGTTCACCTGGCCCTGGCCTTGGCGGATCATGCCTATGTGCTCGCCGAAGGCCAGGTACAGTTGGAGGGGCCGGCCCGGGAAGTTGCCGATAACGACGAGATCCGCAAAGCTTATCTCGGGCTCTGACCCGCGTAAACACTGATCCAGGAGTCCAGGCAATGGCCGGTGTCTGTGCTCCTGTTGCAGGGGGCAAGGGAGGCCAGGGCTCCGGTGTACTCAGTTGCCGAACACAAAGGCGGACTGCACGCTGCCCATCACGGTATCGCTGAACAGGCACCGGCCGGGGCAGTCGGCACCCGCACCGGCCACTACGTGTAACGGCAACAGGTGTTCCTCTTGCGGGTGGGCAATTCGTGCGCCTGGCGCATCGGCCCAGGCGATCAGGCGTCTGGCGCGCTCCTCCGGCGTTGCCGTGACCGTGTCGTTCAGCCAGTCGTCAAACTGCCTGGATGCCGGGTCGACGGCGTCGGTGCCCGAGCGGAAACGCGCCATATTGTGATAACTCATGCCGCTGCCAATGATCAGCACACCCTGGTCGCGAAGGCCGGCCAGGGTCTGGCCCATGGCAAGATGCTGCTGCGGGTCCAGGCCCTCGCGCAGGGAAAGCTGAACCACCGGGACGTCGGCGTCCGGGAAGCTGAGCTTCATGGGAATGAACACACCATGGTCCAGCCCCCGCGTTGCGGAGTCCGCGTTGAGAATGCCGGCCTCTTCCAGCCGCCGGCGCGCGTCGGCGGCCAGGTCCGGGTTCCCCGGCGCTGGCCAGGTCAGCTGATAGGTCGAGTCAGGGAAACCGTAGTAGTCGAACAGCAGCTCCGGCCAGGCCTGACGGGTGAGCGTAAAGACTGGCTCCTGCCAGTGGGCCGAGACGACCAGCAGGGCTCGTGGCTGCACCCCGAGCTCTGCCGTGAGGCCCGTGAGCCAGTTCCGCATCCGGGTCCAGGTGCCGGCCGGCTGCCAGTCCATAAAAAAGCACGGCCCGGCACCGTGGGGCAGGAATATCGTGGGTAGTCTCTGTTGATTCATGGCCATACCTCCCGGTTTGCGGTCAGATGACAGAATGAAGGTCTATCAGAAGTGCAGCCCGAGGCGCCGGTCCACTGACAAGGCGCCGCCACCCTGCAACAGGATACTGATCGCCATGAGCGCCCATAACAGCGGGTATTCAACGCCGCCATTGGTCCAGAAATAGCCATTGCCCCAGTGCACCGTCAGGGTGACACCCAGCAGCACTGTCACCGCGAGGGCGGCGGGGCGTGTCAGCAAACCCAGTACCAGCGCGAGCCCGCCAAAGAACTCCACCAGACCGGCCAGCACGGCAAACAGGATGCCCGGCTCCATGCCCAGGTTTTGCGCAAAGAACTGGCCTGTGGCTGCGGGACCGTAGCCGCCGAACCAGCCAAACAGCTTCTGGGCGCCATGGGGCATCAGCATCAGGCCGGTGGCGATGCGCATGATCGGGTAGCCCAGGGCGGCAAATTTTGAGAGTGCCTGGTTACCCGTTGATGATGTGGACGTTGTCATGAGGTTGCTCCTGTGGGTTTGAACGGGGGGCGGGGTTGATCATCGTAGGTTGCGCCCGGTTGCTAAAGATCAGACTATAGGGGTTTCCGTCATTCGGGAAGATGGCTGAAATGAAACACAGCGTTGACGAATCAGAAACCCTGGGTGGCTCGTTAGAGGATATTCGGGCGTTTTGTACGGTGGTCGAGCGGGGAACTATTTCCGCGGCTGGCCGGCACATCGGCGAGACCAAGGGAGGCATCAGCCGGCGGATTTCACGGCTTGAGAATCGACTGGGCAGCCTGTTACTGGCCCGCACGCCGAGGGCTGTCACGCCCACGGAGGAAGGTCGCGCGTTTTATACCAGGGCCCGGGAAGCTCTGGCTCTGCTCAAGGATGCCGCTGCCAGTGCGCGTCAGTCCCAGGCGGTCCCCGAGGGGCACCTGCGGGTGACGGCTCCGATTGATCTGGGGGTAGATGTGCTGCCCGGGTTGATTGTTCAGTTCCGGGCGCTCTATCCCCAGATCACCGTGGAATTATTGCTGACGGATACCGCGCTGGACCTGGCCGCCAACCGGATTGATCTGGCGCTGCGCGCAGCGCTCGGTAACTTGCCGGATATGGCCTATCGCGCCTCGGTGGTGGCCCGCTTTCCGGTGGCTCTGTATGCGGCTACCGGCTATCAGCAGGCTCATGGCTTGCCCGAGACTCCCCAGGCACTGCCAGACTATGACCTGATACATCGTCAGGCGTCGATGGACGTGCCCCGACTGACCCTCATCGACCGGCGCCAGCAAACCGAGGATATCGCCATACGCCCGAGCGTGCGGGCCACGGATTATGCGGCAGTTCATCGCCTGGTGCTGAGTGGCGGCGGAATCGGACTGATCCCCGAGCTGGTGGCCCGGGACAGCCTCGAACGGGGCGAGGTGGTGCGGGTATTGCCCGACTGGACGTCAGCGGCGGGCGCGCTGTATGCGATTACGCTGAACGGCATGGACGCCCCCGCCAGGGTGCGGGTGTTCCGGGAGTTTCTGCGCGAGCAGTTGGCCGGGGACTGACAGCGGCTGTCTGGCTGGCCCTCACTGTGGCCATAAAAAAACCCGGGCGAGGCCCGGGTTTTGTGCTTGGTGCGCCTGGATGCAGGCATTGACTGCGGATCAGCTCTTGAGCTTTTGCAGTACCTGCTCGGTCATTTCCTTGGCATCGCCGAACAACATGCGGGTGTTCTCCTTGAAGAACAGCGGGTTTTCCACGCCAGAGTAACCCGTTGCCATACCACGCTTGAGGATAACCACCTGACGCGCTTTCCACACTTCCAGTACCGGCATACCGGCAATGGGGCTGCCTGGGTCTTCTGAAGCTGCCGGGTTAACCGTATCGTTGGCACCAATCACCAGCACCACGTCGGTCTGCGGGAAGTCGTCATTGATTTCATCCATTTCCAGCACGATGTCGTAGGGCACATGGGCTTCTGCAAGAAGTACGTTCATGTGTCCCGGCAAGCGACCCGCAACCGGGTGGATACCAAAGCGCACATT
>JASBRL010000082.1 GCA_030149475.1 Marinobacter sp.
TGCCCGCAGGGGCTCTCCCTGAAAACCGGACTCCGCGTTGAGCCTTCTTGAAAGGCAACCAGCCTTCCTGCGAAGCCTCGCCTTGAGTCCGGCTTTCAGGGAGAGCCAGAATTGCCAATAGACTTAATCAGAGGTTCCCTATTTATACGCACTCATGCCACGGGTATCCAGTGCGCGACCGGATTGTTAACGGTGACGTGAGCTTGAACATTGCCCTGATCACGACCTTTCTCCACTCTTTTCCACCCTTTTCCAACCCGGGTATTGAAACGACCACTCGGGGCCGCACTATAACCAAGTATGGCAACAGCCTGCTCATTCACAACCGACCGGACTCTTCATGGCATTCACCCAGTCTTTCTCACTGCTTGAGCTGGCCTCGGTACGTCAGCACGAATCGATCACCCAAACCCTGAAACACACCCGGCGTTATGCTCAACAGGCTGACACCCTGGGATTCAAACGGTTCTGGCTGGCCGAGCACCACAATATGGAAGGCATTGCCAGTTCTGCCACCTCGGTGTTGGTGGGCCATATCGCCGGAGCAACCCGGCGGATTCGCGTCGGTTCAGGTGGCGTCATGCTGCCCAATCACCCACCCCTGGTGATTGCGGAGCAATTCGGCACGCTCGCCTGCCTCTATCCGGACCGGATCGACCTGGGTCTGGGCCGTGCGCCCGGGACCGACCCGATCACCAGTCGGGCGTTGCGACGGGACGGTCTCGGCGCTGAACAGTTTCCGGAGGACGTCGCCCTGCTGGATTCCCTGCTGGCCCCCCTGCAACCCGGCCAGCAACTGAAAGCCGTGCCCGGTGCAGGCACAAGGGTGCCGATCTGGCTGCTCGGGTCGAGCCTGTACAGCGCTCAACTTGCGGCCATGCGGGGGCTGCCCTACGCCTTTGCCGGACATTTTGCACCCCGACTCTACCGCGAGGCCATCCGGGCTTACCGTCAGCATTTCCAGCCGTCGGCAGTGCTGGACAAACCCCACGCCATGCTCACATTGCCCGCCGTACCCGCGGCCTCAAATGATGAAGCACGCCATCTGGCAACAACCAGCTATCAGCGCATTCTGGCTCTGTTCCGGGGCCAGCCACTGTGGCTCAAACCACCGGTTGAACGGATGGATGGTCTCTGGAGCGCTGCCGAGGAAGAGGCCGTACGGGGCTTTCTTGATCTACAGATTCTGGGCGATCAGAACAGCATCCGGCAGCAATTAACCTCACGCCTGGCCACAACGGATGTTGACGAGGTGATGTTTACCGTGGATCTGTTCGATCCGGAAAGGCGCCGCCAGGCATTGGAGATCCTGGCGGCCGTTCGGGACGACTGACGTTCGGGCCAGCAACGGCCCCTACCCACTACTGGGGCTGACGCGGGTCTGTGGCAGCGATCTCTGGCCTGGACTGATGATGGTCGCGGAACGACAGCAAGCTCTCGACACCATTGAAATCAACCAGCGACCGGAAATCGACCCAGTCCACGAGGGTATACAGGCAAATGGCCGGATACTGCCAGTTGGAGAACTCGCCCGCATCCACCATGGCTGCCAGGGTACGCAGGGTGGTCATGATGCGCTCACGCTGGAGGTTATAGAACATGGCATCCTGTTCCACATCCAGTCCGGAACGTTTGGACAGCAGCAGAATCACGCTGGAATCACTGGCCGCATCAATCAGCGTCAACTGATTTTCCTGATCCCAGGTCAACGGCGCATGCCCCAGCTTGTCAGCCAGGTATCGCGCAATGACCCGTGAATCGTAGATCTCCTGATCGCCATCAATCAGCATCGGAATCTTGAGCGCAGGGTTATTCCGCCTGAGCTCATCCCGCCCGGCACCGTAGATGTCCAGGTTGACAAACTCATACGCGGCGTCTGCCAGCAGTACGCGGGTGCGTCTTACAAACGGGGACGTAGTGGAACCTATCAGTTTCATGACCTCTCCTTTTGAGCGGGTGGATAAGCATCAGAATAACAAAAAACGAGGAATCCGGCGGAACAGCTGACATTCCAGGCAATAAAAAAGGCAGCCTTGGCTGCCTTTCTTATTGCCGTCTGTTATTTACAGAGCAACAACGTTCTCCGCCTGAGGACCTTTCTGGCCCTGAGTCACGGTGAACTCGACCTGCTGGCCTTCTGCCAGTGTCTTGAACCCTGAACCGGTGATGGCGCTGTAGTGAACGAAAACGTCCGGGCCGGACTCACGAGTGATGAAACCAAAACCTTTAGCTTCGTTGAAGAACTTAACAGTACCGGTAGTAGTAGACATACTTAAACTTCCTGAAATCAATAATTTTTTCTGCCGGCGTCCACATGGACAGTCGGCGTTTACGGAAAAACAGAACTCGCGGAATCAAAAACAGGACGATGCACTACGTACTACGCGGGGATACGTCTTATTCATGAAATGCTTTGCTGAATCTTTCCTACCCTTCGAACTTTACTCTTTGTTACGCAGAAAGCAACCATAATTTTTCTTCGTAAGTACAGATACTGAGCACGGCCCAACCTGTTCCGGGGCCCACGCTGACTGCGCTTCCAGCGATTCTGGCAAAACCTGCTTGACCAGTGCCTCCAACACAATGCGGTGACGTCTGCAACGGTATACGAGCCCTGCGTCAGGGCAGCGCCGTCCCTGATTCGGCAGGCGCAGGACACGCTGCGTCACTGCGCCTGCCGAAATCAGGCCGCGTTGTGGTTGATCACCGTTTCCTGATTGCGTGCGAAGGCATCAAACGGGAAATCATCGACAGTCAGCATATCCAGCACGCTGGCCTCAAAGGTACGCATGAAATCCGCCTCCTCCTGGCTGTAGAGCCCCGCCTCCAGGGCCGCTTCAAAGCGCTGTTCCGGATGCAGGGCTTCCATTGGAAGCTCACCTTTGGCATAGGCTTTGTTAACCTTGTGGTAGAGGCCTTCCGCCTTGTCATAGTCTTTCAGCAAATCATTGTAGCGCGCCACCGGATTATCCGCCGGACCATCGGTCTGGCTATGCCAGATGCTGGCCAGCAGCTTGGTGCGGATCGGCGTGTCCGTGGAAATGGCCTTCGCCAGCGCCCGACTCTGATCGTCGTGCGGTTTATCCCAGCGGCGCCCCAGGGGCAACGTTATGGCCCGCAACGCGATCGCCACAGCCCGGTTCGGCAGATTCTGCAGAAACTCGTCCAGCGCTGTTTCGGTCCGGTGGATCAGCAGGCGCAGACTGTATTCCATCAGTTCACGCTCACCCTCGGCCGGCTGGGTTTCATGCCAGTTCTTTAGCACCATCGACGCCAGATAGAGGTTGGACAGCATGTCTCCCAACCGGGCGGAGATCAGCTCTCGCATTTTGAGCTGAGAGCCAAGGGTCGTCATAGCCGCGTCGGAACACAGCCCGAACGCAGCACTGAACCGCGCGACCGTCTGTGCATACCGGCGAGAAGCGCTGTCGAACGGCACGTCAGCGCGCCCCAGCCCGAGGGCCTGAGTGAACGCCCGGGCCGCGTTACCGAATACCAGGCCGGCATGCCCGAAAAAGGCATCGTCGAACGCATCAATGTCGTCGTTATCCTTCGCTGCCAGCTCTTTGAGTACGTAGGGATGACAGCGAATCGCGCCCTGCCCGAAGATCATCAGACTACGGGTCATGATGTTGGCGCCTTCAACGGTGATCGAAACCGCCGAGCCGCTGAAGCCGATACCCAGATAATTGCGGGGCCCCAGGGTGACCGTTTTGCCCCCATGGACGTCCATCGCATCGGTCAGCACACTGCGCTGCATTTCCGTGAGATGGTATTTGAGTATGGCTGACGGCACCGCCGGTTTCTCTCCTTTATCAACCATATTGGCGGTCTGATTGACCGCGGACTGGGCAATGTAGGTGTGGGCGGCGATCCGCGCCAGCGGTTCCTGAACACCCTCCATATCCGCGACCGGGGTATTGAACTGGCGACGAATCCGGGTAAAGCCGCCAGCGGTTCCGACCGCGTAGGCGGAGGCCCCTGCGGCGCCCGACGGCAGGGTGATGCAACGGCCCACGGACAGGCACTCAACCAGCATGCGCCAGCCTTCCCCAGCCATTTCCTGCCCGCCGATGATGTAGTCCAGGGGAATGAACACGTCTTTGCCCCTGATCGGGCCATTCAGGAAAGGTGTACCGATCGGACAATGCCGGCGGCCTATTTCCATCCCCTTGGTGGCCCTTGGAATCAGGGCACAGGTAATGCCCAGATCTTTCTTTTCACCGAGCAGGCCGTCCGGATCAAACATGCGGAACGCCAGACCCACGACAGTGGCAATGGGCGCCAGCGTTATCCAGCGTTTCTCGAAGTTCAGTTTTAGCCCCAGTACCTGCTTGCCTTTGAACTTGCCCTTACAGACCACACCGGTGTCCGGCAACGAGGTCGCATCGGATCCGGCACGTGGGCCGGTCAGACCGAAACAGGGAATGTCGCGGCCGTCTGCCAGGCGCGGGAGGTAGTGATTTTTCTGTTCCTCGGTACCGTATTTCAGCAGCAGTTCGCCCGGACCGAGAGAATTAGGCACCCCGACGCTGACCATCAGGCTCTCATTCGATGACAGCTTCTGCAGCACGGCGGACTGGGCCTTGGCGGAAAACTCCAGGCCGCCATATTTCTTGGGGATGATCATCCCGAGAAATCGTTCTTTCTTGATGAAGTCCCAGAGCTCCGGCGGCAGGTCGGCTCGCTCGACGGCTACGTCCCAGGAGTTACACATACCCGCGGCTCTGGCACACTGATTGTCAACAAACGCCTGTTCCTCTTCGGTGAGGCCCGTGTTCCGGTTAATCAGCAGGTTGTGCCAATCCGGTCGCCCCGTGAACAACTCGCCGTCCCAGCCCACGGTACCCGCGTCCAGGGCCACCTGCTCGGTCTCGGACACTTTAGGTGCCACCCGCTTGAACAGGTCAAAGGCACGCGGGGTCAACCAGCTGCGGCGCAGTCCGGGAAGACCACAAACGGCGATAATGGCGGCGCCGGCAAGCAACACAAACGCCAGCCAGCCCGAGCCGAAACCCCAGGACACCACGCCAACAACAGCCATCAGCGTGACCACAGCGCGAGCGCCCGCCTCCCGACGCAGCAAAAGAGTCAGGCCAGCCAGCGCAACGACTAACAGAAGGAACGTCATCATAGGCTTTCTCTGTCATCCATGTTGGAAAATGAAATTGTCAACAAATGTAACCGAATCTACGACCAAAGTACCTGATTGGATGGCTTGTTGCCACAGAGCAGCTCACGGATCGGCGTCAGGCGGTCACCACCACCCGGATACCCTCCAGCGCCATGGAGGCGCGCTCAACGGCCGCCTCGCCAGCCGCCAGCTGGTTGCGGAAAAAGTCAATTTCCTCGCGACGAATGGCCGGATTGGTCTGACTCAGTGCCTCCAGGCGCCGAATTTCCGGTTCAAACAGTGTCCGCAACCGCGCCAGCGCAGCCTGCCGCAAAGGTTCCAGATGATGCTCTGCATACCCTTCCGCGTGATCTACCATGGTTTCAACGTCGGCCCGAATCTGCGGCACGATGGCCTGGGCGGTGCGCCGCCGGATATTGGAACACAGGTCATTCAGCCGGTCATGGGGCAATGCCTCCGACAGGTTTCGACCATTCACATCTACCAGCAACCGCAGAGGCGACAGCGGCAGGCACCGGGACAGCTGTAAGGATGACGGTGCCGGACAGTGGACGGAGAACAACGCCTCCAGCAGCAAGGTCCCGGCGGGCAGACTCTTGACACTCAGGCTGGCCAGCGCCGCTTTACCCAGTTCAGAGCTGATGACCGTTTCCATAACGCCGGTCACCATCGGGTGCTCCCAGCTCATGAACGCAAGGTCTTCCCGTTCCAGCGCCTGCTGGCGCTGCCAGGTCACGGTAATGCCGTCGTCCGGCAAACCGGGGAAATGCCCCGTCAGCATATGTTCGCCCGGGCGCAGCACATCGGCGTGGTCCGAGTGGTATTCGACATCCACCCCGAAGATATCAAAGGCCTCGGTCATGTAGGTTTTGACCCCATCATCGGCCTCCTCCTGCTCAATCTGTTCGATCAGCTTCATCGCCTCTTCCTGTCGGCACGAGTTCAGCTCAATCAACGCATCGCGGCCATTCCGGAGCACGTCACGCAGGCGGGTTGCTTCGATTTCAGTCGCCCGGATCAGCTTCTCAAGGCCGGCCTGATCGCCGTCCAGCGCTGACTGCCACTGGTGTTCGACCGCTTCCAGCACCGCCACGCCGACCGAGTTACTCTCGGCAAAGGCGTTCAGCCCCTCATGGAACCACTGAAACTGTATCGCCTGCGCGGTGTCCTTCAGATAGGGCACATGAAGGTCAATGACATCAGCCTGCCCGATGCGGTCCAGCCGACCGATGCGCTGTTCCAGCAAATCCGGGTTGGCCGGCAGGTCAAACAACACCAGATGGTGGGCGAACTGGAAGTTACGCCCTTCGCTGCCAATTTCCGAGCAGATCAGTGCCTGCGCCCCCTGTCCGCCCTCACCAAAATAGGCGGCCGCCCGGTCACGCTCGATCAGACTGAGGTGCTCGTGGAACGCCGCGCTGCGAATGCCTGCACGCAGCTGCAGGTGCATTTCCAGCGCCACCGCAGTTTCCGCGCGCGCGCAAATCACCACAACCTTGGCGGGACGCAGGTCGATCAGCGTCTGCTCGAGCCAGCTGACACGGGGATCATGAGCCAGCCAGTCGTCGTCATGTTGACCGGCTTCAGGCGTCAGCCCGGCCAGACCAAAGCGCTGTTCCGCGCCAGCATAAAGATCTGGACAGGGCATCGGAGCCGGGTGAATACGGCGCTCCGGAAAACCCTGAATGGCAGCCCGGGTATTGCGAAACAGCACCCGCCCGGTACCGTGGCGGTCCAGCAACGCATCAACAATACCCTGCACCGGATCGGGCCCGGTCAGCAGGGTATCCAGTTCATCCCCTAACCAACGGCGCAGAACATCATATTGCGCAGGGTCCGGACCCCCGGCCCGGACCCTCAGGTCCCGGACCACGGCATTGACCTCACCATAGGCTGCCTCTTCCCGCCGGAATTCGGCCAGGTCATGAAAGCGGGCCGGATCCAGCAGACGCAGACGGGCAAAATGACTGGCCACACCGATCTGCTCGGGAGTCGCCGTCAACAGCAGCAGACCGGGAGTCACACTCGACAGTGACTCAATGGTCCGGTACTCCGGACTGGCAGATTCGGGTGACCAGGCCAGGTGATGCGCCTCATCCACCACCAGCAGATCCCAGCCCGCCGCTACCGCGTCATCACAGGCGGTGGGATGACGGGTGAGAAAGTCGAGGCTGCACAGGACCTGTTGCTCGTCCGCGAACGGGTTGCCATCCTCCCCGGCCAGCGCTTCAGGCACCGGCTCACCCTCTACCGTGAAATCAGCTTCGGCATCATAACGGGACTGATCAATAATGCTGAACGCCAGATTAAAACGCCGCAACATTTCCACCAGCCACTGATGAATCAGCGACTCCGGCACCACCAGAAGTACCCGGCAGGCGCGTTGGGTGTGGAGCTGGTAGTGCAGAATCAGGCCTGCCTCAATGGTCTTGCCGAGGCCGACCTCATCGGCCAGCAATACCCGCGGCGCAAATCGGCGGGCAACTTCATGAGCGATATAGAGCTGATGCGGGAGATGCTGGGTTCGGGCTCCCAGAAGCCCCTGAACCGGCGACTCCCGCAGACGGTCCATCTCAGTTAATGTCGCCACCCGTAGCCGGAATGCACCATTACGATCAAACTGGCCCGCGAACAGGCGCTGCTGGGGTGCGGTAAAATGTACAAAACTGCTCAGCCGCACTTCGGAAATTTTTTTCAGTTCATCACTGCCGTCGTCCGCGTGGTACATGAACACCCCGGCCACGTCCTCCACCGCCCGGACGATAAGGCGCTCACCGTCAAAAGTCTCAATCTCTTCCCCAGGCTGATAACGGATTCGGGCCAGCGGCGCACTGTCAATCGCGTAGGTACGCTCTTCATCCGCCGCCGGGAAGCCGAGCGTTACGCGCCTGCCGTCAATGTCGGTGACAATCCCCAGGCCCAGCGCGGTGTCAGTGTGGCTGACCCAGCGCTGGCCTATCATTAATTCCGAACTATCCAAAACACCTCCAGACCGATGTAAACGAAATCCGACCGGCACAGCCGGGACGCCAGGGATTATGCGCCCTGTTCGCCGACTCGCCGCACTACTGCTCTACCCGGGCAGGGAACCCGCCTTCCCGGACCCAGTAGGCTGTCGCACCGCATACCGCCGCCGGCACGACCAGCAGATTCAATACCGGCACCATGGCGGCCAGCGCCACCGGCAGGCCGAATCCGAGCGCCGACATCCGCCGGCGACGCAAGGTCTGCTTGAGCCCGCCGAAGCTGATCCGGTGATTGTCTGCGGGATAATCCACGTACTGCAGCGCCATCATCCACCCATTGAACGCCAGCCAGAGCAGCGCGGCTACCAGGTTGACCACGGGAATCAGGCCGAGCAGAAACAGACCCAGAGCCCGGGGCAGGTAATAGCCAATTTTCTGTACCTCACGCCACAGAGCCCGGGGTACATCAGCAAAAATCTGGAGCCAGCCGCCGCCCGTATCGACCGCCTTCCCGGTCAGATACTGCTCGGTTCGCTCGGAAAGATAACCGTAGAACGGTGACCCGATCAGGTTGGCAAGAATGACGAAGCCATAGGCCAGCATCAACAGGATGACGGCGCCATAGAGGAGCCAGAACAACCAGTGAAGACTCTGCAGCCAGGCCCAGTCGGGTAACAAATCCATGGCGGACTGGATCATCGTCTGGAACCAGTCCGCCAACCAATAGAACAGCAGCCCGAATAACAGAACGTTGATCACCAGCGGTGTAATGACGAACAGCCGCAACCCGGGCTGTCTTATCAAACGGAAGCCCTCTGCGAGATAGCCTAATCCAGAAAAAAATCCACCGGTTGCCATGGCCTGCGCTCCTCCGCGTTGTATAGGAACTTCCGCTCAGGTCGGTTGACGGTCCTGTGGCGCCGGGCAGCTCCGTCAGGCCTCTTGAAGCTGGCCAGCGGAGCCTCTCCGTAAACGCGGAAGTCGCCAGCAAACTGAATCAGAGGTTCCCTAAGTAGTTTGGAACCCGAGAGTAGTTTGGAACCCGAGGGCCGCAGAGCATATCATGTTGCAACGATCACCACAGCCGGACACGATGCTTTATATGCCCACGAAACAATCTCCTTTCTCTCTGCTTCGACACCGGGGTTTCTGGCGGGCCTGTCTGGTGTTCTCGGTGATCGCGATCCTGTTCCTCGCAACCACCAGTCAGGCGTATCCGATACCGTCTGCGCCCAGCGACAAAGTCAATCACCTGATTGCCTTTCTGGAGCTGACGCTGCTGGTACGCCTGAGCTGGCCTCAAGTCCCGCTTGGCATGGTGGCCCTGTCGGTGCTGATCTTCGGCATGGCCATCGAACTGATTCAGGCACCATTGCCATACCGGGATTTTTCCCTGTGGGACCTGCTCGCCGACGCCGTCGGCATTGCGTTTGGGCTCGCGCCCTGGCCCGGCCTGCGCTGGCTGCAGCTACCTGCCCACTCAGCGGAATAGCGATATCCGCCCTCGACCGCGTGCGATATATCTCACGCTGACGTAAGCAGTGACTGTTTCGGCGCGTGCGTAAGACAAGATTACCGCTTACATTATATTTTAATTTGCTGTTTTGTATAGTAATTCTTAAAAACTGCCGACAGCGACAAGAGACGAACCGCGCAGGTGTCACACGCTTGTTAAACGAGTATTGATATAGTGGACCTGTCATGGATGACAGGGAAATGGACGACATACGGGATGAACCTTCACAGGAATTGAAGGGAGGCAGGGACGTTACGGACGCACTGCTTGAGGGATAACCATTCAGGAACGCTGGCCCGGATGCCGGCACCAGGGAGCTGGTTCTGGAGTCAAACGCGACACGGCAGTCGCAACATGCGCAGGGATGCGACGACCTGTTTCGACAAAGGCAACTACGGTTGCCTTTTTTTATACCGGATACAATACCCCACCCACTCCTTGCCGGCAGTCGGTCGAATGAGATCGCCCGGTAATAGCCGTTTATCCGGACCGCAGAGGGCATCCGCCGCCCGCAGGCAATCAATGCCGGCAGGCATAAATCATGCGAATCCGGTATACTGACGGGCTTTATGCACGACCAGATCCGGATGCCGATGATGAGCACCAGACCCGATACCAGCGACTACCGGTCCCTGTTTCTTCATGATACGCCCTTGATGGATGTGCGTGCGCCGGTTGAGTTTGCCCGGGGCAGCTTTCCCCACACAGTGAACGCGCCATTAATGAACGACGACGAGCGCCATCGGGTCGGTGTTTGCTACAGGCAGAGTGGACAGAATGAGGCGATCAGACTCGGGCACCAGTTGGTTCAGGGCGACGTCAAGGCTGCCCGCATGGAGGCCTGGAGGCGTTTTGTCGCCAGGAACCCGAACGGTTACCTGTTTTGCTTCCGGGGCGGGCTACGCTCGCGACTGACCCAGCAGTGGCTGCACGAGGCGGGCATTGATTACCCCCTGGTCAAGGGCGGCTACAAGGCGCTTCGACGCTTCCTGATAAACGAACTGGACACACAGGTGGCCCGCCAGGACTTTGTCGTGGTCAGCGGCCGCACCGGGACTGGCAAAACCCGCCTCCTGCTGGAACTGTCAAAGCCGATTGACCTCGAAGGCCTGGCCAATCACCGCGGGTCGAGCTTTGGCCGGCAGCTTACGCCGCAACCAACCCAGATTGACTTCGAGAACCGGTTGGCAATCGCGCTGCTGAAATCCGGGCATGCGGACACCGGACCCGTATTTGTCGAGGACGAAAGCCGGCTGATCGGCCAGTGCTATGTTCCGGACCCGCTGCGTCAGCGAATGGCCGAAGCGCCGCTGATGATTCTCGAGCGACCGATGCCTGAACGCATCAACATCATTCGTGAGGACTACGTCATCGATATGCTGGCCGCGTATCGGCAACGGGATGGCGATGAGGCGGGCTGGCATAATTTCTGTGACTATCTGCTCAGTGCTCTGGACCGGATACGCAAACGACTGGGGGGAGACGGTCATCGCGAACTCCGTCACAGACTGCATCAGGCGCTGGATCTGCAGTATCGACACAACGACCTCAGTGGCCATGATCACTGGATCGAGGCGCTGCTCACAAACTACTACGACCCCATGTATGATTACCAACTGAGCCAGAAAGCCAGCCGTGTCGTAGCTAGAGGCGACCATAAAACGCTGGCCACGTTTGCAAGAGGACCTATCGAAGTGGCGGCCAGTACATAACTTGCGAGGACACCGGTTGCGTTGTCATCATTACCCGCTGTGAACCCGTGTTAAATGACACAGTGTCCCGTCTGGTTAATTCATTGAAAAACAGAGTGCTTTCCAATCGGGAAACCGGAATTCATCGGGCCCGGACACGGCATTATCCAACCCCACACAAGGAGTCACCATGGAGAATTTCTTCGTCGACGGCGGGCAAGCTGCCGAACTGCTCAAGCAGGCCATTGGCATGATCATTACCTATGCTCCCAAGGTGATACTGGCGCTGGTAACTCTGGTTATCGGTATGTGGCTGATCAACCGGAGCATCCGCATTCTGGACAGCAAGCTCAGCGCCAAAGACCCGACACTGACCAAATTCCTGTGCGGACTGATTGGCGCTCTGTTGAAGATTCTGCTGCTTATATCGGTCGCCTCGATGGTTGGTATTGCCACCACATCGTTTGTCGCCATACTGGGTGCCGCCGGCCTGGCCGTCGGTCTTGCTCTGCAAGGCAGCCTGTCGAACTTTGCCGGCGGCGTGCTGATTCTGATTTTCAAGCCGTTCAAGGTTGGCGATACCATTGAGGCACAGGGTTTTCTGGGGGCCGTACTGGAAATCCAGATCCTCTATACCATTATCAATACCTTCGACAACCGCCGCATCGTGATTCCCAATGGCAGTCTTGCCAACTCCAGCCTGGTGAATGTCAGCATTTATGCGACCCGTCGCTGCGATATGACCTTCGGCATCCATTACGATGATGATATCGACAAGGCCAAGGCAATCTGCAAACGACTGGTGGAAGAAGACGAACGCTCGCTGACCGATCCGGCGCCTCGCATTGCTGTCGCCAGCCTGGGCGACAACTCAGTCAACATCATGGTGCGTCCGTGGGTCGCCACAGACAACCTCTGGCCCTACTACTGGGACATGCAGGAGAAAGTCAAGAAAGCGTTTGACGAGGAAGGCATTACCATTCCGTTTCCCCAGCGCGATGTGCACATGTACACCGAAAAATGACCCGTCCCCTGAGGCAGCCACGCGTATTCGCCTGGCTGCCTTGACCAGACACCATCGTCAATAACTCGCAGTCAGCTTCACAAGCTGTTGCAATTCTGTTTTTCTCAATTCCGCAATCCTCGTCTAAGCTGACCGTAAGGAAGTGCTGATCAATTCCTTTGACCACTCAAGCCTTTGAAACATCCGGCGACCGGTCGCGGAGTCGGATGTTGCGGTCATTGCTGGTAGGAGGTGTGCCCGATGCCGGTGCAGCAGTTAACGCAGTTTCTCGATGCCGCGGGCGTGGATTACATGTGCCTGTCCCACCCACCGGCATTTACCGCCCAGCAACTCGCCCACCACATACAGATTGCCGGTGACCGCGTTGCCAAGACGGTGATCATCGAACTGGATGGCAAAATGGCCATGCTGGTCATGCCGGCAACCTGGCGGGTGCGATGGGACCGGCTCACCGAAGTGCTGGATACGGATTTCGTGCAATTAGCGGATGAACAGGAGTTTGAGGACCGCTTTCCGGATTGCGAAGTCGGCGCCATGCCACCCTTCGGTAACCTGTTTGGCATGTCGGTCTACTGCTGCGAAGCGCTGACCGGCGAACCGGACATGGCGTTCGCCGCAGGCACTCATACTGGCTCCATTCACATGAAAACCGGGGATTTTCTGCAACTTGCCCAACCGATTGTCATCCATCAGGGTTTTATCAGGCCCGGTTCCCGCAAGCCGGCCTGGCTGGTCAGGCGAGGCCCCACCACACGATCCGGGCAACCCGGCCTGAAGCCCGCTTCCTCCTTTGCGTCCACACTCAACCTCTCCCGATGATTTGCCAGCGGTCGCCTATCGCGTAAACTGAGAGATCTCTGACTGGGAGACCTCTGACAGGAACCCGACATGACTCAACCCTTTGATATCGTGGTCGTTGGTGCGGGCATGGTGGGCGCGGCATTAGCGGCCGGACTCGGCCAGTCCGGCTTTACCGTGGCGCTGGTGGACCAGGCACCGGCGCCGAAGGCCGGTCCCGGTACCAAACCGGACATCCGGGTATCTGCCCTGAGTGCCGGCAGCGAGCGTTATCTGCGACACATTGGCGCATGGCCTGCCATGGAAGCCATGAGGCTCACACCCTACCGTCGCCTGTCAGTCTGGGACCAGACGCCCTATCCGCTTTCCGGCATGCTGCCCCGGCCCGCACACACCACCTTCGATGCCCGGGAACTGGGTCATACGCATCTTGGCCACATCGTCGAAAACCGGGTGACCCAGACCGCGCTCTGGGAGACGGCGACGACGCTCGAGGGCGTCACTGCGTACGCCGGCCTCGGCGTGGACCAGATTGACAGCGGGGACACGCTTGCGACGGTCAGGCTGAGCAACGGTGAGCCCTTGAGCGCGGCGCTGGTCGTGGGTGCCGATGGTGCCCAATCCCGGGTCCGGGCGTTGGCGGGCCTGGGCATCAGCCGGGACCAGTACGCCCAGCAGGCGCTGGTCGCCAGCGTACGCTATGCAGGCCAACCGGAAGACATCACCTGGCAGGCTTTCTACCCCAGCGGTCCGCGGGCCTTCCTGCCGTTGCACGCCGCCGACAACGTCAATGAAAGCTGGGCCTCACTGGTGTGGTACGACAGTCCCGAGATCCTGACGGAACTCAAGGCCCTGCCCGACGAGGCATTCATCCAGCGGGTGCAGGAGGCGTTTCCTGACGCCTTACCCGCATTGACCCATGTCGCCGGGCGCGCCAGCTTCCCGATTGCCCGACAGCACGCCAATGCCTACTTTAACGGCCGGGTGGTCCTGGTCGGCGATGCCGCTCACACCATCAACCCGCTTGCCGGCCAGGGTGTAAACCTCGGCTTCCAGGACGCGCAATGCCTGCAGGCTGTGCTCCGGGAAACCCGCCGTGCCGGTGTGGACCTCGCCAGTGAACACTGGCTGCGGCAATACCAACAGCGACGCCTGCCAGCCAATCGGCGGATGATGCTGGCGATGGATGCGTTCTACTATCTGTTCAGCAACCAGACGCCTCCGCTGCACCTGATTCGCAACGCCGGTCTCGTTCTGGCCCAACGGATACCGTTTGCCCGTAACCAGGTTGCTCGCTACGCTATGGGCATTGACGATCAGCCGGCATCCGTCGTTCAGCGTCTGCTGGCGTCGCTGCCGAAACCCCCTCCACTGAATCTGTTCTGAGGACGAGTTATGTCTGAAACCCTGTTCACCAAGATCATCAACCGGGAAATACCGGCCGACATTGTCTATGAGGACGAGCAGAGTCTGGCCTTCAAGGACATTAACCCGCAGGCGCCGGTGCATTTGCTGATCATCCCCAAGAAAGAGATCGCCACCATCAATGACCTGGAGGAAGGCGACAGCGAACTGGTCGGCCACCTGTTTCTGGTGGCTAAAAAACTGGCCCGGGAGATGGGCTTTGACGACGACGGCTACCGGGTCGTGATGAACTGCAACGAGCAGGCCGGCCAGACCGTGTTCCACATCCACTTGCACCTGCTGGCCGGCAAGCCCCTGGGCTGGCCGCCCTACACCGACCGCCTCAAGAGCGCCTGAGGACCTGGATTACGTCTTGCTGGCAGGGCTCAATAGCTGATTGAGCCCGTTGCTGATGGACTGGATCGGATCGAGAACGGCTTTTTTCAGGGACTCTGTGGCCGCCTTACTGAACTGTCGCCCGTCCGGGGATTCCAGAAACTTGATATAGCGCTTTAGCTGATCGTCAGACAGGGATTTGTAGGTGTACAGATAGGCCGCGTAGACCTGTTGCTCGACCAGGCCGGTGAGCATGTCCCGCTGCATCTCCACCCGGCTGTGAATCTGGTCGAAATCCGCCGGCTTACCCCGCAAGGCAGCGACCGCCGTGCCCAGCGCGGTCTGTACGGCAATGGTGGTATCCACCGCGTTCTCGGTCGCCCGTGAGGCCTGATCGAAGGCATCGAACAGGCGTTCCCGTTCGGTACCGCGATACTGCTTGACCAGTGCCGGACCGTCGCTTTCGATCTGCGGCCAGGCCGAGGGTAGCGCCGCCGCTGACTCCAGCCCGGCCACCCGGGCACCGAGGTCGGAGTGGTAAAAATCACGCACACTGGTCAGGGTTTTGGGCGTGAGCTCCTTGTCCAGGCTGGCAGCCACCCGGGCACGAATACGACGACTGTTAAAAGCCTGCCCCACCATCAGTTGAATAGCACCGCTGACCATGGGATCAACGCCGCCGGTCTGCTTGATGCCGCGGGTGATGCTCTCGGTGATCATCTGTGGATACTGTTCAATGACCGTACCCAGCGCCGAACTGCTGATCACGGACTGGGCCAGGTCGCTGGCCTGGACGCGACCGGTCACGGCAACTGTCAGGATCAGCAACAGCAAGCCGGATGTGGCGAAACGGCGGGAAGCGGGCCAGCGAACACTCATTTTGACACTCCTGAAGAAAACAATGCCTCGTTATGACACGGGGCCGGAACAGTCACAAGAGCGCAGAGCTTACAGATAGGACAGGTTGATCCACCAGGGCCGGCAGTGCCGGCCACACAATCAGCCAAAGCGACCGGTGACGTAGTCTTCCGTTTCTTTGCGATCCGGATTGGTGAAGATCACGTCGGTACGGTCATACTCCATCAGCTCACCCAGGTACATGAAGGCGGTATAGTCAGAGACCCGCGCCGCCTGTTGCATGTTGTGGGTGACAATGGCAATGGTGAAATCGTCCTTGAGCTCGTAGATCAGCTCCTCGATCCGGGATGTGGAAATGGGGTCCAGTGCTGACGTCGGCTCGTCCAGCAACAGTACTTCCGGCTTTACGGCAATCCCGCGGGCGATACACAACCGCTGTTGCTGGCCGCCGGACAGAGCACCACCGGACTGCTTGAGCTTGTCTTTGACTTCATCCCAGAGGGCCGCACGTTGCAGCGCCCACTGAATACGATCATCCAGGTCCGACTTTCTCAGTTTTTCGTACAGTCGGACGCCAAATGCCACATTGTCATAGATCGACATGGGGAAAGGCGTCGGTTTCTGGAACACCATACCGACCCGCGCCCGCAGCATATTCAGATCGACCCCCGGCCCGAGGATATTACGACCATCCAGAATCAGGTCGCCCTCGGCACGCTGCCCCGGATACAGATCGTACATCCGGTTGAAAACCCGCAATAACGTCGATTTTCCACAGCCTGACGGGCCAATAAACGCGGTCACCTTGCGGTCTGGAATCTCCATAGAGATATCATGCAGGGCCTTGAATTTACCGTAGTAAAAGCTAAGGTCCCGCAGGCTGATCTTGGAATTGGTCACGTCGCGAATGTAGTTCCTCTTCTCGAGCAGACCATGGGAACTTTCAGACGCCGACAACGCGGACGGCTCGGACCGCCTCAGGTCCTGATCGGTAGACGAGTCTTGGGTCATAGTCGCTGCCTTCATAGTTTCAGTCTCTGGCTCAGCCTGAGGAATTGGTTATCACGGCTTCTGCTGATTGCCGCTCTTCAGTCCGTAACGGGCAAATATATTCATCACAAGAACGCTGACTGTAATAAGCAGCGCCGCTGCCCACGCCAGATCCTGCCAGTCTGAATAGGGGCTCAGGGCATACTGGTAAATCACCACCGGCATGTTGGCGATGGGCCGGTTCATATCAGTGGACCAGAAATTGTTATTCAGGGCGGTAAACAGTAAGGGAGCAGTCTCCCCCATGATTCTCGCGGTCGCCAGAATCATCCCGGTCATCATGCCGCTGAGTGCCGCTTTATAAACAACATGCACGGTTACTTTCCAGCGCGGCGCACCCAGAGCAGCGGCAGCTTCACGGATCTGCCGGGGAACCAGTTTGAGCATATCCTCGGTGGTTCTCACGATCACCGGCACCACCAGAATGGCAAGGGCCACACTGCCGGCCCAGCCAGAAAAATGGTTGACCGGGCTGACCAGCAGGGTATAGACAAACACCCCCACCACGATGGACGGTGCGGACAGCAGGATATCGTTGATAAAACGCACCGCGCTGGCAAACCGTGACTTGCCGCCATACTCCGCCAGGTAGGTGCCTGCCATGATGCCAATGGGGGTGCCAATCAGTACCGCAATCACCGTCAGCATCAGAGTACCAACGATGGCATTCATCAACCCGCCGGATTCCCCCGGTGGCGGGGTATTCTCGGTAAACACCGCCCAATTGATATGTTCAAACCCCTTGGTGAACAGAATGGTCAGAATCCAGCCGAGCATCACCAGGCCAAACAGCGTGACCGCAATGGAGGCAGTCAGGTTGAACGCGTTGAGAACCTTACGACGTTGGTATCGGGTCATGTCAGGCGCTCCGACCTTCTTGTGCATGACCAAGCCTGAGCAGGAACCACTTGGAGATCGCCAGCACAACGAACGTAATCATGAACAGGATCAGACCCAGAGCAATCAGTGAGGACATGTGCAGACCGTCTGCCTCGTTGAATTCGTTGGCCAGCGTCGACGCAATGGTCGAGCCCGGGTAAAACAGTCCGGCCATCAGTTCCTGGGCGTTACCCACCACAAAGGTGACCGCCATGGTTTCGCCCAGCGCCCGGCCCAGTCCCAGCATTATGCCGCCAATGACACCCACTTTGGTGTAGGGCAGGATGACCGTCCAGATCACTTCCCAGGTGGTGGAGCCCATGGCATAGGCCGACTCCTTGAGATCCTTCGGCACCACATCGAACATGTCTCGCATAACCGAGGCAATGAACGGAATAATCATGATGGCCAGGATAAAACCGGCGGTGAACAGACTCACCCCGATCGGCGGGCCCTGGAAAAACTGGCCGATCAGCGGCAGTTCACCCAGTGTATCTGTTAGCAGGGGTTGCAGGTTTTCGGAAAACCAGGGCGCAAAATAAAACAGGCCCCACATGCCGTAGATGATCGAGGGAACCGCAGCCAGCAACTCCACCGCAATCCCCACCGGCCTCTTCAGCCACACCGGCGCCATCACGCTGATAAACAGGGCGATACCAAAACTGACCGGTATACCGATCAAAATCGCGATCAGGGAGGTCACCAGGGTACCCACGATGGGAATCAGCGCACCGTATTGGTCATTCACCACGTCCCACTTGGCGCTCACAAAAAAATCCAGACCAAAAGTCTGGAAGGTGGGCCAGGCATCCTTGAACAGCATCACGATGATCGCCGCAAGCACTACCAGAACCATGGACGCGAAGAAAAAGGCCACGCCCTTGAAGGCCTTGTCGGCCAGCGCGCCGCTGGCACCGCGCCGTGAATGTTTCGAAGACTGTGTCTCTGGCACTGCCATGGGTTCTCCCGCCTGGCATCAAAATCGTTTCATGATGGACATCGGCCCTGGGGCCATTTCCGGGTGGAGCGATTATGCCACAACAACAAAGGACGGGCGAAGATCGCCCGTCCTTTGATTCATCAACCCTGATTTTACTTGAGGTTGATTTTCTCTTTCCAGGACGACTCGATCAGCTTCGCAACGCTTGGCGGGATCGGAATGTAGTGCAGTTCCTGGGCCGCCGGCTGGCCATTGGCCATGGACCACTTGAAGAAATCCAGTACGGCTTTGACCTGGGCCGGATTCTCGGGGTTCGTATGCACGATGGCAAAGGTAGAGCCAGTGATCGGCCAGCTGTTCTTGCCCGGCTGGTTGGTCAGCACAACACGGAAGCCCGGAGTACCTTTCCAGTCAGCACCTGCAGCGGCAGCGGCGAAGTTGTCGCTGGTCGGGGCAACCCGGTTACCTTCACGGTTGATCATGTCCATGTAGCCCAGCTTGTTTTCCAGCGCGTAGGCGTACTCAACATAACCAAGAGAACCTTTGATCCGGCTGGTGTAGGATGCCACACCTTCGTTACCTTTACCGCCCAGGTTGCCCTTGGACATCCAGTTAACGGTTTTGCCTTCACCCACTTTCTCTTTCCACTCTTTGCTGGCTTTGGCCAGGTAGTTGGTGAAGATGGCCGTGGTGCCGGAAGAATCAGAGCGGTGAACGACGGTAATCCGCAGGTCAGGCAGATTGGCGTTCGGGTTCAGTTTGGCAATGGCCGGATCATTCCAGTTGGTGATCTTGCCCATCAGGATGGCCGCCAGGGTTTCACCGTCAACGGCCAGTTCACCCGGCTTGACACCCGGAATATTGGCGACTGGCACGATGCCGCCCATGATCAGCGGCCACTGGGTCAGACCGCTTTTTTTCAGGTCGCCGACAGTCAGGGGCGCATCAGACGCACCGAAATCAACGTTTTTGGCCTTGATCTGCTTGATGCCGGCACCGGAGCCGACTGACTGGTAGTTCACCTCAATACCGGTCTCTTTCTTGTAGGCACTGGCCCACTTGGAAATGATCGGGTAAGCGAAGGAAGACCCGGCGCCAGTAATACGTTCAACGCTTGCGGCATGACCCGCTGCGGACACGGACACTGCAGCAGCCGCGAAGATTCCCGCAATCAGCTTTCTGTCGAATTTCATGAACTCTCTCCCAAAGCAGTTGGATTCGTCGCCGCACGCGATCCGGTGCAGCTGATGGCCGTATGCCAATCGGTTACTGACATGTCGTGACCTGCGCGCAGTATCTCTGACAAATATGGCAGTTTTATGACAATTATGAAAATTGCATTGCCTCCGGTCAAAAGCGGACTGAATCGCAGGCACAGGAAGGAAAACAACGGGGGAGACGCTCCTCCGGCAGCGGAATCGGGGACCTGCCGGGGGAAGTGCGGGGCACTCAGGAGCCGATAATTTTCTCGGCCCATTCGGTGGACTTATGGCGCACATCCTCGCCTTCCACCATGTAGATGACATTCTCGGCAATGTTGCAGGCATGGTCACCCACCCGTTCCAGGGCGCGCAAAATCCACATGACCGACATGCACTTGGAGATGTTGCGGGCATCTTCCATCATGAAGGTCAGCAGTGAGCGGGCGGCAGCCTTGTACTCCTCGTCAACCCGTTTGTCCTCCTTCATGATCGCGATCGCCGGTTCGGGATCGAGGCGGGCAAACGCGTCCAGGGAATCCCTCAGCATTCCGCGAACGTGATTACCTATGTGCTGAACTTCCACATAGCCGCGCGGCGCCTGTCCTTCTTCGGACAGGGTGATCGCGAGTTTGGCGATTTTCTTGGCCTCATCGCCTACCCGCTCCAGATCGGCCACCATCTTGATTACGGCAATCACCAGACGGAGGTCCCGGGCTGCCGGTTGCCGGCGGGCAATGATGTTGGTGGCCTCTTCGTCAATCACCAGCTCAAGCCGGTCCACCTGTTTGTCGCCATCCCGGACGTTCTCGCCCAGCAGTCCATCACTGTTGATCAGTGCTGTGATGGCATTTTCCACCTGAGACTCAACTATGCCGCCCATTTTCAGGAACTTTGCCTTCAACTCGGCAAGATCCTCATTGAACTTGGCCGAGATGTGATCTCCGTAGCTCATATCCTTTTTATCTGGCATACAACGTGCTCTCCAATACGTAACAGTGCAGGTCCTGTTCGCGGCAGAAATCGACCCGGCTACCGGAAGTTCTGAATAACGGCGCCGCCTGAAACACCTATCGGCAACGTGAATCAGGCGGACGTTCGGCGGGCGCGGATCATGTTATGGACTATGGTAGACAACGGCTGTCATACAGAACCGTGTCTCCCAAGGAACCTCTGATTAATATAGATGAGGCGCAAGCCTCCGTGCAAACGGCCCGGGCCGCTGACTCTTTGCCCGAGCTATACCAAACGGCCATGACAGTTTGATGGCGACCGGAATAAACAACCGGAAAATACAAATATACTTGCAGAGCGCTCGCTGGCCATTAATATGCGGGCTACTACAAAAACAGTCGAACAGGCGGGCTCAATGACCAATTACGACGACGATAAACCGACCCCTCGCGGCGACCTGACCCTCCAGGTGATTCCGCTGCCGGCAGACACCAATGCCAATGGCGATGTCTATGCAGGCTGGGTCGTCAAACAGATGGACCTGGCCGCCGCCACCGTGGCCGGCCGCATTTCCCTGGGCCGCAATGCCACCGTAGCCCTGGATCGGATGGAGTTTTTGTCGCCCCTACGCGTAGGCTCCCAGGTAGGCTTTTACTGCGAGCTTGTCGACATTGGCCGCAGCTCCATGAAAATCAACGTGGAAGTCTGGACGCTTGATCGAAACGCCAACCGCCATCGCAAGGTGACCGAAGCGCTGTTCGTGTATGTGGCCATCGATGAAAACGGCCGGATCCGGGAGGTACCCGACCAGGCCGGTTAATTGCCGCCTTCTTCGGGCTCAGCAGGCCTCCAGCGGCGCAAAGGCCAGCACCAGCCACTTGGCACCCTCGTCAAAGTTGACCTGAACCCGGGTGTGGTGACCGCTTCCCTCGCTGTTCATCACGATGCCCTCACCGAATTTCGGATGCCTGACTCGCTGACCCAGGGACAACCCGGCCTGCTCCGCCGCCGCGCCATCGGAGAAGGTTTCGTTGGGCCTCTGCACCATCGCCGGGCGGGTCACGGTATTGCGCAGGCGGACCTCCTGAATACAGTCTCCCGGAATTTCCCGCACGAACCGGGACAACGCATGAAATTTCTCCTGCCCGTACAGGCGGCGGGATTCGGCGTATGTCAGCGTCAGGTGTTTCATCGCCCGGGTGATTCCCACATAGGCCAGGCGCCGCTCTTCTTCCATTCGGCCGGGTTCTTCCAGCGACATACTGTGGGGAAACAGCCCTTCTTCCACGCCGGCCAGAAACACCATGGGGAACTCCAGCCCCTTGGCTGAGTGCAGGGTCATCAACTGAACGCTGTCCTCACCGGCCTCCGCCTGGGCTTCGCCCGCATCCAGAGCCGCCTGGGCGACAAATTCCGCGAGTTGATCCTGGTCGTCGTTCACCTCGAAATCCGCCGTTGCGTTGACCAGCTCATCCAGGTTTTCCGCCCGTGCCTGGCCCTTCTCGCCTTTTTCATTGGCGTGGTAGTCTCGCAAGCCACTGCGGGTGATCGCCTCCCGGCTTAACCCATGCAGGGTTGAATTGGGCGCCAGCTCCGCCAGCTGCTCGATGATGTCGATAAATTGCTGCAACCCACCCCGCGCACGGCCCTTGAGCTGCCCTGCAGCGAGCAAGCGATGAGACGCCTCCCAGAGCGACAGGCTCTCCTTCGTGGCCAGTTCACGAATATCCGCCAGGCTCTTGGCACCAATACCCCGCGGGGGAATATTGACCACCCGCTCGAACGCTGCCTCGTCATTGCGATAATGCACCAGCCGGAGATAGGCCAACGCGTTGCGGATTTCCTGGCGGTCGTAAAATCGCAGTCCGCCATAGACCCGATAGGGAATACCCTGTCGCATCAGCGATTCTTCCAGCACCCGTGACTGGGCGTTGGACCGATAGAGTATGGCGGCCTCACTGCGCAGATTACCCTCGTCCACCCAACTGCTGATGGTATCGGCAATATAATTGGCCTCGTCCTGCTCATTGAAGGCCGCGTACAAACGAATGGGGTCACCGTCCGGACCGTCACTCCAGAGCTCTTTCCCCAGGCGACCCTGGTTGTTGGCTATGACCGAGTTGGCGGCCTTGAGAATCAACTGTGTAGAGCGATAATTCTGCTCCAGGCGCACCAGTCTCGAATCCGGGAAATCGCGCTGATACTGCTGAATATTCTCGATCCTGGCGCCACGCCAGCCATAAATGGACTGATCGTCATCGCCCACCACCGTCAGCGGCACCCGGTGACCGGCCAGTACCTGAAGCCAGGCGTACTGAATGGTGTTCGTATCCTGGAACTCATCCACCAGAATATGGCGGAAACGCCGTTGATAATGGGTCAGCAGCTCGGGCCGATGTAGCCAGAGCTCATGGGAGCGCAGTAACAGCTCACCGAAGTCCACCAGACCACTGTGCTGACAAAGTTGCTCGTACCGGCGATAGATCTTCAGCATGGTGTTGTTGAAGTGATCGCCCGGATTGTCCTGAATGTGGTCGGCGCGCAGGCCCTCGTCTTTCTGGCTGCTGATGTACCACTGGGCCTGCTTGGGCGGCCAGCGACTTTCGTCGATCTGGAATTCGCGGATGACCCGTTTGACCAGCCGCAACTGGTCATCACTGTCGAGCACCTGAAAGTTTTCCGGCAGGCCCGCATCCTGCCAGTGGGCACGCAGCAGGCGGTGCGCGATGCCATGAAAGGTGCCAAACCACAGCCCCCGACTGGGCAGATTGGTCATCTGCTCGATGCGATAACGCATTTCCCGGGCGGCCTTATTGGTAAACGTGACCGCCAGCAGGCTGGTTGCCGGCAACTGATCCACCTGCATCAGCCAGGCCATCCGGTGGACCAGCACCCGGGTTTTCCCGCTACCGGCTCCGGCCAGCACCAACAGGTGCTCATTCCGGGCGGTTACCGCTTCACGCTGGGCCTCGTTGAGGGGGTCGATGATCGGGGAAACGTCCATGGGCGGCCATCACTGTATGCGGGTGAATGAAAAACTGGATTATAACAGGCCCGGCAAGGTCCGTGCTGCCCCGGCAATCGGCGCCTTTCACAGCGAGTCGTTTCGGGGGACAGTAGCGGCTCTGCGCGGGCACGGGATCTGCGGGCACGGGATCTGAGTGTGCGGGTGATAACTCCCGTATTCATGCCCGCCAGCGGCAAGGTCGAGGTAACCCCGGCGGACCCGCAACGGGGCGATGTACCGTACTACCTGTTACCGCTGCCGGAGGAGTACAGGGATCAGGCCCGGGCGCGGAAGGCCATGCAGGTGCAGTTTGCCGGCGGTCGATCCGTTAGCTGCTCGCCAGCCTCAGATAAGAACCCGAGTGGCCCGGGATAGACCACTGGCAGAAAGGTGTGGGCCAGACTGGCCTGCCGGCGGCCATGCCGCCGGCAGGTTTCAATCAGAAGCCGCGGGGGATGGTCTGGGGCTCGACAAACTCGAACAGACCTTCCAGCCCGCCTTCGCGTCCGATACCCGAGGCTTTCATGCCACCAAACGGCGCTTCCGGCGTGGGGCCGGTGCCGGTATTCCAGCCTACATGACCAAATCGTAATCCGGCAGCGACCCGCTGGGCCCGCTCGGCGTCGGCTGTAAACACATAGGCGGCGAGGCCGAATTCGGTATCGTTACCGGCGTCGATGACTTCCTCTTCGCTCTGGAAAGCGGCCATGGGCACAAGCGGCCCAAAGGTTTCCTCGCGCGAGCAGGCCATGTCCCGGTTGATACCGCTGAGCACCGTGGGCGGGTAGAACAAATCACTGCCGCTGAGCTCATCAGGCTGGCGGCCCGCCACCAGCCTGGCGCCACGTTCGAGGGCATCGCTGACGTGACGACGCACCTTGTCGAATCCGGCCTTGTTGATCAGCGGTCCCAGATCAACCCCCTCTTTCATGCCGTCGCCCACGGTCATGCGATTGACCCGTTCAGCCAGTTTTTCACCAAACCGGTCCATGACGTTTTCGTGCACGAAGACCCGGTTGGCACAAACACAGGTCTGGCCGCCACCGCGGAATTTATTCGCGATCAGATTGTCGGCCGCCGCATCCAGGTCCGCATCTTCAAAAACGATGAACGGCGCGTTGCCGCCCAGTTCCAGGGCCAGTTTCTTGACCTGCTCCGAGGTGTCGACCAGTAGTTTGCGCCCCACTTCGGTGGACCCGGTAAAGCTCAGCATGGGCACGTCCGGATGCTCGCAAAGCACTTTGCCGATCACACTGGCCTTGCCCATCACCAGATTGACCATGCCAGCGGGCAGATCCACGTGCTGATCCATCAGGCTGAACAGGGCGATCATTGTCAGCGGCGTTTCACTTGCGGGCTTGATCACCGACGGGCAGCCGGCTGCCAGAGCCGCGGACAGTTTTTTGGCTATCATACCGATGGGGAAGTTCCACGGCGTAATCAGACCGGTCACACCCACCGGGCGATAGTGCACAGTCCAGGTACAATCCTTGGGTTTTTCCGCCAGGGTGTGGGCATCCAGAGCCTGAATGTGCTTGGCGCAGTAATCGAAAAACCCGGCGGCATAATCCACCTCACCCTGGGCTTCCTTGAGCGGTTTGCCGTGTTCCAGGCAGAGAATACGACCGACTTCCTCGCGGTTTTCCTTGAGCGCATCACGGATGCCCTCAAGCCAGCCCTGGCGGGCCTCGATACTGTAGGGACGGGTCAGGCGCAACGCCCGGGAACCGGCATCAACGGCGTCATTCACATCATCGGCCGTCATCGACGCAACGGCCGCAATTTTCTCGCCGGTCGCCGGGTTGTAGACATCAAACGTGTTGCCATCGGCAGCATCCTGCCAGCGGCCGCCAATGTAGCCATTCATATGGGTAAGCAAGGGTGACTCAATCATGTCGTCTCCTTATCGTGTTCTACACGTCAGCCTGTCAGAAGAACCATAGTGGCTGGTCAGGTATCGGCTGTAAAGTACATCGGTTTTGACCCACAGGAGACGAAGCCTATACTCGGGGGATAACACTTGCAGGAGGTCCGATAATGAAAGCGTTTTTTCACCCCGCACAGGATCAGCATGTCCCCAAAACCTATTTTACCCGTGGCCAGATGCGTCAGCCCCAGGAGGTTCCTGATCGCACCGGCGAAATGCTGACCGGCCTGCAGGCGATGGACATTGAAGTGCTCCAGCCTGCCGACCAGGGCGCTGGCGCCATCTGCGCGGTTCACGACCTGGGCTATCTGCGTTTTCTGGAATCGGCCCATCGCCGCTGGCCGGACGACTGGGGCGACGAAGTGATTTCCAACATCTTCGTACGCTCGCCAAACCCGCTGCGGGGAATTCTCGCCGAAGCCGCCCGCTACCAGGCTGACGGCAGTTCGCCGATCGGTGCCAGCACCTGGCATGCGGCCTACTGGTCGGCCCAGAGTGCGCTCGGGGCGGCGGATGCGCTGATCGCCGGGGACCGTACCGCGTACGCGGTTTGCCGGCCACCGGGGCACCATGCCCGCCGGGATGCGGCCGGAGGATTCTGCTATCTGAACAATGCGGCCATTGCCGCCCGGCACATGCAGTCACGTTTCCCGCGTATTGCCATTCTGGATACCGACATGCATCACGGCCAGGGTATCCAGGAAATTTTCTACCAATGCAGCGATGTACTCTATGTGTCCATCCACGGCGATCCGACCAACTTCTACCCGGTGGTGGCCGGCTACGAAGATGAGCGCGGTGAAGGCGAGGGGTATGGCTACAACATCAACCTGCCGATGCCCCACGGCTCGTCGGAAGAGGATTTCTTCGTCCGTCTCGAGGAAGCGATGACGGCCATCTCACTGTTTCAGCCCGATGCTCTGGTAATGCCGTTGGGCTTTGATATCTACAAGGACGATCCCCAGGCCAAGGTATCGGTAACGTCGGCGGGTTTTCACCGCCTGGGGCAGCGTATCAGCCAGGCCGGACTGCCAACGCTGGTGGTACAGGAGGGCGGCTACGACCTGGAGAGCCTGAGCGAGAACGTGCAGCAGTTTTTCGGGGGCCTGCGCGTCTGAGTTTCCGGTCGATGGCGCCTATTCCGGAGCGTATACCTTGATATTGTCGTGCCCGCCGGCCCTGAGATGGCCGGCGTGCAACCGGCTTATCGTCCCCCGGTCGCAATAGAGCAGATATTGACGGCCCTTAGGCAGCGACACCACGGCCTGTCCCAACTCGTAAAATGGAATGCACAGCACCTGGTTACCCGTGAGCTTCAGCGGCGCGCGCTCTCCATCGACAGGATGCCGCACATCAATGATTACGTCATCCACCGCCGGGGTTCGGACCAGTTCCACCTCCTCCGGTGTGACTGTCGAGGCCATTAACTCACTGACCGGACATTCACGGCGATCTTCAATGGCCTGTCGCAGCACCGACGGGTTCAGGCCGGTTTCATCTTTTTCAATCCGGTGGCGGTTGGCGCGGGTAACCGGCCGGTCGGAAATAACACCACAGTACTCCGGCATGGTGCGGGCGAACGGTTCGGTACCGATCGTCCGGGCCAGGTCAATAATAGACTCCTTGTCCATCGCGATCAGCGGCCGAAGCACCATGACTTCGCTGGCCTGGTCAATCACCGCCAGATTGGCCAGCGTCTGGCTTGACACCTGGGCAACCGCATCACCAGTCACCAGACTGTCGGTATTGTTCAGGGCCGCAATCTCGGACGCTGCCCGTAGCATCTGGCGTTTAAGCACCACCCCCCAGTGGCGGTGATTGACAGACCGCATAATCTCGGCAACCACGCCATCAAACGGCACCGAGATGAAACGGGCGCTGTGAGAGGCGCCGTAGCGCTGCCAGAGATAATGCACGACCTGGCGCACGCCCGTTTCATGCGCCATACCGCCAAGATTGAAAAACAGGTAGTGGCTGCGAACCCCGCGACGCAGCATCTGATAGGCCGCCACCGTTGAGTCGTAACCTCCCGACACCAGCGTCATCACCGAATCCACGCTGCCCAAGGGATAGCCGCCCAGCCCCGGATAACGACGCTGCACCACACTGACTTGCTCCCCCGCCACCTCAATTCGCACGATCACCTCGGGGCCAT
Organism: Marinobacter sp.; assembly: GCA_030149475.1. GTDB lineage: Bacteria > Pseudomonadota > Gammaproteobacteria > Pseudomonadales > Oleiphilaceae > Marinobacter. The sequence goes on from JASBRL010000082.1 coordinate 27,839, forward strand.
CGAGATTTACCCCGACGGCCCCGGTGTTGGCCAGCAAATCCTGCCCGACCCGCCGGGCCACATCGAGTGAGCGAAACTCATGCTCGCCATGGCGCCGGACACGCACCGCAAATGTGCGACCTGACAACTCGACTTTGAACGCCGCCCGCACACGCTCGACAAGATCAACCAGCGTGGTCAACTGGAACGTGGCTACCCGCTGAATCACTGACAGCCCCGGCGTCCGTTGTAACAGGTCGAGGATCGCAGCCTCCTGCCCGGGTTCGTCAGGACCGGTGACCGTGACCCGGTCCCAGGTGCCCTCAACCGAGATCGCCGGATTCAGGGACCGCAGCAACTTGCGGATGTTCTGGCGCAACAGTCGCATATGACGACGACGGACGGGTTTGCTCTTGATGGTCACTTCCGGGGCGGGTCGTAACAGGAATTTCATAGGCTCAGACAGTGATTGATGGACGGATTCGGGTGCGCACCGGCAAACCCGGCACACACAGTGCGACCGGGCGATATCGGTGAACTTCCGCCGTGAACGGTACGCGTCATTGAGGGTCTTCCGACGATGGCATTGTAACGGCTTCGCAGTTTGCCTCAAAATGCGGCACACTCAGGACCAGGGCCCACCACCACCCGGACAGCGAAGCCCAAGTCGGTCACCGCCAACCCCTGCAGGAGTTCTGTTGTTAATGAGTCAGGCCACCATCAATGCACTGGTTTCACCCGAGGGCAGCCTCGAAATTCTATCGAACCACGAAGTCAGCCGACTGAAGGACCGCAGCGAGGGCGGCCTGTACCGCCTGTTCAGGCAGTGCGCGCTGGCAGTGCTCAATACCGGTGCAGAAACAGATGACTGCAAAGACCTGCTGGAGATTCATGCCGAATTTGACGTTCGCCTGGTGCCACAGCCCCGCGGCCTCAAGCTGGAACTGATCAATGCGCCCGCCAGCGCTTTCGTGGATGGCCAAATGCTACGGGCGATCCGTGAGCACCTGTTTTCAGTGTTACGGGACATTGTCTACTCTCATTCCATCCCGTCTTCGGCGTCGGGATTCAAGCGCGACGAACCCGAAGACATCACCAATGTCATTTTCCACATTCTGCGCAATGCCCGGGTGCTGCAGGCCGGGCGTCAGCCGGACATGGTGGTGTGCTGGGGTGGTCATTCCATCAGTCGCGAGGAATACGTCTACAGCAAGGACGTGGGCCATGAACTGGGACTGCGTGGACTGAGCATCTGCACCGGCTGCGGTCCGGGAGCCATGAAAGGGCCGATGAAGGGCGCGACCATCGGCCATGCCAAGCAGCGAGTAAAGGACGGCCGTTACATCGGGATCACGGAACCGGGCATTATTGGCGCCGAGGCCCCCAATCCGATCGTTAACGAACTGGTGATCATGCCGGATATTGAAAAGCGTCTGGAGGCCTTCGTGCGGGCCGGCCATGGCATTATTGTGTTTCCCGGAGGTGTAGGCACAGCGGAGGAAATTCTCTACCTGCTGGGCATCCTGCTGCACCCGGACAACGCCGATTTGCCATTTCCCGTAGTGTTTACAGGCCGCAAGGAAAACGCCGCTTACTTCCAGATGATCGACGATTTCATCCGCAATGCCCTGGGCGATGCGGCCACCAAAAAATACGAAATCATCATTGATGATCCGGTCCGTGTCGCCCAGACCATGAAAAAGGGCATCGCCGATGTGGAGACCTTCCGGCGGGCCATGCAGGACGCTTACTACTTCAACTGGATGCTCAAGGTTGACCCGGTATTCCAGTTACCTTTTGAGCCCGACCACGACAACATGCGGGCGCTGGCACTGCACCGTGATCAGCCGGTCCACCTGATTGCAGCGAATCTGCGCAAGGCATTCAGCGGTATAGTCGCCGGCAACGTCAAGGAGCAGGGCATCCGCCAGATTCAGGCTAAAGGACCCTTCGAAATTGCCGGCGACCCGGTCCTGCTGAAACCTCTGGAAGCGTTGCTCAAAGCCTTCGTGGCGCAGAATCGAATGAAACTGCCCGGCTCTTCAGCCTATCAACCCAGCTACCGGATTGTGGGGAGCCAGGAACCCGGGCGGTCGTGAATCGCGCGGGCGAGGCGCCCCAGGCAACAACCATGAACGACCGGAAGGACGGGGCACAACCCGGGGCCCCGGCTGGCGGCGTTACTGGCCGCCACCGGCCGGCAGGCTGGCAAAATAGGCCGCCACATTGGCAATATCCTGATCGCTCAGCGCAGCCGCCTGGCCCTGCATAATCGCCGCCTGACCGCCCGAGCGCTGCTTGCTGCGGTAGGCTTTGAGTGCGGACACCAGATAGGCTTCATGCTGGCCCGCCAGATTGGGGTAGGTGGGAATCGGCGAAATGCCGTTGGCGCCGTGGCAGGCAGCACAGACAGATGTTCCCTTGGCCTTGCCGGCTTCGATGTCGCCGGCGGCGAATGTCGACATCGATGTCAGCAGTACCAGACTGGTCATGAACAGGCGTTTCATAGGCATCGGACAGATCCTTCTCGTGAATGACGGTTCGGGGACCGTGTTGGACAGCACCGATTCATCATAGCCAGCATGCTGGCCACCCTGCAAGCGTGGGTCGATGACGAGCGCCCGCTGTCCGGCCTGTAGACAGCCTGTTCGCCACCTCCGGAGTTGCCCGGAATCAGCGGTCGGCACCGGCCTGGATCAGCAGCATTTCAAGGTCATGGTTACGCCCCCCTCGGGCCAGGTCCAGAGCGGTCAGCCCGCGGGGGTCTTCAAAACGCACATCGGCACCCGCCTCGAGCAACGATTCCGTCGTCAACAGATCACCACGGTTTACCACCCGCATCAGCAGTGAGCGACCGTCCTGGCTGACATTCACGTTGGCACCGGCCGCCAGCAATACCTTGACTACCGCCAGGTTACCGGCCATGGCCGCCAGGGTCATCGGCGTTTCCCCGGTCGCACTGCGGGCGTTGACATCGGCCCCCGCCGACAACAGCAACTCGACCATCCGCCGCTGCCCACTGCCGGCGGCCAGCATCAGTGGCGTCGGCTGACCCGCCGCCGCCAGATCGGGCGCGGCCCCTTCGCTGAGCAGATACCACGCCACACGAGGCTGAGCGGCAACAACGGCCGCCGCCAGCGGCGTACCCTTCTCGGTGACAACGTTCAATGACTGGCCGTTGCCTGCCAGGGTCTGTACCCGGTCAAGATCTCCCGCCTCCACGGCGGCAATCAGGGGGGTCCGGGCAACACTGGCCGAAGCCTGCTCCAGATTTGCAGGCGTGGGCGCCGAACCGCAACCGGTCAGCGTCAGGACAAGGCAGAAGATCAGGGCGCAGGCACCCATTCCATGGGATTTCATGAACGTCGATTCTCACGTGGGAACTGTGCCGCCATTTTGCGGGGGGCCGGGCGCGAAATAAATCGAGCCGGTCACAAGTCAGGGAAACCCCGGTGTCTGATGTCTGGCGTCTGGTCTCCGTCGCCGTTGCAGGCCATCACCGCCGAAGCCAGGCGACGCAGTACCCCCTCACCATGACGACGTCCCTCACAGTCACCGGCAGCCTGCACCTGTGGCCAACGCCAGCCCTGCAGAACCAGGCGACACCAGAGCGGGCAGGCCGGATCGACGGCCAGTTGACTGGCCACCCCCGGCTGCCGGCTCAGGCGCTGCAACGCCAACAGACTGAGCTCAAAGCCCCGGTGGCCCTGGCAGAAGGCGGCCAGTTCACGCTTGTCCGCCGCCTCAAGCGGTTCCGCTGGCGGCAGCCAGGCCGTTATCGCCACCACCAGTTCCGGGGCGAGGTCCGGCCAGCAGACCGGCAACAGGGTTTGCCAGCTATCAGCAAAGCGCGTGCTGATCTGCTTAACCAGAGCCTTGCCCGCTGGCGAGGTCGGTGCCATGACCTGGGCCGCGTATTCGCCGCTGCTGGCCTCCCGGGTCAGGCCCAGTCGCAACAACCCGGCTCCGGCGTGGCGCCAGAACGCCAGCAAATCGCTGCTGGCACCAAAGCTGGCACCGACGGCGTCAAGCCCCTCATCCCGGGCCCACTGCCGCGCCGCCGTTATCAGCCGCATTGCCACGCCCTGGCGACGACAGTGCTCGCTCACCGCCACCCGCACCACCCGCAGACTCCGGGCGGAGGCCGCCTCAGCAACACCGCTGTGGTGTGCCAGCGACTGGGGCAACAGGTGCCCACGCAACCGGCGTCGACCGGCCATGACTTCAGCGGCCAGCGACGGATCGAAGCCGCCCTCAACCGTACTCCAGAGCACGCCGACCACTGTGTCTTTGACCCGCGCCACCCAGGTTCGTGCGACCGGGTCATCCAGCCACTGGCGGACATCACCCGGCGTGGTGCGGTAGTGAGCATTCACCAGCAGGCCAAACGCGGCGGCCAACTCGGCTTCGGTTGCCGCGGACGGCTGCCAGGGAGCAATCGTCAGTGGCTCAACTTCGGCGGGCACAACGGCTTCGGCATCCAGCAAAAACAAGCGGTTGACCAGGGCTTCCAAGGGGTCCCCGGGTGACCAGCGAATCGGCTCGGCCAACATCAGTTGGCGCCATTGTGGGGTATATCGGTCCAGCACCTGGCGGAAGCGCAGGGTGAAGCCGCGACCCGCGCCCTCGTAACCGTGAACGGTGGACGCGAACACCACCCGGGGCCAGCCCAGCAGAATCGCCTGCAACCGGGGCGCAGGAATCGCGGCCGCCTCATCGACCAGCACCAGAGCGGCCTCGGGTTGCTTCTGCACCAGTTGATCAACCGCCTCAAACCGCAGGCAGCTGCCGTTTCCCAGAGTAAGCTTGTGGTCATCAACGTGGGTAAGGGTTCCCCCTGCCTGCTGACGGGCGTGCCAGAACAGGGTCCGGACGGCTGCCGGCGTTGGCGCGGTTACCAGGATCTGCTTTGGCGATCCGGGGACAGTCTCCTGCAGGTAGGCCATGGCCGCCATGCCCAGGGCGGCGGACTTGCCCCGCCCCCGGTCCGCGGTGATCACCAGAGGGCGTCGCCGTCGCCCCCTGGCTACCTGCTCCACAGTACGGATCGCCCGTTGCTGGTCAACCGTGATCCCGGCCTCAAACGCGCTACCGAAGGCTCCCGGTTCGCCAACTACGGGCGGTTCGGTGCGCGCCGGAAAGCCCCGGATCACCGAGGCATCCTCCGCCAGACATCGCGCCATGCGTTGAGCGAACGGATGAACGGGCGCCGTCTCCAGACCGGTGCGAACGTAGTCCGGGTCTGCAAACCATGGCCAATCCGCAAGGTCCGGCATCAGCCAGAACCACAAGCCACCGGCCGCGAGTGTCCCGGTGAGAATCGCCAGGGCGTCCGGTGGGTTGCCGTGCCAGCCATCCCACACCAGTATCGAGGACTCGCTTCCCAGCCAGTGCCGGCTTTCTGGCTGGCTGACGGTGGTCAACGAGGTCGCCGGCCTGTCAGCCGACGGCCCGAACCAGATGCCGCCGTCGGTGTTCAGGCCCGCCAGACATTGCGCCAGCCAGGCCAGCGACACCTGCCGATCCCCACTGAGCAGGACCAGGCGACGCTCACCCTGCGCGGCCAGCCGCTGCTGAAACGTCCGCCAGGCGTCCGCGTCGGCGTGCATCAACGTCAGCTCAGGTCGATGGCGTGGCGCTTGAGATCGTCCAGATCGCAGAGGTCCAGAGCCGCTTTGTGGGTCGCTCGCAACTTCACCCGGGGCGCGCAACCCGCCTCAAAGGCTTCCTGCCAGCGCCCAGCACACAGACACCACGGATCGCCCTCTTTCAGGCCCGGGAAACCGAATGCCGGTACCGGCGTGCTGAGGTCGTTGCCGCGGGCCCGGGAAAACACGAGGAAGTCATTGGTCACCACTGTACAGACTGTGTGCAAGGCAACATCGTCGGAACCGGTATTGCAACAGCCATCCCGGTAGAAGCCGGTCTTCGGATCGAACCCGCAGGCTTCCAGAACCTCGCCCAGCACATTAACGGACTCTGCCATGGCCATGATGAATCTCCTGTGGTTACTGCCCATTGGATCTCGGGGACGCTTATTATGGGTGACGGATGACCGCCGTGCCAATTGGCGATTACAGTGCACCCTCAACTTCAGGTCACTCCGGGTCACCGCACCACAAGGGCCGGGACCGGCGATCCCGGGGCGCTGATTCAGGGCCGGAGATGGTCAATCGATAAAGCGCTGGGGGCGGAATGCATCCAGTAACAGGGAAGATTGCTCGCCGTCGATCAATCGCGCAATCAGGTCAGCGCTGCCGGCAGACAATGTCCAGCCGAAGGTGCCGTGCCCAGTGTTGAGGTACAGATTGTCCCGGGGCCCGCGCCCGATAATCGGCGGCCCATCGGGCGTCATCGGCCGGAACCCGGTCCATGACTCGGCATCCGCCATGTCAACCGCCCCCGGGAAACGGGAGGCGACGGCCCGGCGAATGGTGTCCAGCCGCTGCTCAGGAATTCGCCTGTCAAAATCCGCCAACTCCACAAAGCCCGTGGCCCGCAGACGGTTGCCCAGCCGTGTGGAAACCACCTTGAAGTTATCGTCGTGTATCGTCGACACCGGCGCCCGGGAGGGGTCTTTTAACGGCACGGTCAGTGAGTAGCCCTTGACAGGATATATCGGCAGCTTCAGTCCTAGCGGACGTAACAGTTCCGGTGATGCACAGCCGGCGGCCACCACCATCGCATCGGCCTCCAGTGTTTCGACGGCGCCGCCATCGGCTCGTATATCGACCCCGTACACCCGACGCTCATCGCTCAACAGGCGCTCAACCCGTGTCTGGTAATGAAATTTCACCCCTCGGGTTTCGCAGGCATTGGCCAGTGCCCGCGAGAAAAGATGGCAGTCACCGGTGCCATCGGTGCGGTATTGCAACGCACCGTACAATGGACCGGCGCCGGTCATGCCCGGCTCGGCCTCGCGCACCTCGGCCGGACTCAGCAACGCATGGTCGATACCCATTTCCGCCAGCACCCGGGCACTCTCCCGATAGTCCGTCATCGCAGTCGGTGTGCTGGCCAGATGCATCAGTCCGGCCTCATCAGCGTCAAACGCCAGCCCCAACTGCTCATCCAACGCCTGGAAACGTATCCGGCTATGCTCGCCCAGTCGAAGCATGGCACGGTGATTAAGGCCATAAACACCCGGCGCATAGGCAAAGCGCAACGTCGCCAGCAGGAAGCTCAAAGCCGACAATGACGGCGGCAGTGCCAGTTTCAGAGGGCCATCTTTCCGCACCAGCCAGGGTAGCGCCTTTTTCACCATCGTCGCGGAGGCCCAGGGATACACAACCCCATATGAACGCTGGCCAGCGTTGCCCCGGCTGGTCTCCAGCCCCGCCCCGCTCAGGCGTTCGATCACGGTTACCCGATGACCTCGCTGGTGCAATTCATAGGCGGTGGTGACACCCACCACACCGGCTCCAATAACCACGATATGCATAAAGCCCCTTGCCTGGTCGGCGGTCCTTACGTTGATGGCTCGCGAATACCGATCAGCCGCAACAGCTTGCGGCACTCTTCCGAGCCGGACTGCTCCTGAGCGACCAGCGCGGCCGCCCGCATCATCAGCCTTCCCCTGGGTTCGGGGCCATGCAACAGGCGATGCGTCGCACCGATCAGGTCCCGCAGGGCCAGCGGCAGAGCCCACTGCGCTTTGAGCGTATTGCCAAAGGAAGCGGCCCAGTTCTGCAACCCGTCCGTCAACTCCCCATCACTGAGCGAACTGCCCGCGCTCAGGTGTTGTTGGGCGATCCCCAGCACAACCAGTTCTCCGAGGCGGTGCAATAATCCAGCCGTGTAGGCACGCGCCGGCGACTCGCCGATTTGCCGCGCCAGGCCCCACGCGGTTCGGGCCACTGCCTGGCTGACGGCGGCCAAGTCTTTGGCCTGCGTCTGCAAACGGGTGTCTGTCAGCGTATGCGTGAGATCCAGAGCCAGGGCAAGTGCCTGATTCAGACTCATGGGCACACCCAGTGTCTGAATCGCTTCGCGCAGAAGATAACAAGGCTGTCCGGAACGCCGAAAAGAGCTGCTGTTGGCCACATCCAGCAGCCTCGCCGTGAGTGCCGGCTGATCCTGCCAGCGGGTCGCCAGATCCGACACCGAGAGGTCCTCCCGTCGCTCGATCAGTGAGAGGCAATCCGACGGGTCGAGAACAAAGGGTAACCTCAGTGGTTGATCCACCGCAATGCGCAGGCGCGCATCAAGGCTTTCGACGTTGATCCCCGGGGCCGGGGTACCTGGCAGCGTCTCCTGCAACCTGGCTCTGATCATTTCCACATCCACGGGCTTGGCAATGAAACCATGGACATGATAATGGGCAGCGGCAAGCACCCGCTGCCTGTCGGCCTGCCCGGAGATCATGAAAATCGGCAGATCCGCTGCCCGCTCACGAACCTGCCTGACCAGATCCAGACCCTTGCCGTCCGGGAAGCTCCAGCCACAGATCAGCAAATCGAAGACTGTCGATTGCCAGGCGGTCTGCCCCTCGGCCAATCCGCTCGCGATGGTTACCCCGACGTCAGGGTACAGACCGGTTACCACCGTGTTCAGTAACTCCGCCACCACAATATCGTTTTCGAGAATTAATACCTTCATATCTTGCCCAGTGATGATACCGGCCGTATCGTGATGGGGGTTCCGTATTTTACTATAGTGACCATCGCCAACTCCCGCGACCACAAACCCTGTGCTTTTTTAAAACACGACGACATCCGGACTGATCCCCATGAGCAAGCAACGCCGCGACATTCCTGTGTATGAGCACCCGATCATCGAGACTCACTGTCATCTGGACTATCTCAAGGACAGGCCATTGCAGGATACGCTGGCCGAAGCGCAGCGGGTCAACATTGAACGCATCATTACCATCGCCGTGTCGCCTGACAACCTGGCAGCCGTGCGCGAACTTGCCGGCAGCGCAGACTGGGTCTACGGCACCCAGGGGGTTCACCCCCATGACGCCGAGAGCTATAGCGACGAAGCCGAGGCGGAAATCCGTGCCCACGTGGGCAGCGAGAAGATGGTCGCCGTGGGTGAAATCGGTCTGGACTATTTTTACGATAACGCCGATCACTCCGTGCAGCAGGAGGTATTCCGCCGTCAGTTGCAGATCGCCTGCGATACTGACCGGCCCGTGGTCATACACAGTCGCGAGGCCGACGACGACACCATCGGAATCCTGCAGGAATTTGAAAGTACACTGAAAAACCGGGGCGTCATTCACAGCTTCACGTCCGGTCCGGGGCTGGCCCGCTATGCGCTGGATCAGGGGTGGTGCCTGGGCTTCAACGGCATTTCCACCTTCAACAAGGCGGAAAACGTGCGGGATATTATCCGCATGACGCCCATTGAGCAGTTGCTGCTGGAAACCGACTCGCCGTTCCTGACGCCGGTGCCCTATCGCGGTCGCGAAAACGCGCCGTTCTACATTCCGTTCGTCGCCGAGAAGATTGCTGACGTCAAGGGCCTGCCGGTCGAGGACGTGCTCACGGCGACTTACGCCAACAGCCTGCGCACATTTTTCCCGGAATCGGCATGAGCATGCCTGCACGCCTGGTAGTCCGCCGGAGCTGCCAGCGCACCAGATGCCCGGTACCGATCTCCGGTTGGCACGCTCGACAATCCAGAAAAAACCACTGACAGATCATACCAAACCCGACCCAGATACGTATAGAATGCATACATGAAATAACACCTGAGTGACGCTGTATTTCGACTCGACCAGGATACAGCGACGGAACACATCGGGCGGAGGGCCACCCGTGTCACCCGCAAGTCTGGCGTCTTACAATGATCAAACGTATCCCCGTCAACGCGCTGAAGATCGGTATGTACATCGCCGACCTGAACAATGAGTGGATTCCCCACAGCAACAATAAGCGCCAGGGCATTATCCGCAACGATGCCGTCATCGAGAAAATCGGCAAACTTGGCGTTCACTACGTTTACATAGACAGCAACAAAGGGCTGGACAGCAGCGAGGGCGAGCCGGCCGAGGAGGTCGACCGGCGCCAGGAACAGGCCCTGCAGGTGGCTGGCGAAGACACGCCCATCGCTCATTATCAACGCTCCCTGGAAGAGGAGATGTCGGCAGCGCGCGGTGTCCATGAAGAGGCTCAGAGCCTGGTCGGCAATCTGATGCAGAACGTCAAACTGGGCCGGGCGATCGATCTGTCACCCGTCAACGAACTGGCACACCATCTGCGGGGATCGGTTTTTCGCAACCAGAACGCCCTGTCCTGTCTCGGGCGTATACGCGAGAAAGACAATTATCTGCTGGAACATTCCGTCAACCTCAGCGTACTGATGTCGATTTTTGGCAAAGCCATGGGTCATCCCCCCGACGTGCTTCATCAGACCGTCCTCGGAGCGCTGCTCCACGATATCGGCAAGATCCTCACGCCCGACGACATTCTCAGCAAACCCGGCCGGCTGACGCCGGAAGAATTCGAGATCATGAAAAACCATGCCCGCCATTCCCGTGACCTGCTGGCCGACATCGAGGGCATTGGCGAACTCACCGTGCTGACGGCGGCGCAGCATCATGAGCGAATGGATGGCACAGGCTATCCGGAAGGTCTGGCCGGCGACGCCATCTCGATCCACGGTCGCATGGTGGCGATCGCCGATGTGTACGACGCGATTACCAGTAATCGTGTCTATCACCAGGGCGTCACCCCCACCCAGGGCCTGAAAAAACTGCTCGAATGGAGCGGGGACCACCTGGACCCCGAGCTGGTACGGCAGTTTATCCGCTGCATCGGCATCTACCCGATCGGCTCACTGGTGCTGCTCGAAAGCGGCCGCCTTGGTGTCGTTATTGAAGTCAATGAAGCCGACCAGCGCCTGCCGGTGGTGCGGGTGATGTATCACACCCGCTTCAACATGCCGATTCTGGTGGAAACCATTAACCTGGCACATCCCGGTGCGCAGGACCGCATACAAAAGGCGGTCGACCCGATTGCCTATGGCATTGACGTGCGGAAGTTTCTTTACTGACCCAGTGAGCGGTAAACGCTACGGGACTTTACGCTCGTTGGCATGACAACCACATTCCGTCAGACATTGGCCATGACCTGTTACGGCACCAGCGACAGGAACAGCCCCATCAGGACCGGCGAAATGAACGACAGAATAAACCCCGAGGCAATGGCGACAGGTACACAGGCCAGGCCCCCGCTGGAACGGATCACAGGCAGCGTGAAGTCCATAGCCGTGGCGCCACCGTAGCCGATCGCAACCGCGGGACGCTGGCGAATGATCAGCGGAATGATGGCCAGGGCAATAATTTCCCGAAGCGCATCGTTCAGAAAGGCCACCCCGCCCCAGGCTGGCCCCAGCGCCTCCCCGACCACGATACCGGAGAGCGAGTACCAGCCAAAGCCCGACGCCAATGCCAGCGTCTGTTGCCACGGCACACCCAGCAGCGGCACCAACACCACACCGGCCACCATCGAACTGACTGCCACACTCAGCGCTACCCCCACACCCTGGCGATTCATCAGCAGTCGCCGCAGCGACATACCCGCGCTGCGCAGTTGCAGACCTATCAGGAACAGCAACAGCATTAGCGCCCAGGTGGCCAACTCCTCGGCCATGGGCACTGACGGCAGCAGATAGTGTCCGACCAGCAAACCCGATAACACGGCAGCCAGCGGTTTGGCAGCGGACAGGAACAGACGCCGGTAGCCGGGAGGTGGTACCTCATCGTTCGGGTCGCAGGTCATGGGCTGCCACCGGTGCCAGAGCCAGAGTGCCGCCAGGTTAAACAGCAACAGGGCGATCACCAGACTCGCGACCTGACTGGCCATCGCACCGAGCTGGTTCCACAACCGGTCCATCTGGCCCAGGCCTATCCCCAGCAGCAACAGGATGAGGTAGACCAGCCCATTCACAGTGTGATGAACCAGCCCTATCAGGCCCCGATGACGAAGGGCAACGGCAAAACCGAGGAATAAGGGCACCAGAATCAGCAGGGCGTCAATCAGCATCGCGGTCTCAATAAAAAAGGGCAGGCGGTGAGTCAGTTTCCCGGACTGGAAAACCTCAAACCCGGCTGGCAGTCATTCGAGGGGCTCATACTGATCAGGATCAAACGGGTAGCGGCCGGTGCTGGTATCCCGGTCACGGCGAATGGACCGGGCCAGACGCTGGGCAACCACCGACCAGACCACATGCGTGTCCGGACGTGCATCGTAGCTCTCGCCCAGCAGACTGCCGGCGACCGCCCTCAGCGCCGCCTCCGCCTGAGCAGCACTGCGGTACGGCCCCTGACAGCGATGGTGTTCCGGCGGATGTTCGTCCGCGCCGCTCATGGCCACCAGTGTCCAGATATCGTCACTGACATTCTTGATGTGGAGCTCGACACGGCGCTCACGACGCCCCAACACCAGGGCGCGCAGTGGACTTCGACCATGAAAGTAATGCAGTTTCATCCAGCCTTCTTCACTTGTAGTTGGCGGCGGCCCCGGAAAGACACGTGCGCGCCATGCTCTTCAATGCACTCTTCTATCCAATACCTCGTGACGATCCTGAACCAGCACCCAGGGCGCCACAACCACCGCCCACAACTCCGTGTTATGGTCATACCAGTTCTGGGCCAGCGCCGGAGATACCTCGCCGACAAGGTCGGCCGCCAGCCACTCTTCAAACAGGGCCCTGTTGTCGGCCGTCAGCTCAACCGCCACATCAAGCAGATCCAACGATGGTGCCACCTTGACCACGTGCCCCCGGGCAAAATAGGTCTGCAGGTCATGCCAGGCGATCTGCGAGGTTTCCAGGTTCAGCTTTGCCTTGAGCTCGTCCCGTGATGTCGAGGTGGGTGACATACTGTCTCTCTATCAGTTTGATCAGATGGTCCGTTCACACCTGTGCCCAAACGCAAACGCTGACAGCCCGGCTTTCAAGCTGTCAGCGTCTCACGATCGCCCGGCGGCGACAAGCGATGAACCCCGCCGGGCCGGCCTGCGATCAGCCCGCGGAGATCATTTCCCGCAGCACGTAGTGCAGAATACCACCGTGCTTGAAGTAGGTCGCTTCGTTGGCGGTATCGATGCGTGATTTCAACTCACAGCTCTCGGTTTTACCGTCCGGATAGGTGACCGTCATGGTCAGCGTCGCACCCGGCTTCACGTCGCCCGACAGGCCGCTGATGCTGATGGTTTCCTCACCGGTGAGGTTCAGGGTCTTACGGTCGACGCCCTCGGCAAACTGCAGCGGCATGACCCCCATGCCAATCAGGTTTGACCGGTGAATACGCTCATAGGATTCAGCAACCACCGCCCTGACGCCCAGCAGGCGCGTACCTTTGGCGGCCCAGTCCCGACTGGACCCGGTGCCGTACTCCTTACCCGCGATCACCACCAACGGGGTCTCATCCGCCACGTACTTCATCGCGGCGTCGTAAATCGGCATCTGCTCACCACTGGGAATGTGGCGGGTGAAGCCACCCTCGACGCCGTCCAGCATCTCGTTCCTGATGCGGACATTAGCGAAGGTGCCGCGCATCATCACCTCGTGGTTACCGCGACGGGACCCGTAAGAGTTGAAGTCTTTGGGCTCCACGCCATGGTCCTGCAGGTACTTGCCTGCGGGACTGTCCGGCTTGATGGCCCCGGCCGGTGAAATATGGTCGGTGGTCACCGAGTCACCCAATAGCGCCAGGATGTTGGCGTTCTCGATATCCTCAATGGCATCCGGCTCGCGCCCCATACCTTCGAAGAACGGCGGGTGCTGGATGTAGGTGGACTTGTCGGACCATGCATAAACCTTGCTGTCCGGTACCTCCAGGGATTTCCAGATATCGTCCCCGTCAAACACGGCGGCATACTCTTTCTGGAACATGCTGGTCTTGACTTTCTGGACCGCCTCGGCAATGGCCTGCTGCGACGGCCAGATGTCCTTCAGGTAAACCGGCTTGCCGTCCTGGTCGTTACCCAGTGGTTCCTTGCTCAGGTCCAGGCGCATATTGCCGGCAAGCGCGTAGGCCACCACCAGCGGCGGCGACGCCAGCCAATTGGTTTTCACCAGCGGATGAATACGCCCTTCAAAGTTCCGGTTGCCGGACAGGACCGACGCCACCGTCAGGTTACCGTGTTCAACGGCCTTTTCCACTTCATCGGGCAGCGGCCCGGAGTTACCGATGCAGGTGGTGCACCCATAACCCACCAGGTTGAAACCAAGCTGGTTCAGGTCGTCCTGAAGCTCGCCGGCCTTGAGATAGTCCGTCACCACTTTCGACCCGGGCGCCAACGAAGTCTTGACCCAGGGTTTGGTCATCAGGCCACGCTCCAGCGCGTTGCGAGCCAGCAGGCCGGCGGCCATCATCACGCTCGGGTTCGACGTATTGGTACAGGAGGTGATGGCCGCAATGACCACTGCGCCCGGATCAAGCCGTACTTTCTCGCCCTTGATCTCGAACATCTGACTGCTGGAGTGCTTGTAGCTGTCATCGACACCGACGGCCGTCTGCCCCCCTTCCGACGCCAGGCGATTCTGCGCAGAGTCGCCGTTGCTGTCATCAGACTGACTCATGATCAGCTCAAAGGTTGATTTCATGTTGTGCAATGCAACCCGGTCCTGAGGCCGCTTGGGGCCGGCCAGACTGGCTTCCACGTCGCCCATATCGAGCTCCAGGGTGTCAGTGTAGGAAGGCTCCTGCCCTGGCTCCCGCCAGAGTCCCTGGGCTTTTGCGTAGGCTTCGACCAACTCGATCTGGCGCTCCTCACGACCGGTCAGGCGCATGTAGGTGAGCGTCTGGTCGTCCACCGGGAAGAACGTACAGGTCGCGCCAAACTCAGGCGACATATTGGAGATGGTGGCACGGTCAGCCACCGGCATATCCTTGAGGCCATCCCCGAAGAACTCGACGAACTTGCCCACCACGCCCTTCTTGCGCAGCATTTCAGTCACGGTCAGCACCAGATCAGTCGCGGTAATGCCTTCACGCAACTTGCCGGTCACCTTGAACCCGATCACTTCCGGGATCAGCATCGACACCGGCTGACCCAGCATCGCCGCCTCGGCCTCGATGCCGCCAACGCCCCAGCCGAGAATACCCAGGCCATTGATCATGGTGGTGTGAGAATCGGTACCCACCAGCGTGTCAGGAAACGCAAAGGTCTTGCCGTCCTGCTCTTTGGTCCAGACGGTTTTGCCCAGATATTCCAGGTTGACCTGGTGACAGATACCGGTGCCCGGGGGTACCACCCGGAAATTGTCAAAAGCCTGCTGGCCCCAGCGCAGGAATTCGTAGCGCTCCTTGTTCCGTTCCATCTCGATGGCAACGTTATCCTTGAACGCCGACGCATCGCCGAAGTGATCCACCATCACTGAGTGGTCGATGACCAGATCGACGGCAGAGAGTGGTTTGATGCGGGCGGGATCTTCGTTGGCCACCTTCATGGCGTCACGCATGGCCGCCAGATCCACCACCGCCGGCACGCCGGTAAAGTCCTGCATCAACACCCGCGCCGGGCGGTACTGGATCTCGGTGTCGGAATGGCCCTTGTCCAGCCAGTCGCTCATCGCCTGCAGGTGACCCTTGTCCACCGTCGTGCCATCTTCGTTGCGGAGCAGATTCTCCAGCAATACTTTCAATGAGAATGGCAGCGTCTCGACGCCGTTCAGTGACTTGCCCGCCTCGGGCAGACTGAAGTAATGATAGGTGTTGTCGCCAACCTTCAGTTGACTCAGAGCGTTATGGCTGTCTTTACTCAAGCCTTGGTTTGACATGTTCGCCTCCTGGCTGCTGATCATGGGTGATCGTGATGGAAACTCAGGGCGCTGCGAGCGCCACAACTTTGGTCAGGATGTATCAGAAGTCCCCCGATTAAAAGTCGGTACTGCGTCCGTGCAGCACACGCGGTTACCCGCCAGGTTCACACCGCGCGAACCTGACTGGCGGGCCCCACATCGGTCCTTCAGCCCGGCTTCTCTGACGCACAACCAATTTACCGAGCGTAATATAATAACTATTGCACTGTTTGGGTGGACTTCAACCGTGGCGTCATGAATGTTCAGTATCAGTCCCGTGAATACCGGGTATATTTACGGCTCTGGTGATCGCCGCAGAGCCGGGCATCCCGCTGTATAACATCACCCTATCATCATACGCCTGTTCAGACCGTTCGGCTGCCAATACCGGCGGCTCGCCGGCATCGCCATTTTTGCGACAGAACCGCTGGTCGCACCCCGTCGCATCTGCGATCATGGCCGCTCATTTGCTACCAGCGACCCATGACGGACCAGTGAAAAACGACTGTCACTACCATCCTGGCGACCCCGCGAAATGGCATTGTGGAGAATGCCAACGCCATTACTGCGTTGCCTGCATGCCCGATGCCGATATGCGTCGACGTCATGGGCCATGCCCCCATTGTGGCAAGGCAATGCGATACCTGGGCGCGGCCACCGAGGTTGTGCCATTCTGGAACCGCCTGTCGGCGTTCTTCCGCTACCCGTTTCATATGGACCCACTGATCGTCATTGCGATCTGCACGCTTGTTCCCGCCTTGCTCGGGCGAAACCTGATCGGTTTGCTGATTACCCTGATGCTGCTACTGGCACTGTTCAAATACACCTATACCGTCATTCGCCACACAGCCGAGGGCCACATGAAGCCGCCGCCACTGGCGACGGCATTCAGTGGCAGCGGCTTTGCTATCGTGATTCTCCAACTGGTGGTGTTTGCCCTCATGGGCGGTCTTATTTTCAGTGCCGGCGTGGTCGGCGGGCCGTTTCTGGCCATGCTCGCCATGGCTTTTGTCGTGCTTGCGTTGCCCGCCAGCATTATGGTGCTGGCAATGGAGCATTCCGTGAGCGCCGCGGTCAATCCCATGAACCTGGCCCTCATGATCTCGCGAATCGGCTGGCCCTATTTTCTGCTCTATGGCTACATTGTTCTGCTGACCCTGGCATCGGGTGCAGCCCAGGATTTTGCGGTAAATCATTTTGAGCCGGGTCTGGCCCAGGTCATTGCCGGTTTTCTAAACAGTACCTTTACCCTGGTTCTGTTTCACATGCTGGGCTATCTATTGTTTCAGTATCAGGAAGAACTCGGTTTTGCCAGCGATCTGCAGGACTCGCCAGACGGTGACCCGGACGGGCCGCGTGATCGCATCCGTCGGATTGATGCAGATATCGACATCAACCTGAAGGACGGCAACTATGACCGGGTACTGGTGATCCTTCAGGACAGCCTGCAACGGGAGCCAGCCAACACTCACCGTCTGGGGCAACTTTACCGGTTACTCAGCGCCCGCCACGACACCGTGGAACTGTATCGCTACCATCCACGCCTGCTGGGCTGGCTGGCCAGTTGTAACGATGCCGAAGGGCTGGTCGAACTGCTGGCTATTCTGGAGAAGCTCGAACCGGGTTTTCACCTGGAGGACGCGGAACTGAGCGTGCGCTGTGCCCGCCTGCTCTACCAGCACGGCGAGTACCGCGGGGCACTGCGGCTTCTGCGCGACTGTCACAAGCGGTTTGCGGACCATGAACAACTGGCCCCGGCCTGTCTGCTGGTCGCCCAGACACTCGCCAACGGCCTCGATCAGTGGGAAAAAGCCACCGCCTATCTGAACTTCATCGGCAAACGGTGTCAGGGGCATCCGATTCATGATCAGCTGGATACCTATCTGGCTCAGGCGGCCAGTCGCAAGCCACTCAAGAGCCCCCGGGCCAGCGTTGACACCCCGTAACGGGCCCGGCCCGCCAATAACCGCTACAGTGATGGCAGTAACTCACGGTAATGGCGGGCTTTGGGGAGCATCTGGCGTTTCTCGAATTCCTCGGCCAGCAGGCGGCAGGCCTCCGGAATCAGGGTGGTATCGGCGCTCGAACGCAGCCGCTCGAAAGCCTTCTCGGCATTCTTGAGATCATCGTGACGCAGGCAGGCAAACAGCACGCGGTTGTGATCCTCCGCAGACAATGGCTCGTTAGCCGCGCCTCTGGAAAGATACTCCTGCCAGACCTCCACCAGCCGCTCCCACTGATGATTCGACAGTGTCTGCTGCATCAACTCACGGGCGCGATCCCGGTAGGCGGGCTGGTCCGGGCGCAATTTGGCAAGTTGATACAGGTGTTCCAGCAGGACGGGCCGGTCGGGATACTGCTTCCGCAACGCTTCAAACTGGGGCTGTGCAAGCCTGAACTCCATGCGGGCAATACTTGCCATGGCCTGGGCATAGGCAGCGGTGAAACGCTCGTCCAGCTCGCCTTCTTCCGGTTCAAAAAAGGTTTCACGAACCTGTAACCAGCTCTTGCCAAGCGCAAGCACCAGCGCCGCCCCGGCCAGCAGACCGCCGGCATGGGCCATGTACGCCACACCGGGCGCATCACCGGACCAGTAATCGTAGACTTCCTTGGCCACCCAGACCGGCAGCAGCGCCAGTGCGGGCGCGCGAAAATAATCGAAATAGACGCCCAGAAAATAGAAAAACCGTATCCGGCGAATGCCATAAATGGCCACATACATGCCCATCAGCCCTGAAATCGACCCGGATGCGCCCACCAGCGGCACCGGGCTGTTCAGGGAAAATGCCGTAAAGACCAGCCCGGACAGAACGCCACACAGCAGATAGGCCAGCAGAAACCGCCCGGCACCCAGGGCTTTTTCCACGGTGAACCCGAGCAGAAACAGAAACACCAGATTGCCTATGATGTGGCCCCAGCCCCCGTGCAGAAACTGGTAAGTAACGAGATTCGACAGATGCAGGCTGGCGGGCGTCAGGCCAAGCTGATTGGCGCTGAGCCGGTCCATGAATTCCTGCTGGATAGGCAACCGTTGTTCCTGCCAGGCCTGCTGCTGGCCAGGTGACCAGATCAGCGACCGGTTTGTTTCCATGTAGTGGAAAAAGGCCCGGTCGGACAGCATCTGAACGGCCAGCCAGACCCGGGCATTGCTCGCCACGGCTTCATCCACGGCCTGCAGGTCCCGGACCCGTGCCGACTCGCCCTCAAGCTCGATCTGACGCTGCAGATAGGTCTCATAGACCGGGGTTTCCAGTTGCAGCAGGTTGGTATCGAGATACCGCTTGACCGCCCCCGCCATCAGCCGGGGATCGTCACTCTGATAAAACAGAAAAACCAGCAGGCAGGTCAGCATCAAGCCCAGCGTCATCCAGGGCGGGCGTTTCCAGTTAATGGTGTTCTCGGCAGGGATGATCAGCATTGGTTGTCACAATTGCCCACAATTGACCTTTCCGGGTCTGTTTTTTACCACAGCTTTGCCCGCATTTCGCGCTGAAATGAACCCTGAAGCTCGCAACCTGCGAGCTATTCCACAGAAAAGGAGAATCAGCGATGTCCTACCCATTTTATCCTGGTCGACGCCCGTCGATACCGTCACGGTATCGCCTGCTGGTCGGCGCGGTTCTGCTCGGCACACTTGCCGGCTGCGCGGGCAACCGGCAGCCGGCAGCCACCGCAAAGGCCTTGCCAGCCCCGACAGACCACCGGGCACTTGCCGAATCCGGCAAACAACCCGCCGACGCCAGTGCAGATGCAGATGCAGATGCAGATGCAGATGCAGATGCAGATGCAGATGCCATGATGATCGACCATCCGCCAATTGCGGCGACCAGCCCGAATAGCAATAGTCTGCCCCGGCAGCCGGAACAACCGACCAAGGACACTGACATGACCGTACTCGTACTGGACAACCCCGAACTGATGGCCCAGTCGGCTGCACTGGCCAAGGATTCCCTGCACTCACTCAAGGACACCGGCGATTCAGTCCGTAAACCGCACCAGATGCGTTTTCACTACGGCTTTGACAAGCATCGCCTGAGCGATGCCGACCGGGAGATTCTGCGAGCCCATGCCGCCTATATGAAGGCTCATCCTGACGTTACGATACAGATAGACGGGCATGCCGATAACCTCGGCAATGAGGAGTACAACAATTTTCTGTCACGATTGCGGGCAAACTCTGCCGCCAAGGTTCTCAAGGCCGAGGGCATTCGTGACAGTCGCATCAGGACCCTGGGCTGGGGCAGCCACAAACCGCTGGCCACCCCCGAAGACCATGCCGCCAACCGTCGTCTGGAACTAACGTACCACAGCGAGCAGATGGCACGGGCGCAGTAACCAGGACCGGAGCCGTCAACGCGCGGGCAGGTCTTTTCAACATCGGGCGAACCAGGGATGGCGAAGCCCGTCAGCCGTTCACCTGTACGACATTCCAGACCACCAGCACAGCCATGGCAAGCATTGCCAGCCAGGTACACACGGTACCGATCAACCGGGCCCGATGCGGTCCTCCCTGCCCCCGGACCATACCCCAGGCATGTAACAGACGGCCGACCGTGAACACCATGCCGACCCAGTAGATGACCAGCGACCCGACCCCGTTCATTTCGCCGATGGCCATCAGGATGAGCGCCAGCGGCGCGTATTCAACCAGGTTACCGTGGGCCCTGACAGCCGCCTGAAAATCAGGATTTTCGGTGGTCCCCAGGCTCTGTCTGAACTTGAGCCTGAACATCGAGATACGGCAGGCCAGAAACAACATCAGTACCGCCAGCACGCTGGCAAAAATTGCGGTAACCGGAATAATCATGAATCAACGAACCTCTGACTGAGTTTAGGGAACCTGATTAAGTCTATTGGCGATTCTGCACATGTTGAGAGGCTCAGTGGCAAGGCGCGGTCCGCCGGTAATGGCCAATGCCCTTGCCAGGAATCGTAACGCGGCCAATGAGCCTCTCGACGCTTGCCTGCAGGGGCTCTCCATCCTGGGTCGTCCGATGTGCGCCGTGGCCGTGATCAGCTCAGATCGGGCATCTTTATGCCTTTTTCAGGGCGCCGACAATTGCCAGCAACAGTACAGCACCGACCGTGGCCGTGACCAACTGGCCCACGGTACCCATGGCTGCCAGCCCCAGCAGCCGGAAAACCAGACTGCCAAGGAAGGACCCGACAATACCGATACCCACATTGGCCAGCACGCCAAACCCGCGTCCCTTCATGATGAGCCCGGCCAGCCAACCCGCGATACCGCCAATCAACAGAAACAGAATCAGATTCATCGTTTGCGTCTCCTTGCAGTGTCAGATGCGCCCCGGCCGCCGACACGGGCGATCAAGGCGTGGTAGTGACCTCCGCAGACTGCCCTGTTTCAGGGCCGAGTTCAATAGTGACCGGGTGTCCATTCAAAGCTACGAAAGGAGCCGTCAAAAGCTGTCGATGGCGGCCTGCATCTGGCGGTGACAGCGATCCATCAGCTCCGGCAGATCGGCGCTGGTCAGACCGTCCGTCGGCACCGGCGGCAGGATGGTAACCGCCACCGGCTGGCGGCGTCCGGACAGGCCCTGCGTGAGACTGTGGTAGGGCTCAGCGCAGACCATGGTAATCGGGACGCCGGCGGCGATCGCCGCGTGGAATGCGCCTTTCTTGAACCGCTGCAGGCCCCGGCCACGGCTGCGCGTGCCCTCCGGAAAGACCCACAGACTCTTATTTTCCCGCCGGACTGCATCGCTGGTGGCCTGCATGACTGACACCGCCTTGAGCGAGCGGGCACGATTGATCACCACATTACCGCCAAGCCAGAACACCTGGCCAAAAAACGGGATCCAGACCAGCGAGGCCTTGCCCACCGTCACCGTCCGGGGCGGCAACAAATCGCCCATGATAAACAGGTCATCGTTGTGCTGGTGATTGGCAATCACCACCGTGGGCTGGTCCATGGGCATGTTCTCAGCACCCATGAGCGGTCGCTCCAGGCCCAGTACAGTGCGTCCCATCAGGGCAAGATACCGGCCCAGCACCCGGTTATTCTCCGGATTGAACGGCCGTGCAATACAGATTACCAAACCCGCGAGACAGACAACTGGTACCAGTATCCAGGCAACCAGCGCTCGTAAGCTTCCCATTCACTCAATCCCGCCAAACCACTGAAACTGGCGCACAAGTGTACGCTAAAATGTGCGTCCGGCAAGGCCTACAGTGGTGTCGGCAAACAGCTTGCGGGCGGCCACCCATTCAAGACAGGCGACCGGCCAGGTGTCGGCCAGGGTCGCGTCGTGGTCTGCCGGGCCTGGCTTTCCTCCCAGGCCAGATCGAGCACCTCCTGCGCCACCATCGCCTTCAGTGAAATCCAGGCCCCGAGCGTAAAAATCACGCCCGCCAGCATAATCAGAGTCAGCGGCGAACGGTTCATCCGACGACCCTCCGGCGTATCATCAGGGCAATGCCGGACGGCAGACCGATCAGGCCGGGCGCCATCAGTAACCGACCCCAGGTCGCGGCCCGGGAGCAGTGCAATCGGCAATCAGCCCGCTGGCCCTCAGCTGATAGTCCGTAGGCAACAGCGTGGCGGCCACCGGGCTCTCGCCGGCCCTGGCATAAAGCGACTGAATCGCCAGAAATAACAGTATCGCCAGCCACAGGCTGATCCCCTCCAGAATCGCTTTGTGACGGCCGGGGCTGGCCCGTCGATGGCTGCAGAACGACGTGGGTCGAATGGTTGAAGCCGGGGTTGAAGCCGGGGTTGAAGCCAGGGTCGGATCAGAAAAAAACGGCATAAACGGGGTTCCTTACTTCGATGCGTCGCTGATAGGCTTCATTCAACGACACCAAAGCGGCTTTCCCGTGGCGGAATCCGGCCATTCGACGACCAAAAATGATCAATTATGGCAATGGCGCCGGTCGTGCTTGCGAGCCGTGACAGGCATGGTTTAATAACGGAATCGCTGAACAAGCCGATGCGTGATGCCCCGGTTCGCCAATCCCGACCAGATCGCGATCACGCCCATAACGGAACGGTCCATGAAACGGCACATTGCTCTGATTGAAGACGAACCCGCCATCCGGGAAAACTACCGGGACGCTTTCGAGCGCCGGGGTTACCGGGTCTCCGCCTACGGTGACCGGCAGTCCGCCTATCAGGCACTGAAAAGTGCGCTGCCCGATCTGGCGATCATTGATGTCGGCCTGGGGGATGATATGGACGGCGGCTTTGACCTGTGCCGGGACCTGCGCCAGCTATCACCCACGCTGCCAATGATCTTTCTCACCGCCCGCGACAGCGATGCGGATTCGGTACTCGGGCTGCGCCTGGGCGCCGACGACTACGTCACCAAGGACATGAGCCTGGATCACCTGTTCGCCCGGATTACAGCGCTGCTGCGCCGCGCGGATGCCTGGGCCGAATCCAGCCGGCAACCCGATGAGGTATTGCAGCGAGGTCGCCTGCAACTGAACGTGGACCGGATGACCGCCGAGTGGGACCGCCAGCCCATCAATCTGACGGTAACCGAATTCTGGATGCTCCACGCGCTGGTTCAGCACCCCGGTCACGTCAAGAACCGCACGCAGCTAATGGACGCCGCCAGTACCGTGCTGGACGACAATACCGTGACCTCTCACATCAAGCGACTGCGCCGCAAATTCCAGCAGGTGGACATGGCCTTCGATGGTATTCAAACCGCCTACGGCTTTGGTTACCGCTGGAATGCCCATGAGGCCTGACTTTTGACGCTCAAACGTCAGCTACTGGCAGCCAGCCTGCTGATGCTGGTGATTCCATGGGCCGGATTACGGTTCGTGCTGGAACTGGATCAGGCCCTGCGCACCCAGGCTACCCAACAATTACTCAACCAGGCGCAGCGGATGGCGAGTGCCGCGGGCGCACAGCTGCCTCCGCCCGGCGAAGGGCGCGCGCTCTACGCCGAAACGCCCGCTCAACCGGTCAAACTTGATGGCTATGGCGATGACTGGAGCGGCTACGACGATACCGAAAGCCGGCTTTCACCCGCGCCCGCCCAGCAAAATACCATCCGTTGGCAACTGGCGGTTGATGATCACCAACTGTATCTGCTACTGCGGGTCACCGCACTGACACCCATTGCGTATTTTGATCCGGGACAGCCCGGGCAAGCCTACGAGCAGGTGCGGCTGTTCTGGCTGGCGGACGGCCAACGCCGGGAGCGCGATATCCGCACCCCTGCACCCGGCCCGGTGGTGGGCTGGTCCCCGGAGCGGCTGCCGCAACCGGACCATCAGGTGACCGGCGTCTGGCAGGCAACCGGCAGTGGTTATCAACTGGAAATCGGGATGCCGCGACCGGCGTCCGATCGTTTCAGCTTTTCTGTCTGGCGTCCCGACCCCGCAACCGGTCGCCCGCGACAGGTCGGCGGCCCCGGCACCCAGCCGTCAATCCCGCGCGTTGTGGCGCGCCTGCCAGCGCTGGAGGACTCCCTCGCAACGTCGCTGGCACCCGGCCAGACAGTCCGCGTGCTGGACCGCCAGGGCTGGATACTGGCAGACCGAAGCCTGGCGGCCGAGAATCACCGGCCTGACTTTGACAGCCTTGGCCCCATGCAGATTATCGAGCAGATCAGCCTGAACGGTTTGCGGGCCCTGGTTCGGCACTTCCAGCCGGCGCCCCAGCCATTACCCGGGTCCGGCTTCCGGGTTGATCCGGACGTCCTGCCCAGACAGGGCATAGTTCGCCATGCAGGGGCCTCGCCCAACCTTATGGTCAGTATCGGCCTGCCCGCTGGCCAGACGCTGATTCTGGAACAATCCCTGGACCAGCTTTTGACCCTGTCCAGTAATGCCCTGGGCTCGGTCATCACCCGCAGTACCCTGCTGATCGTCGCGTTGATGCTGGCCCTGCTGGGGTACGCCAGCTGGCTATCGTGGCGAATCACCCGTCTGCAACGTTCGGTCAGGGCCTGCATTGACGACGACGGTCGAGTGCTCGGCACACTGCCGGCGACCCGGGCCCGCGACGAACTGGGCGAACTGTCCCGCCAGTTCAGTCAGATGACCGACCGGTTGCAGGGCTACACCCGCTATCTGGAGGGATTCGCCCGGCGCCTGTCCCATGAACTGAAGACACCGGTGGCGGTGGTTCGGTCATCCCTGGAGAACCTGTCGGAAGACACCGACCCGGAAACCCAGACGGTGTACCTGAAACGCGCTCACCAGGCGACTGATCGGCTTAGCCAGATCCTTCAGGGTATGAGTGAGGCGGCGCGGCTCGAGCAGAGTTTTGACCAGGCGGAAAAAGAACGGTTCGACCTGGCCCGGGTGGCGGCCGAAGCTGCCGCAGCCTACCAGGCCCTGTCTCCCGACCACCGGATTCGTTACGACGGGCCTGCTGAGGGAGTCTCCGTGCTGGGATCACCGGAACTGATGGTGCAGTTACTGGACAAGCTGGTGGATAATGCCCGCGATTTTACCCCGTCCGGGCGTGCCATTGTCATTGGCGTGCAATCCCGCATTGACGGCAGCGCCCTAACTGTTTTCAATGAGGGGCCGCCCCTGCCGAGTCACCTGACCAGCGAAATATTCAGCCCCTTTGTGTCTCTGCGCAGCGGGACGGATCAGGGCCACCTGGGGCAGGGCCTGTTGATCGTGCGGTTGATCGCAGACTTTCACCAGGGCTCGGTCACCGCCCGGAACGCCCCGGACGGGCGAGGGGTTATTTTCCGGATCTGGCTGCCGAATCGCTGAACGTCAGGCCGCCGAACTGACGGTAAAATTGCTGCGCGGTGCGCCCGTTGCGCACACCGCGCCCCAGGGCAAAGCGGATCGCCTCCTCGTGCAGCCGGTCGCGATTGGCCGTCTCGGGAAACAGGGCATCAATCGCCTGCAGATACACATCCCGGGAAAATGGATAGAACGACAACTGGAGACCAAACCGGTCAGCCAGGGATACCTGTTCTTCAATCGCTTCGGCCGGGTGCAACTCGTCACCAACCATAGTGCTTTTGAGGTTATCCGACATGAACTCCGGCATCAGGTGACGCCGGTTGGAGGTGGCGTAAACCCGCACATTCTCCGGTGGCAACTCAAGTGACCCTTCCAATACACTTTTCAGGGCCTTGTAGGCGGATTCGCCAGCCTCGAAAGACAGATCATCGCAGTAGATAACGAACCGGTACGGCTGCTCGCAGATGTCATCAACAATCTCCGGCAGGTCCACCAGGTCGTCTTTGTCCACCTCGATCATGCGCAGGCCCCGTTCAGCGTATCGATTCAGCAACGCCTTGATCAGCGAAGACTTACCGGTCCCGCGGGCACCCCACAACAGCGCATTGTTGGCCGGTTGACCCGCCAGAAACCGTTCGGTGTTGGCGGCAAGGGCCAACTGCTGCCGCTCAATACCCTGCAGTTGATGCCACTGCACCGGATCAAGTCGGCGGATAACCCGCAAACCGTTCCGGTGCCGACGCCAGACCGCCGCCGGCGCTTCAACCCAGTCGATTGCCGTATCAGTGATCATAGCCTGCAAGCCCTCTTTTTGATGGATTAAGGGAACACCTGTCATTCCGCTATCATCTGCCAGCGCCCGACCCCGCTCTGCAGCGATGACGAAGGTGGCAGACGACGTAATTCTGGTACCATACGACCTTTCATTGACTATCCGGACCCTGAGGAGCACGCAGTCATGGCCGTCGCATCCGTTGCCCTTGTCGCTCACGACAACAAAAAACAGGAACTGGTTGACTGGGTTGCGGAAAACAACACCCGCTTCGCCAACCTGACCCTGTATGCCACAGGCACCACTGGCAAACTGCTGTCTGAGCGGCTCAAGCGGGATGACATAACCCGGCTGCTGAGCGGTCCACTCGGCGGCGACCAGCAGATCGGCGCGCTGATTGCCGAGGGCCGGGTTGACCTGCTGGTGTTTTTCTGGGACCCGCTGGAGCCGCAGCCTCACGACCCTGATATCAAGGCGCTGCTGAGAATTGCCGCACTCTGGAATATTCCGGTCGCCTGCAACCGGGCAACCGCCGAGTTCATTCTCACCTCTGCCTACATGACCGACGACCAGCACCGCCCCAGAAGACCGGATTTTTCGGACTACACCGGTCGCACCGTTACTCGCTGACCGGTTTCGCCAGCCCATCCCACTGGCAACCGCCGAGAAAGCAGGCCACTGCGCTGTGCAGATGGGCCTGCAACTCCCGGTCAGATAACTCAATCTGCAACAGTGCACGCCATTGCAGGTCGCCCCTGACCAGGTCTATAAAATGCCGGGCAGCGCGATCACAGTCGGCAATCGCCACCTCACCCAGGGCCCGTCGATGGGCCAGAAAAACGGCGACAGCCTGCTGCGCCACGGCCGGGCCGGAGTCGTGGAAGGATCGGCCAAGCTCCGGATCCCGGTGACTCTCTGACAACACCGCCCGTAATACGGCGAGCTTGTCTTCCTGCAACAGAAAGTGGAGAAAATCATCGCCCAGCATCAGCAACGCCTGGTCAAGCGGCAGTGCGTCCAGATTGAGCCCGCTCAACTCCATCACAAACGCCTCGCTGACCTGGCGCACAGCGGCACGGAACAACGCGGTTTTGCCGCTGAAATGATTATAGAGAGTCGCTTTGGAAACACCGGCCTGGCGCGCGATACTGTCCATCGACGCGCGTTCGAAACCGGCCTGGCAGAACACCTGGCCGGCAGCCTTTAATATCTGTTCGGTGCGACGCGGATCCAACGACATTTGTAGTCCGTACCCGACTGTGACTAAAATGCAGAAACTGAACTGATCAGTTCAGTTTAGTAACAAAACACGGGACAAGTCTACCGGCCTGACCCGGGAATCTCAGAATCAACGCTCGCCCTTTTCGCGATGGATGGGATCAGCTCATGTCCACCCGCCTTAAACGTCTGTTCGCGGTTTTTCTGCTCGCTGCAATTGCCATCACCGGGATCTGGTGGTGGCATCTTGGCAAGGAAACCACCGACGATGCCTTTATTGAACGCAACATCATTTATCTCCGGCCCCGTGTCAGTGGTCCGTTGGTGGAGGTGTCGGTGACCGACAATCAGGCCGTCACTGCAGGCCAGACACTGGCCCGCATTGACCCGGCACCGTTCCGGATCGCTGAGCAGGCTGCGGGCGCCAGGGTCGCTCAGGCCAAGTCGTCCGTCACCCGGGCCGAAGCCGAAAAACGAGCATTCGAAGCAGACCTGAAGGCCCGAAAAGCGGATGCCCGGGCCAGCATTAACGTCGCCGAGGCCAATGTCAGCCGGCAACAACGAACCCTCGACACACTGAATGCCAAAATCGCGCAGGCACGCCGCAATGTCCAGCGCTATCAGGCGCTGGCCAAACGGCAGCAGGTATCCCGACAGACTCTTGATGATGCCCGGACGTCTCTGGATACGTTACAGAGTCAACACGCGGCAACCAAGGCAGCCATTGCCGTTGCGCGCAGGGAGGTCGGTTCCGCCCGGGCGAAGCAGGCGGTCGTCGACGCCTCGGGCGAGCGAAGCGCCGTGCTGGAGGCCGCTGTTGTCCAGGCCAGAGCCGCGCTGAAACAGGCCAGGGCGGATCTCGATCAGGCAAAGCTGAATCTCCAGTGGACCCATATCAACGCCCCGGTGGATGGCTGGACCGGTGAAATCCAGGCCAAAACCGGCAGCAATGTCGGCCCGGGGTCGACCCTGACGGCCCTGGTGTCCGGTGCTCCCTGGGTCAGGGCGAATTTCAAGGAGACGCAGCTCGGCGACATGCACATCGGTGACCGGGTCGATCTGGCCGTGGATGCCTACCCGGGCATTGATCTGAGCGGCCACATCGTCTCATTCCAGCCTGGTACCGGGTCCCGCTTCGCGCTGTTACCGCCGGAGAATGCGACCGGCAACTATGTGAAGGTGGTCCAGCGACTCCCGGTGCGTATCAGTATAGATTCCGTGCCTGACAGCGTGCAGCTCTGGCCGGGCATGTCGGTGGTGCCGACGGTTCATCTCGACAGTGCCAATCAGGACCGGTAGCCCATCATGGCCGAAGCCGTCACCCGCAAGCCTCCCCGGGTAAAACGTCAGATAAACCCATGGTTTATCGCGCCGATTGTCGCCCTGGCGGCTTTCATGGAAGTGCTCGACATCTCCATTGCCAATGTCTCCCTGCAGAATATTGCGGGCAGTCTGGCGGCGGGCCCGGACGAGGCCACCTGGGTGCTTACCTCGTACCTGGTCACCAACGCGATTGCCTTGCCGATAGCCGGCTGGCTGTCGGAATATTTCGGCCGAACCCGTTTTTTTATTGCCTGTATCGCCGGCTTCAGCCTGGCGTCCCTGGCCTGCGGGCTGGCGCCAAACCTGGCCTCGCTGATTCTGTTCCGGGCCATACAAGGGCTGGCTGGCGGTGCGTTGCAACCCGTATCGCAGGCGATTCTGGCTGATGCCTTTCCCCCGGCCAAACGGGCCATGGCTTTCGCGGTCTACGGCATTGCGGTGGTGGCCGCCCCCGCCATCGGGCCGACACTCGGCGGCTGGATTACCGATCAGTTCAGCTGGCACTGGATTTTCCTGATCAATGTACCCGTGGGCGTGGTGCTGATCGTGCTTATCCGCGCCTTTGTTCCAGAAGACGAGAAACCGGAACACAGTATCCGTATTGACTACCTGGGTTTCGGCCTGATTGCTCTGGGGCTGGGCAGCCTGCAATGGCTGTTGGACCGGGGACAACCGCAGGACTGGTTCAGCTCTGTGGAAATCCGCATTCTCGCTGGCGTGGCCACGGTTGCTCTGCTGACCTACATCGTACGGGCACTGGATCAGGACAAGCCGATCGTCGACCTGCACCTGTACCGCTACCGCAACTATGCCATCTCCAACCTGATGATGTTTGTACTGGGCGTGGTGTTGCTCGGGTCCACCGCCCTGCTGCCGCTGTTCATGCAGACGTTACTGGGCTATACCGCGCTGGACGCGGGGCTGGTCATTTCCCCCGGCGGCTTCGCGATCATGGCGATGATGCCCATCGTCGGCAAACTGGCCGGCAAGGTGGACTTGCGTAAACTGATCACCTTCGGACTTATTGTTTCCGGTTCGGCTC
Organism: Marinobacter sp.; assembly: GCA_030149475.1. Taxonomy (GTDB): domain Bacteria; phylum Pseudomonadota; class Gammaproteobacteria; order Pseudomonadales; family Oleiphilaceae; genus Marinobacter. The sequence goes on from JASBRL010000082.1 coordinate 57,616, forward strand.
TCTGGGCCATGGGGAACTTCACCACCCAGGTGGACATGTACACGCTGGCGCTGTTCCGGGCCTGGCAGACAGTCGGGATTGCCTTCCTGTTCATCCCGATCACCACCATGGCGTATGTGGGTCTGCCGGAAAGTGCCAACAACCAGGCCTCTTCAATGCTTGCGTTCATGCGTAACCTTGGCGGGGGCGTGGGCATTTCGATGCTGGTGATCGCGCTTGAGCGCATGGGCGCCCATCACCGGGTACCGATGGTGGCCAACACCAGCCCGGGCGATGCTCAGTGGGAGCAAAGCCTGAGCCAGTTGCAGCACCTGGTGGGAAGCCACCAACAGGCCCTCGCCATCCTGAACCAGAAGGTCCAGGCTCAGGCCCAGATGCTGGCCTTCATCGACAGTTTCCATCTCATGGCCATGCTGTTCTTCGTGATGATTCCGCTGGTATGGCTGCTGAAACCGGGCCAGGCCGAAAGTACCACCCCTCCGGCACACTGACCAATCCATACGCCAACAAGCTGTCAGGATGATTCACGCCCCATCTCAGTCACACCCACTGCGCCGGCCAGGTTGACAATCCCAGACTACCTACTTGCAAAACTCAAACAATAAGCATTATCATTCGTATCAATATCCGTGCATGGCCGTTGATGGCCGAAATAACTGATTCATCCAGCCTGGAGTGACCACTAATGGGTAAAGCATTTCGTGCCATCTTTCTCACCACCATAGCCCTGGCCCTGCCGCTCACCGCAGGGGCCAGCGAAGACGACTATGTCCTGTCCCTCAAGGACCATACCTTCTCTCCGCAAAATCTGGTTCTGCCGAAGAATCAAAGGGTCAAGCTGATTGTTCACAACCTGGACAAGTCGCCGGCGGAATTTGAAAGCCACGACCTGGACGTCGAAAAAATTGTTCCCGGAGGGCAAAGCATTTCGGTGTTTGTCGGACCTCTGGAACCCGGCCGGTACAGCTTTGCCGACGAATACCATGAAGACCAGTCCAAGGCCTACTTGACGGTCGAGTAAGTAACCGCGGCCGGCGACGCCCTGTTACAGGCGCAGACACCGGCATCCCGCTAACCGACTCAGGACAAGCCCTATGTTTTCAACGGCGTTAATCGTATTTCGGGAAGTGCTCGAAGCGGCCATGGTGATCTCTATTGTCACGGCGGCGACCAAAACGGTGCCGAAGCGCGGCGTCTGGATTATCTCCGGTCTGATCGTCGGGTTGCTTGGTGCCGGCCTGGTAGCCATGTTTGCTGGCGCGATACAGTCCTGGGCCTCAGGCATGGGCCAGGAAATATTCAATGCATCGGTCATGTTCGTCGCGGTTGCCATGCTGACGTGGCACAGCGTCTGGATGGGCCGGCATGGCCGCGAACTGTCGCAGAATCTGATGTCAACCGGTCGTCAGGTGCAGACCGGCAGCAAGTCGCTGCTGGCACTGGCCCTGGTGGTTGGCCTCGCTCTGCTTCGCGAGGGCTCCGAGACTGTGCTGTTTCTCTACGGCATTGCCGTCAGTGATTCGGGCTCCCTGCTCCAGATGACCGCCGGCGCGGCGATGGGCATAGCGGGGGGTGTAGCGATGGGCGCAGCCCTGTACCTGGGCCTGTTGCAGATTTCCATGAAACGGATATTCGGCGTCACCAATGCGCTGATCATCCTGCTGGCGGCCGGCATGGCCAGTCAGGGTATCGGCTTCCTGGTTGACGCCAACATCGTGCCAGCCTGGGGGTTCCGCATCTGGGATACCTCCTGGCTACTCAGTGATTCCAGTGTATTGGGTCAGATTCTGCACGCACTGGTGGGCTATACAGCCAGGCCCGCTGGCATTCAGGTCGCGGTGTATCTGGTTACGCTGATCGGCATCGTGCTGGCCGTACGCTACATTGGCACTCCGGCAGCCCGCCAGACACCGACCCGACAGGGAACGGCACCAGACGTTTCATAACCATCAAAACCGCGCAAGCGTGGCGATATGTGATTAAGGAGGTGCTGAATAATTCGGCGCTTCCTTAACACAGATGTCATTAAATACCGTTAATAATCCCTGTCAGGCGTAACCCAATCATCCTGACAGGAGCAAGTTATGAAAAATCGAATAATCGAATAACAGGTGTGCTGCTGGCCTCAGCAGCGAGCCTCGCCAGTGCTGTGACCAACGCGGCACTGCCAACCTATCAAAGCAACAGCACATGGTACACCGACGCTCAGACCGTGTTGCAGCAACGCCTCGCCGGAGACCGCACCGAGCGTCAGGCAAAGAACGTCATACTGTTTATCGGAGACGGCATGGGCGTCTCCACGCTGACGGCGGCCCGGATTCGTGAGGGACAACTCGCGGGCAAAACCGGTGAAGAGAATTTCCTGAGCTTTGAGACCTTCCCCTACAGCGGCCTGTCAAAAACCTACAACACGAACCAGCAGACGCCAGACTCGGCCGGCACGGTAACCGCAATGATGAGCGGCGTAAAGACCAAAGCCGGTGTCATCAATATCAGCGAAAACGTTCTGCGGGGCGACTGTGCCGCCAGCCGTGGCCAGGAACTGACCACCGCACTCGAACGTGCGGAGGCCAGTGGGCGCGCAACCGGCGTGGTAACCACCGCCCGCCTGACTCACGCCACCCCTGCCGGTGCCTACGCCAAAGTGGCCGAGCGAAACTGGGAGTACGCCGCCCCGGACGGCTGCAAGGACATCGCCGATCAACTTGTGTCCTTTGATATCGGCGATGGCATCGACGTGGCGTTCGGAGGTGGTCGTCGCAATTTTTTACCCGACAGTGTCACCGACCTCGAAGGCCAGACCGGCAAACGCAAGGACGGCCGGGATCTGACCGCGGAGTGGAAGAGCCGACATCCCGAAGGAGTGTATGTGAACGACCTCGCCGGATTCGATGCCATTCCGGCCAATACCCCTCAGGTGCTGGGGCTATTCAACAGTTCTCACATGCGGTATGAGGCCGACCGGGTGAACGACATCGCCGGTGAGCCCTCGCTCGCGCAAATGACCACCCGGGCCATTGATGTGCTCAAACAGAACGACAAGGGCTTCTTCCTGATGGTTGAAGCCGGTCGAATTGATCACGCACATCATGCCGGCAACGCCTACAATGCGCTGGGAGACACCATTGAATTGTCCAATGCGGTGAAGGCGGCCCTCAGCCAGGTCGATCTGAAAGACACACTTATCCTGGTCACCGCCGACCACAGCCATGTCTTTACCATCGCCGGCTATCCGACCCGCGGAAATCCCGTACTGGGCACGGTAACCACCAATGACAGCAGCGGCCTGGCCAACACCCAGCCGGCTCTGGCAGCGGACAGCCTGCCCTACACCACCCTCGGCTACACCAATGGTCGGGGCTTTGCGGACCTCGGCAGCACGACAGATGCCGATGCCCGCTACTCAATGCCGACGGATACAGGCCGCAAAGACCTCACCAACACGGATACCACCCAGCCCGGTTTTCATCAGGAGGCACTGGTTCCTCTGGGCGCAGAAACCCATGCCGGTGAAGACGTCACGGTTCACGCCACAGGCGTCGATGCCTTTCTTGTTCAGGGTGACATGGAACAGAACCAGCTTTACCACATCATGACCCGGGCAATGGGCCTTTAGGGCTCTCCGTACAACGAATACACACGAGGACTGATGAAATGAAACAGATCGCAAGACTGACTCTGATTGCGGCAACCGCGGCAACTCTGACCGCCTGCGGAAACGACCGGCAAGCGACGACTGACAGCCTCCACGTGCCGGATGTCCAGGCAAAAAGCACCTGGTACGTCAATGCCGAGCAACAGGTCAACGCCGCAGCCACACGAACGGTGAACCACAAAGCCGGCGCCGCAAAGAACGTCATACTGTTTGTCGGCGACGGCATGGGTGTCTCGACGATTACCGCTGCGCGGATAATGGAAGGCCAGATGCGGGGCCAGCCGGGTGAGGAGAACCAGTTGAGCTTCGAAAAAATGCCGTTCACGGGGCTGGTAAAAACCTACAACACCAATCAGCAGACGCCCGATTCGGCGGGCACGATGACCGCGCTGATGACCGGCGTCAAATCCAAGGCCGGTGTACTGAGCGTTTCCGAGAATGTGCTTCGCGGAGACTGCGCATCCAGCCAGGGAAAGGAACTGACAACACTGGCTGAGCTTGCTGAAACCCAGGGCCGGTCAACCGGTATCGTCAGTACCGCCCGAATTACCCATGCCACTCCGGGTGCGGTCTACGCGAAGACGCCGGAACGTAACTGGGAGTACAGCGCGCCGACCGGCTGCAAGGATATTGCCGCTCAGTTGGTTGAGTTCGCCGCGGGTGATGGTCTGGACGTGGTCATGGGCGGCGGGCGTCGCAATTTCCTGCCAACGACAGTGACCGATATCGAAGGTAAAAGCGGCAAGCGCACGGACAGCCGGAACCTGGTCAGTGAATGGCAAAGCAAGTACCCCCAGGGAACTTACGTGCAAACCAAGGCGGAGTTCGATGCCGTCCCGGCCAGCGCGTCCAGATTACTGGGGCTGTTCAACAGCTCACACATGCGCTATGAAGCGGACCGCAAAAACGATTTTGCAGGCGAGCCATCGTTGACGGACATGACCAGCAAGGCGATCGACGTGTTGTCGAACAACAAAAGCGGGTATTTCCTGATGGTGGAAGCAGGGCGCATTGATCATGCCCATCACGCCGGTAATGCCTACAATGCGCTGTCGGATACCGTGGAATTGTCACGGGCAGTGAAAGCGGCTCTCGACAAGACGGACCCGGCGGAAACACTGATCCTGGTCACCGCTGACCACAGTCATGTGTTCACGATCGCCGGCTACCCTACCCGGGGCAACCCCATTCTGGGCAAAGTTATCGGCAACGACAGCAGCGGCCAGACAGAAGCCCAGCCGGCACTGGCCAAGGATAGCCTGCCCTACACCACCCTGGGCTATACCAATGGCCGGGGCTTTGCCGATTATGGCACGACCACGGACGCGGATGTCCGGTACGCCAACCCGGTGGACGCCGGGCGCAAGGATCTGACAGCGATCGATACCACCCAGCCGGGCTTCCATCAGGAGTCGCTGATTCCGTTGTCGGCGGAGACCCACGCAGGTGAGGACGTCGCGGTATTTGCGAGAGGGCCCGGCGCCGATCTGGTCACCGGTACACTTGAGCAGAATGTCCTGTTCCACGTAATGGCGTATAGCGGCGGCTTGCTGCCCTGACCCCACGCCCGGCTGGCCTTCTCCCTCCCGGGAGGAAGCCGCTGTTCAACCATCGTAATCTGGAGGTGAGCCCGTATGAATCGTTTTGTGTTACTTGCCGGCTGGTTGACCAGCCTGGCTGTGCTCTGGTCACAGCCGACGTTGGCGGCTGATCGCTGCGAGGCAGGCCCGGACCAGGCTGTGAGGGTGGTATACCAGACACCGGATAATCCCGGCGAACGCCTGATTTTCTGGCGCTATCGCGGTAACATCGCCTGGGAGAGGCCGGCGGCGGGAATCGTAGAGCTCTGGCAACCGATGCCCAACGGTCGCCTTGCCCTGACCCGGCTTTTTTTGCAACAGCAACGCGGCATTGCCTACGAACCCGTTGATCTGGACATGCTGGGCAAAAAACCTGACTGGCAGACAATCTCGGCACTGGCTACGCCAGAGAGCCTGGGGCTGAGTCGGGATACAGGCAGGAAGGTGACGTCCGTCGCCGGTGATCACTGCTGGACAGAACAGGGGTATGCTGATTCCGCAGAGGCCACCAGGCTCTACTGGAGCCCCGAGCTGGCGCTGGCAACCCGGCTAGAGATAAAAGCCCGTCACATACACTGGCAGGCGCAACAGGTTGATACCCGTCAGGCGTCGGTTCAGTCCCGTTTCGAGCAATGGCGGAGCTACGATCTGGTGGACTATGCCGATATTGGCGACATGGAGGCCGATCCTTTCGTCAGCCAACTGATCAACATGGGGTTCGTCGAACACAGTGAGCACAGCGCCTACTACGCCAACGGCGTTCCCGTCAAAACATCCGCCCGTCATCGTCACTGATCAGCACCGGGTCGGGTGGACAGAATTTTCAGGCTCCGTGACACCAGGGATGGCCGGAGCGCACACCTGTTGACGACTCAGACGCCCGTTTTAGTCGCGACGTAAACGCTGTTGGTCGATTCCCGGTTCTGCAACGGGTTGTAAAAGGCCACCACATGACAGGTGATGTCCTCGAACACCTGTGACAGTAACGTCATAAAAGCCTCATCGCAGGGCTCGTTAGACCACATGGCGAAAACGCCCCCCGGCCGGAGTTGCCTTGCCATCAAAACCAGACTCTCGAACCGGTAGAAACTGGCGTTAGTGTCATTCAACAAAGCCCGGGGCGAATGATCAATATCCAGCAGAATGGCATCGAACCGGCGCCCTGGTTGTTGACGATCAAATCCGTTCCCGGGATCAACCGCCAGATCGAAAAAGCTGTCATGAACAAATCGACAGCGACGGTCGTCATTCAGCACCTTGCCCAGGGGCACCTTCCCCTGTTGGTGCCACTGAATGACGGTCTCCAGCGCATCGATTACAAGCAATTCTCCCACCCGGTCATGCTTGAGGGCAGCTTCGGCGGTGTAGCCCAGGCCAAGACCACCCACCACAACCTGAAGATCCTCTCCCTCAACCGCGGCCAGTCCGAGATCCGCCAAGGCGATTTCGGCCTCCACGAACAGACTGGACATCAGGAATTCCTCGCCCAGCTTGACTTCGTATATATCCCGCTCACCCAGCGCCGGAATGCGCCGGCGACGGAGAGAGATGTCACCCAGTCGCGACGGCTGGCTGTCGATTTCCTCAAATAACAATCCCATGTATGGTCCTGTTCATTCAGTCATGTGTCACCATGCTAACATTGGCAGCCCCGGATAGTCCGACTGATTGGCCCGACTGATTGGCCCGACTGATTGGCCTTTGCCAGGCTATCCGATGCTTAAACGCCCGAATACCTCGAGCGGTTAACCGACCGCGGACGGAATTCAGGATTCAACGATCAGACGAGATGGAATCTCACCGGAGCCGCAGGATGCGATCAATCAGGCAGATCATTGCTTTTTCACTTCTTTTCCATGGAACCACCCAGGCTGCGATCTATCGCTGCGAACGGGCCCACCAGACGGTGTTTTCCGACACCCCGTGTGGCGACCACGCCCGCATTGTTACCGTATCGCCCAGCCAACTCGGTGGCCGCCTCGACAGCGGGACCGATGTGACATTCTGGGAACCACCCGCCAGTACCGATCGTAAACGCCCCGACACCGACTGTGATGCCGGCTACATCCAATCAACCGAGCTGAGAAGCCTGCGGGTCAGACACCAGGTCCGTGAGGGCATGAGCGCCCGGCAGGTACGTTATGTGCTGGGCGATCCGGACCAACAGGATGGCCAGTGGTGGATCTATAAACACCGGGGCGAGGAGACCGGTCGTTATCTGCTGCGCCGGGGTTGCCTCGTACGCTGGCGCTGAGCAGCCCCGGCACGACGCCAGTAGCAATCAAAGCTGGATTTGGCAAGGTTACCCTGCAAAAATCTGCAGGTTCTGGTATCTTAGCGCCCGGCAAAATATACGGATTACAAAAAAAATCAATAAAATCAATGGTCCAAAAAAGAACCGTCAGTAGAATTACTGACCGGACCACAAGGGTTATCAGAAATCTCGTCGACGGATTACAAAAAATCTTTACCGGTTATTGTTTTGTAGCCCGGTCGACAGGCGGACACCTGACAGCAAAACGTGACCTGTCAGGCCGTTGTTGAGTTTCCGGTAACGTCGGCACACTAGGAGGGATCAGTCGATGAAACTAGGCATTCCCAGAGAAATCCATGACCAGGAACACCGGGTGGCGGCAACGCCCACATCGGTCCGCAAGCTGATCAAGCTTGGCCACGAGGTGTTCATCGAACGCGACGCCGGGGCCAGCGCCCAGTTCCCCGATGCGGCCTACAAGGAAGCCGGGGCGACAGTTGTCGAAACACCGAAAGAGCTTTACGAAGCCGCCGAGTGCGTGCTGAAAGTACGCGCACCGGAAACCCATCCCGAATACGGGGTCGACGAAAGCCAGTGGCTGTCTGAAAACAGCTATCTGATGGGGTATCTGTGGCCGGCCCAGAATCCGGAGCTACTCGATAGGCTGGCCGAACGCAAAGTCACCTCGTTCGCCATCGACAGCCTCCCGCGGATCAGTCGCGCCCAGAAAATGGACGCGCTGAGCTCCATGGCCAACATCGCCGGGTACCGGGCGGTGGTGGAAGCCGCCCAGCACTTCGGTCGCTTCTTCACCGGTCAGGTGACGGCTGCAGGCAAGGTTCCGCCCGCCAAGGTCCTGGTCATCGGGGCCGGTGTTGCCGGTCTGGCGGCCGTTGGTGCTGCGGGCAGCATGGGGGGCATTGTGCGCGCGTTCGACACCCGCCCGGAAGTCCGGGAACAGGTCGAAAGCATGGGCGCCGAATTCCTTGAAGTGGAAATGGAAGAGGAAGGTTCCGGCACCGGCGGCTACGCCAAGGAAATGAGTGACGAGTTTATCCGCAAGGAAATGGAACTGTTCATGGAACAGGCCAGGGAAGTGGATATTATCATCACCACCGCCCTGATCCCCGGCAAACCAGCGCCCAAGCTGATCACCGCCGACATGATCAAGGCCATGAAGCCCGGCTCCGTAGTGGTGGATCTGGCGGCCGAGCGTGGCGGCAACTGTGAGCTGACCAGGCCCGGCGAAATTGCCAGCGAACACGGCGTGACCATCATCGGCTACACCGATCTGCCCAGCCGTATGGCCACCGTGTCCAGCGAGCTGTATTCCACCAACCTGCTCAACCTGATCACCGAACTGACCCCGGAAAAGGACGGCCAGTTCAATGTGAACATGGAAGACGATGTGATCCGCGGCGTAACCGTGGTGCACCAGGGCGAAATCACCTGGCCACCACCCAAGCCCAAGACGCCGACCAGTGCTCAGCCCAAACCCGGCACCGAAGAGC